>NZ_CP126539.1:1501666-1828888 GCF_030177755.1 Devosia sp. RR2S18
CCGCAAGCCCATTGTAGTGGCTTGGTTCGCCATGGTCTTTCCATGCCTACTGCTGAACTATTTCGGCCAGGGTGCCTATGTTCTCGAGGTGGGCGTGGAAAATGTGGGTAGCCCGTTCTTCGAGATGCAGCCCGAATGGGCATTGCTGCCGTTTGTTGGCCTAGCCACGCTCGCGACGATCATTGCTAGCCAGGCAGTCATCTCGGGTACCTATAGCCTGGCGCAGCAGGCGATAGCGCTCAACATGCTACCTCGCCTTGTCGTCACCCACACATCGGAAACCCAAAGTGGGCAGATCTACATGCCCCAGATCAACTCGATGCTGCTCATCGGTGTCTTGGTGCTGGTGGTCTCGTTCGGTAGCTCCAGTGCTCTGTCCAGTGCATACGGGATTGCCGTGTCTGGCGTGATGATCGTGACGCTCGCACTGCTGGTCGTTGTTATGTGGCGCAACTGGAAATGGCATCCGCTGGTGGTTCTAGCTTTCGGCATTGTATTCGCCGTTATCGACGGGGGCTTCTTTGCAGCCAATGCGGCAAAGCTTTTCCAGGGCGGCTGGGTGCCCGCTGTCGTAGCGCTTGGCGTCGCAACGATCATGTGGAGCTGGATGGCCGGACGTCGCCGGCTAGCTGAAAAGACCCGCCGCGACGAAGTGCCGTTGCAGTTCTTGGTGGACAACCTCTCCAAGAAGAAGCCAACCCTGGTGCCTGGTACGGCCATTTTCCTGACCAGTGATGTGGAGGGCGCACCCACGGCGCTACTGCATAGCCTCAAGCACTACAAGGTGCTGCATGAGCAGAACGTCATTCTGACGGTCCGCACGTCTGCCTCGCCACGCGTGCCTGACGACGAGAAGGTCACCATTGAGGCTTACAACGAATTGTTCAGCCGAGTGGTCGTGACCTTTGGCTTCATGGAGAGCCCAAACATCCCCAAAGCGCTGGCACTGGGCCGCAAGCTCGGGTGGAAGTTCGACATCATGTCCACCTCGTTCTTCCTGTCGCGCCGGTCCCTGAAGACGGGGCCAAAGTCGCCCAACTTATTGCGCTATTGGCAGGATCGGCTGTTCGCGCGCTTGGCACGAAATGCTAGTGACGCGACTGAGTATTTCCACATCCCCACAGGGCGCGTGGTGGAAATTGGAACGCAAGTGATCCTCTAGGCGGATCGGCCAGCACTATTCGGGAATGTCGGGGCACACATAAGGGGCAGTTGCCGTGACGAACCGCTGCTCCTGAATTTCGCTGCCCAGCTGAAGATTAAGCACCATCTCAGTGTCAGAAATGCTGGCGATCTCAGCATTGATGGTCATGCCATCCTCTTCCCAACTGATCGCGCCCTCGGAGACTTGTTGCCACTTCGATAGCCGATAGGTCTCCCAGCAGCTGTCGCTAACCAGAGTGCCGTCTTCGAGAAAGATCTGCATGGTGCCCGGAAGCGAGTCGCTGGCTTCGGCGCGCACCCAAACTTTGTTGAGGAGCGGATTGGCCGAGGCGTCGCCGCTCTCCTCCTGGGCGAGGGACGGAGCAACAGCGCATGTTCCCACGCCCCAGACGCTCATCAGGGCGATCACTGCAGCTTTGGTATCCATGCTCTTCTCCTGCGCCGATCTGATCTGGTGCGCCCAGATCAGTTCGGCAAGACTGATCGGCCAATCACGGCGAATTTAGGTTGTCGGCGGCACCTTACTTGCTGGCGAAGCTGCGCTGCCTCAGAGCCCGGTCTCGCTCGCGCACCCGTTTGGTGGGATTGGGCCAGAGTTCGTAATCGTCCGCGCCAAGCTCGTGCCGGGCGTGCACGGCCCAATTAGGATCATCCAAGGCGCCGCGGGCCAGTTCGATGAAATCCGCCTCGCCATTGGCGATGATCTCCTCGGCACGACCGGCATCCCCGAGCAGACCGACAGCCATGGTGGGAATGTCGGCACCGTCGCGCACCGCCTTGGCAAAAGGGACCTGGTAGCCGGCAACAGTGTTGAACGTCGCCCCTTCGAAACCGCCGCTCGAGCAGTCGATGGCGTCGGCGCCCAGCTTCTTCAACTCCTGGGCAAGGACGACGCTGTCCTCCACCTGCCAACCTTCGGGATGATTGTCGCTCACCGAAATCCGGACCAGAAGCGGCTTCTCAGCGGGCCACACGGCGCGAACAGCTTCGGTAACTTCAAGGACCAGGCGCATCCGGTTCTCGCGGCTGCCGCCATACTCATCGGTGCGCTTGTTAGCCAAGGGCGAGAGGAACTGATTAAGGAGATAGCCGTGGGCCGCATGGACTTCGACGGTGTCGAAGCCCGCCTGCTCGGCGCGCTTGGCGGCGGCAACAAAGGAATCGATGATGTTGCGGATGCCCGCGGCGTCCAGCGCCGTCGGCTTGGTGAAGTCCTTGCCTTCCGCATGGATTTCCGCACTGGGTGCCACCGGCGTCCAGTGTTCGAAGCCGACGCGCGGCTTTTCCTCTTCTGTTTCCGTGAAGCCGTTGCGCCACGGCACGGGGGTGGAGGCCTTGCGTCCGGCATGCGCCAGCTGGATTCCGGCGGCGGCGCCTTGGCTGTGGATGAAGTCGACTATGCGGGCGAGAGGAGCGATCTGCTCATCCTTCCAGAGGCCTAGATCAGCGTAGGAGATGCGACCTTCTGGCGTCACGCCCGTAGCTTCGAGAATGATCAGACCGAAACCGCCGATGGCGAAGCGGCCCAGATGCACGAAGTGCCAGTCGTTGGCGAAGCCATCCACGGCTGAGTATTGGCACATGGGGGCGATGACGGTGCGGTTGCGCAGCGCAAGGCCACGCAGACTGGTCGACGAGAAAAGCTGTGACATGAAGAACTCGGATGGTGTTTGCCGGGGAGGGCTCTCCCGATACTTGCACCGGCATAGCTCCATCGGCAAGTACCGATGGAGGAACAATCTGTTGCAGAATGGTGGTGCCGCGCAACAAAGCTCTTGCGCAGAACCGTACCGTACGGTACGCAATCTGACGAATTCACAGTATTCGGTTCGCTTCAGCAAGAGGACTGCGCCTTGGCCCTGCCCATCAAGGTCAACGAGGAAACCTTTACGCCGCGCCAGCAGGCGGTGCTGACGGCTGCTCTCGACCTCTTGGTGGAGAATGGCGACGGCCTGACCATGACAGCGGTGGCGCGCCGCGCCTCATGCTCCAAGGAAACGCTCTACAAATGGTTCGGCGACCGGGACGGCTTGTTGACCGCAACGGTCCAGTGGCAGGCGGCGAAGGTGCGCATGCCCCATGTCGACCGCACCGGCCTTAGCGCCAAGACCTTGCGCGCCAGCATCGAGCAGTTCGCCCGCGACCTGCTGACCGTCATCGTGGGTGATGTGTCCATCACTCTCAATCGCACCGCGATCAATCACGCAGCACAGGAGAAGGACCGGCTCGGGCTTATCGTTCTGGAGAACGGCCCACTCGCCATCCGCCGGCGCCTGAAGCCTATTCTTGAGGCTGGCCGCGACGCACGACTGCTGCGCTTCGCCTCCAGCGAAGATGCCTATCGGACCTTTTTCGGTCTGGTGGTGCGTGACGTCCAAATCCGTCTCCTGCTGGGGGACAGTGCACTTACCCAGTCCAACGTCGAAGCCAATATCGAGTCGGACGTCAAAACCGCCGCTGACCAGTTCTTCGCCCTTTATGGGGCCAAGGCCAATTTATAACACCGCTTCATCGAGAGGGGATAAACTTATGCGCGTCTATTATGATCGGGATGCCGATCTCAACATCATCAAGTCCCGGAAAGTCGCCATTGTAGGCTATGGCAGCCAAGGCCATGCCCATGTGCTGAACTTGCGCGATTCGGGCATCACCGACGTCGTCGTCGCGCTGCGTCCGGGTTCGCCATCGGCCAAGAAGGCCGAGGGTGAAGGCCTCAAGGTCATGAGCGTGGCCGAAGCCGCCGGATGGGCCGACGTCATCATGATGCTGACGCCCGATGAGCTGCAGGCGGACATCTACAAGGAGCATATTGAGCCCAACATCCGTGATGGCGCGGCGCTGGCTTTTGCCCACGGTCTCAATGTGCACTTCAACCTCATCGAGCCCAAGTCCACCGTCGACGTCATCATGATCGCGCCTAAGGGTCCAGGTCACACGGTGCGCGGCGAATACCAGAAGGGGGGCGGCGTGCCGTGCCTGATCGCGGTGCATCAGGATGCTTCGGGCAATGCTCATGACATTGCGCTGGCCTATGCCTCGGGTGTGGGCGGTGGCCGTTCGGGCGTCATCGAGACCAATTTCCGCGAGGAATGCGAGACCGACCTCTTCGGTGAGCAGGCTGTGCTGTGCGGTGGTCTCGTCGAACTGATCCGGGCTGGTTTCGAGACGCTGGTTGAAGCTGGTTATGCACCCGAAATGGCCTATTTCGAGTGCCTCCACGAAGTAAAACTGATCGTCGACCTGATCTATCAGGGCGGTATCGCCAACATGAACTACTCGATCTCCAATACTGCAGAGTGGGGCGAGTATGTCACGGGTCCGCGCATTATTACGGCCGAGACCAAGGCGGAAATGAAGCGCGTGCTGCACGACATTCAGTCGGGCAAGTTTACTTCCGAGTGGATGCAGGAATACAAGGGCGGCGCTTCTCGCTTCAAGGCGACGCGCCGTCTGGCCGACGAGCACCCCATCGAGCAGGTGGGCGAACAATTGCGCGGCATGATGCCGTGGATCAAGGCGGGAGCCCTGGTCGACAAGGAAAAGAACTAGGTTTGGCAACGGGGGCTTCGGCCCCCGTTTTCGTATTCTGCGGTGGCACATCGGTGCCCCTTAGTGCTAGCGGAGTGTGAGCATTTGGAACCGCACTAAGCGTTTTAGGGGGACACTATTGTGAGCGTCGAGAGCGATATCGAACTGGTCAAGCGGCAGGAACTCGAACTGGCTCTGGGTGCATTCGACGAGGATGTCGCTTTTGCGCTCGGCGCCTCGGTCCGGGAGCGCGCGCTGGCCGAGGGGCTGGGCCTGGTGGTCGACGTCCGCAGTTGGGATCGTCAGATGTTCTTTGCCGCCACGGCCGGCACCAGTGCCGACAATGCCGAGTGGGTGCGCCGCAAGATCAACACAGTTCGCCGCTTCCAGAGAGCAAGTTACCGCATGGTGCTGGAGCGGGGAGAAGTTCCTTTTCCGCCGCAATCGGGGGCCGATCCCGCCGAGTTCGTGATCGCTGGCGGTGGCTTTCCGATCCGGGTGAAGGGCGCCGGGATCATCGGCTGCCTGACCATTTCGGGTTTGCCGGGGCGCAAGGATCATGCCGTCGCCGTTGACGCCTTCTGCGACCATCTGCAAGTTGATCGGGCCGATTACACGCTGCCGACGGGGTGAGCCTGAATGAAGCTCGATTATCTGCTGCTCGATGTTTTCACGCGTGAGCCGCTCAAGGGTAACCCGCTCGCTGTAGTCTGCAAGGCGGACGGGCTGCTCGACGACGAGATGCAGGCTATCGCCAAGGAGTTCAATCTCAGCGAGACGGTGTTCCTGCAAAAGGCGCAGGGTGCCCGCAACACTGCCGCCGCGCGCATCTTCACGCCCGCTGTCGAGTTGCCCTTTGCCGGCCATCCCACGATTGGCGCCGCGGTTGTCCTGGGCTTGCAGAGCAAGGCGACCGCGGTCCGCCTTGAGGAGAAGATCGGCCTCGTCACCGCCCTTTTCGAGAAGGCGGATAAACGAAGCGGGGAGGCGCGTTTCACCCTGCCGCAGATGCCGGGCAAGCTTGCTGCGCTTGAGGATCACAAAGCCATCGCTTTGGCCCTCGGCATCGAGATGGACGAAATCGGCTGCGGCGCTTACCGCCCGGCGGTCTATTCGGCTGGCGTGGAGTTTCATCTTGTGCCGGTCCGCGATGCCGGTGTCCTGGCGCGGCTGGCACCAAACATGGGTATCTGGCGCAACGCTTTCCCCCATGGGCGAGGCGGGGTCTACATCTTCACCGAGACGCCACGCGAACCGAACAACGATTTCGCCGCCCGCATGTTCTCCTCAGACATGGGACTAGGGGAGGATCCCGGCACGGGCGCTGCCGCAGCGGCGTTGATCGGCCTTCTGGCTGAGCACGTGCCCTATGCCAGCGGGCAATCTGACCTCGCCATCCGGCAAGGACACGAGATGGGCCGGCCGTGCCGCATCACCGTGCAGTTGCGCAAGGAAGACGAGGTGCTCACCCATGCCGCTATCGGTGGGCACGCCATCATCGTTGGAGAAGGGGTGCTGGATCTTTCGCGATAGGAGCCGAACGGCTTTGTCGAAATCCGCCTTGCAACGGTCAGGTGATTGGCGCATTGTTTGCTCAAACAGGACGTGTCCAATGCAGCGCAACCGCGCCAAAGCCATTGCGATCTCCCAGCGCCAGGCCGCCGAACGCCGCCTGGTGATTTCGGCTGGCCTGCTTTTGCCGCTTGCCGGGCTCCTTCTCCTTCTTATCAGCCCCTGATCACCGGCAGCTCGGAAAGCGAGCGGGTCGTCAGGGGATTTTGCCACAAGCCGAACAGTAAATGTCCGGCCTATAGAGCTGCGACTCTGGGCCGCCCGATAGGATAGAGCGATGACTGCCACCACCGACACCAACAAAGACCGCGTCTTCATTTTCGACACGACACTGCGAGACGGCGAACAATCGCCCGGCGCGACCATGACGCTGGAAGAGAAACTCCAGGTCGCCGAGGCCCTAGACGATATGGGCGTCGACATTATCGAGGCGGGTTTCCCTATCGCGTCCACCGGCGACTTCGAGGCCGTTGTCGCCGTGGCCAAGCAGGTCAAGCGCGCCACCGTGGCTGGCCTAGCCCGCGCCATCACGGCCGATATCGACCGGGCGGGTGAAGCCGTGCGCCATGCGCGCCGCGGCCGGATACACACCTTTGTATCCACCTCGCCCATCCATCTGGCCCACCAGATGAAGAAGACCGAGGACGAGGTCATCGAGATCATCGCCCGCACCGTGGCGCAGGCACGCAATCTGATCGACGATGTCGAATGGTCGGCAATGGACGCGACCCGTACCCCACTCGAGTTCCTCAAGCGCTGCGTCGAGACGGCGATCAAGTCCGGCGCGACGACGATCAACCTGCCCGATACGGTCGGCTATGCCGTCCCCGATGAACATGAGGCCATGTTCCGCGACATCATCACCGCAGTTCCCGGCGCAGAAAAGGCGATTTTCTCGGCCCATTGCCACGACGATCTGGGTCTGGCAGTCGCCAACTCACTCGCGGCCGTGCGTGGCGGCGCCCGGCAGGTGGAATGCACCATCAACGGCTTGGGCGAACGGGCTGGCAATGCCGCGCTGGAGGAAATCGTCATGGCGCTGCGCACACGCGGCGATGCCATGCCGTACCACACGCAGATCGAGACCACTCATTTGGCCCGTGCCAGCCGGATCGTGTCGGCGGCTTCCAATTTCCCGGTGCAGTACAACAAGGCTATTGTGGGCAAGAACGCCTTTGCGCATGAGAGCGGCATCCACCAAGACGGCATGCTCAAAAATGCCGAAACCTATGAGATCATGACCCCGGCCAGCGTCGGCATCAAGGAAACGACCTTGGTGATGGGCAAGCATTCTGGTCGCGCGGCTTTCAAGGACAAGCTCAAGGAACTGGGTTACGAGCTGGGCGACAACGCTTTCCAGGAGGCCTTCCAGCGCTTCAAGGATCTCGCCGATCGCAAGAAGCACGTCTATGACGCCGATATCGTCGCGCTGGTGGATGACGAGGTCGGTTCGGTAGGCGACCGCATCAAGTTGGTGGACATGGAAGTGGTCACCAAGACCGGCGGTATTCACCGCTGCAACCTCACGCTCTCCATCGATGGGGAAGAAAACGCCGTCACCTATGAGGGCACCGGGTCGGTTGACGCGATCTTCAATGCCATCAAGGAGGCGGTGGGCCAGCAGCCGCATCTGGTGCTCTATGCGGTGGACGGTATCACCGGCGGCACCGATGCCCAGGCTGGTGCCCATGTGCGTCTCGAGATGAATGGCCGTATCGTCTCGGGCAATGCCGCTGAGCCGGATACGCTCGTAGCCTCCGCCCGCGCCTATCTCAACGCCTATAACCGTCTCCTGATCGAACGGGGCGCGGCGGCACAGGGCGCCATGGCGGGCTAGCGGCAGCGCAGCCTTGCACATCTAGCGGTTGCCTTCGGGGCGCCAAAAAGCGATCAGTTCCCTGCCTGGGTAGGCAGGGAGCCAGTCTTGAAGATTCGCTGGGAATTGCGGGGAGTTCTGACCGGACTGGCACTGGTGGCGGTGCTCGGGATTATCCTGGTCAGCATCTCCTTTGACGTTCCCGGCCAGCGCTTGCTGCAAACGCTCCGCTTTCATATCGCCGCGACCACGCTGCTGATCGCTGTTGGCCTGGCGCTGGTGGGGGGCTGGAAACGCGCGGGGGTGGTCATGATCTTTGCCCTGGCCAGTGCCGGCGAGGGCGCCCTGATCATCCGCGACCAGCAAGCACAGCGCGCGCCGCTGCAGCAATTGCCGGTCACGGCCACCGTGGATATTCTCAGCTTCAACGTCCTCAACAGCAATCCCGACGGCGTGGCGATCGTCGAACGGGTGCTCGATCTCGCTCCCGACATCGCTATCATCATGGAATCAGCGCCGGTACGATCCGTGGCAGCGATGGATCAAGCCTATCCCCATCGCGCCGGTTGCTCGGAAGAAGGCACGGCGTGCGACCTTCTCATTTATTCCAAGACGCCGTTTACCTCCAATCGCGTCCTCCCACTGGGAGAGTTCCGCCGGTTGCGCCTGGTCATTGCCGAGACGGTGATTGAGGGCGTGGGCGTGACCATTGTCGGGCTGCACCTCACCAAACCCTATTTCGACGATCTGATGCTCGCCGAGCTTTGGCAGGCGTTCCGTGTCCTGCGGGAACTCGAGGGGCCGGTCATCCTGGCCGGCGACTTCAACGCCGCTGCGTGGTCGGACGATATTGCCGAACTGGCGGAGCGGGCGGCGCTGGTGCCGCCGCCTTCCTATCCGGCAACCTGGCCGGTAGAACTGGCCGATATCGGCGTGCCCATCGACAATCTTTTCACCCGGGGCAACGCGCTCATCACTGCCATCAACGCCATGCCGGACGCCATGGGCTCCAACCATCGCGGGCTGGTCGCCAGTGTGGCGATCCTCGGAGCGCCTTAGGCCAGCTTCGAGATAGCAACGGGAAGGGCGTCTTCCAGCGCATCGAGCGCATCGTCCTTGCCGACGCTGATGCGGATGCAGTGATCGAGCCCGGGTGCGCCGGGCTTACGGATGAAGACGCCTTGCGAGGCGAGTTCCTGCAGCACGCCCTGCGCGAAAGCGGCATCGCGGCCGGTGTCGACAGCCACGAAGTTGGTTGCCGAGGGCAGGGGCTCCATGCCGTTGGCACGCACGATGGCGCCAATGCGCGCCTTGGCGGCATTGGTGCGCTCGATGACCGACTGAAGGAATGGCTGATCCGCCAGGGCGGCGATGGCTGCGGCCTGGGCGACATTGCTGATGCCGAAATGGTCGCGGATGCGGTTGAAGGGCTCGATCAGATGCTCGGGTCCCAGGATGTAGCCGCAGCGGAGGCCGGCCATGCCATAGGCCTTAGAGAAGGTGCGCATGCGCAGGAGGTTGGCTTGGCTGAAGTCGAGCGCTGGCCGCGCGTCCTCCGGCGCAAATTCGCCATAGGCTTCGTCGAGAATGATTAGCGTAGTTTCGGGCACTGCCGCGATGAAGTCGCGCACAACGGCCGCGTCATGCCAGCTGCCCATGGGATTGTCCGGGTTGGCGAGATAGACGATGGCGGCCCCATGCTCGCGTGCCGCATGGGCAAGTGCCATCGGATTGGATCGGTAGCCGGCATAGGGGACCGTCACCAGCTGGGCGCCATAGCCGGTCACATGGTAGTTGAAGGTGGGGTAGCCCCCCAGGGAGTTGACCACCACTTGGCCGGGCTCGGCATAGAGCCGGACGGTGAGACCGAGCAGGGCGTCGACGCCAGGACCGGCGACAACCTGACCCTGCGTGCAGCCGTGGTGCCGCGCAATTGCCGCAAGCAGATCGTTGTTTTCGGGGTCGCCATAGTGCCAGCTCTCGGGTCCCGCCGCTGCCATGGCTGCGAGCGCCTTGGGCGAGGGGCCGAACGCGCTTTCATTGGCGCCGAGCCGCGCGCGAAACTTCTGCCCGAGCTGCCGCTCAATGGCTTCGGGGCCCACAAAGGGCACGGTGCTGGGGAGGCTGGCGGCGATGGCGGTGAGTCGGGGGCGGGACACGGGTGCGGCTCTCGAAAGGGGTGCTGCACTCTAGAGCGTCGAAAGCCTCTGGGGCCAGCCCCAAGCCACTGGTTTTCGCAGCTTGCTGCTGCTGGCGGACGGCGCATGGGAGTGCGGCAATGAAGTCCAGGTGGAAAGTGCAGGGAAGCGCTAGACAGGGGGGAATCCCTTTGCTAGAGAGGCGCCACTTTGGTGCCGGCGCACAATAAAGCCGGGTGCATAGCTCAGATGGTAGAGCAGCTGACTCTTAATCAGCGGGTCCAAGGTTCGAGTCCTTGTGCACCCACCAAAGTATTTCAAGCACTTAGTGGGTAGACGATACGGCGGGGTAACTGCCGATTTGAGCGCTGGGTAACGCCCGGGGTAACTGGTGCACGATCTCAGCCGATCAGCTTGGCCCCGCAGGTGACGTTACCGCCCGCTGCCGGTTGCGCTCTCCGGCGCAGCAGCAATTCCCTCACGTGACCATGCCCTCCAAACGGGCAGAGTAAGCGGGGGGCGGTAATCCCTGCATAGCACCAGCTACCGAGTTCGTTTGCTCAAGTGGGCGCGCCCCATTCGCTCCTGCAGACCCAAGTGCGTCGGACGTTGGAGTGTCCGTCCGAGATAGCCGCTCCAAGGCTCAGGAACGATATTCAGCTGTCTTGTTTGAAGAGCATTCCGCCTGCTGCACTAAGTTGTTGGCGCGCCGCAATCCTGGAACTACTCTGCAGCGCGGAACGGGAGCAAAGGAGGTCGCCATGCCCGAACTCAGCGCCACACAGCAAATCCAGTCACTCTACATCTCGCTACTCAACCGGCCCGCCGATCCAGAGGGGCTGGCATACTGGGCGAACGAACTAATGGTTAAACAGGCCCCCTCGAGTGTCATAGAGGCGATCTTGAACTCACAGGAATACGCTCAGAAAGAGCTACAGCCGAGCCCGCCCCAGCTGATTGATTCGGTGTACTTGAACTTATTCGGGCGACCCCCCGACGAAGGCGGCCGCAAATATTACCTCGAAAAGATGCAGAACCAGAAAAAGGAAGAGGTGATCAAAGAGATCATCGAAAATGCAACGGGTGTCGACGCTGCGAACAAGCAGCAGAAGGTTGAAACTGCCGAGAAGATGAGTCAGCAGCTGCAAGAGCAGCAGCAGCAGCTACAGTTCGAGCAGATCCAAAACCAGATTAAGGCGTTGCAGGAAGCGATGCAGCGCATGCAGGAGCTGCTGCAGCAAACAAACGAGAAGAACCAACCTACTCTCGACAACATCAAGGACGTCGTCAAAGAGGCAAATGAGACGATCAAGCCTGAACCGATCATCATCACCGTGCCAGGGCCGACTGAGTACGTCGAAGTGCCTGGATCGGTCGCCATCAGCCTGGGTGATACTGTCGATACGCTCGCTGTGGGTGAAGGGAAGGTCGATCTAATCGTTGCAGTTAACTCTTCCTGGCCGACCCTCTCTTCTGACTTGACGGAGGCCAATCTCGATCAAGTTGAGGGCTTCGGCGCAGATGATCACATTTCCTTAGGCGCAGCTGCGGCAGATACGCTGATCATTTTTCCGGACGAGGCCAGCAACTTCGCTGAAGCTCTCAGTTGGGCATCTGGTGCGACTGGACCAGATGAGATCACGGCTTATGTGTTCGTCGAGGAGCAAGGCAGTGCAGACTCTTGGTTGTTTCTAAGTTCTGCTGGCGTGATCGAGAACGGCGTGCAGCTGGTGGGCGGTCCCGCAGATTTCACCGAAAGCAATATTCTGACTTTTGCCTAACGGCACCTACGGCGCGATCTGGTTTCAGCTTGGTCGCGCCTCATAGGCCATCGTCTCTTTGAAACCTCGCCCTCGCTCACTCTACATCACCGCCCCTGGCAATATCGGCTCTATGGCCCATGCTGAAGCTCGTGCTTTGCTGATCAGACCTATCAAGGATGAACGCTATGGCTCGCGCACCGAACACTGAGAGCATTCCGCACCTGATCGGCGGGCGCGAGATGGAATCTATCAACTGCCCCCTCGATTTCCGCTCAGGTGGCGGCGAGCAAGGGCGCCACCAGCAGCGCATGGCCGCACCACCCTGACCGCTGGAACGGCACGCGGCAAGCCGGCTCCTTCAAGCACTTCGAACTCCTGCCGCGCCGCTGGGTCGTGGAACGTACCTTTGCCCGGCTTGGGCTGTCGGCGCCTCACTATGGACTGGGAAAGTCAATCGCAAGCGCCAGACAAGGATCTTCATCAAACCACATCCGCGTGCTCACCAGACGAATCGCGACGCATTGCTATCTCCCCATAGACTTTTAAGTCGAGCTCTTAGAGGATGATCAGCGTTTTCGTGTGAGTGTTTGGGGGAAGTGGACATGCCTGTTTTTAGAGGCACAGATGCAGTTGATAATCTGGTCGGAACGGAAGACGCAGACGGTTTCCATCGGCTGGGCAGAGGTGCTGATTGGGTCGATGGCGGGACCGGATTTGATCACGTAAATTACAAGGATGATGGTGGTGCAGTCGGGATTATTGCTGACTTCTTTTCACGCGGGAATGGCACGGTTGTAGATACTTTCGGAACCACCGACACCTTCGTCTCTGTAGAGCAGATTGAGGGCTCCGATTTCGATGATCAGTTCACATTTTCGGATGGCGCCGAGTTCAATCTTATGGCCAGCAGAGGGGCCGACCGGATCGTTATTCGAGATCATGGCTTTGGCTCAATTGATTACACCAAGTTCATAAGCGAAGAGGCTGCTGAGGTAATTCGCGATCTGAAGACGACTGTGATTGGCGTCGATGTGGATTTTGGATCCGGGCGCATCACGGAATACGACGGTTCCGTCGACATGTTCACCCCGGTAGAGAGGCTCGTGTTTCGTGGAACGAGCCTCAGTGATGTACTGAGAGGATCGGACGACGGCATCGCCACAGGCTTCTCAGGAAACCCCGGCAACGACACGATAGTTGCTGGAGACGATCTCGACTACGCAGACTTCTGGCATGAGGGTGGAGAGATTGGCTCCGGCTTCACAGTCGATCTGCGATCCGGTCGCGCCACGAATTCCGCAAACAGCGACGTTGACACCCTGGTCGATATCCGTCGTGTGGAGGGTACCGCATTCAACGACACCTTCATCGGCACGGATGCTCGAGAGCAACTTCGCGGAGCCGGTGGCAACGACATCATCAATGGGGGCGGAGGCATAGATACCACGACTTACTGGGGCTCCCGCTTCAGCGAGTTTGATTTAAGCGGCGTTGGAACCGGTATCATAACCGTGACACACCTCAACGGCGGCAGTGAGGGCGTCGACACCCTCACGAACATCGAGCGCATGTTGTTCGACGACGGAGTGCTGAGAGTCGATGTGGACGGCAATGCCGGCCAAGCTTACCGGCTCTACCAGGCAGCATTCGAGCGTACGCCCGACAATGAGGGTCTGAAATATTGGATCGGCCGCATGGACGAGGGAAACACTACTCTTGTCGACATCGCGGACAGCTTTCTGCACTCGCCCGAGTTCGTGAGTACCTACGGCACCGAGCAAACCGTCTCAAACTCCGAGTTTGTAGAGCTGCTGTACCTTCATACGCTTGGCCGGAGCTCGGATGGAGAGGGCTTCTCATATTGGGTCGATAAACTCGACGGCGGTGAGACCAACCGCCGAGATTTGGTGGCGTTCTTCTCTGAGAGCAACGAAAACAAAGCGCAGGTCGCTGGCGAGATCAGCGACGGAATATGGCTGTATTAGGATTTTGGTCGGGGCAGGGCTTCCTGCCCCGTATTGTCACGTGTGCCTTGCTCTGTGCGGGCATAGCTGTTCTCTGCTCGCAACCGTCTAGCGCTCAGCAGCCGCAACTCGATATGTGCAACGGCCGGCCAAACACTGCCGACAAGACGTGCCTCGTGGATGGCGACACCCTCTGGCTTAATGGCGAGAACATCCGGCTCAAGGACTTCGATACACCGGAGCCGCAGAGCAGCATCTGCGGAGGCGGCCACGAGAAGGCGCTTGCCTCGATGGCGAGCGCTCGAATGCTGGAGCTTCTCAACAGCAATGACTGGACGATAGAGTATTTCGGCTACGACAGCACCAGCCGCCGTCGTCGCCTGGCAACAATCCGTATAGCCGGCGAGGATGTCGGGGACATCCTGATCAGAGAGCACCTGGCTCGTAGCTGGCCTGACGGCGAGGAATGGTGGTGCCACTAAGGAAGCATTCGTCGGCAATCCTGCACCAACTTGCCCCCCTCGATTGATGGTCGGCAACGACGCTTGTCGCTGGTTCTAAGGCGTCAGCTCCCCTTCGCTGAACCTCATTTGCTTACAGCCCGCTTACGCGGGCGGAGCCTCAATGCTCAGGAAGCAACCATTTAAGTTCCTCCGAGGTTTGTAGCGCCAGCCGGGGGGCGAGAAGGAGACAACATGCACAAGATCTATCTCGCAGGTATTGCAAGCACCTGCCTGCTTGCCGCCTCAATGCCTTCTACAACCTTTGGCCAGGAACAGCGTGCGATTTCGAGTACTAACGTGGCACCAACCTGCCGAAGTGCCCTCGACATCGGTGGCACCATCACTGAGGTGGATGGGGTGGCCGCGCCTCCCTGCTGCTACGTCATTCAAGAGCAGGATTGGTATGACGCCAACAACATCCGCCTCTCCGCAACGTATCAGCGCGAAGACGGCGAAACCTACTTAACCGAACCATGCGAACTGCTTTCAGACAACCAGCTGGGGGCTGGTGCTGAAACTGGCGGTGGTGTTGCAGAAGGCACTGCGGGTGCTGGGGCACAGCCAGCCGAAATGGTTGGCGGCAGCCTTGGAGCAAATGCTGGTCAACCCCCTGAGAACCAGAATGGCGCCGGCGGCGGTGTCGCTCAGCCGAACTCCGGAGCCGCTGTAGGCAGTAGTGGTACCGGCTCGTCGGGTGGCTCGGCTAACATCGGCGGAACGGCGAATAACGGGAACGGCAATGCCTTTGCTGGCAATGGGAATGCTGGACAGGGCAATGCGTTCGCTGGCAGCGGCAATGCTGGACAAGGCAATGCTGGCCAAGGGGGCGGGCAGCCAGGCGAGATCGGCAATCCGGGCAATCGAAAAGACGTGGGCCGGGCCGGTGAAGCTCCGAATGGCGATACAGCAGGCTTCAAGCCTCAGCCCGGCGAGAAGGGTAAGTCCGACTGAGCTGAACAATTACGGCGCCCCTTTACAGAAGGGGCGTCGTCTTCGAGTTCTTCCTCAATCTGCCGGTTTTTTGATCTGCATCAGCTATTTGTCAGCATCGCTGCGGTATAGCCGTCGCCATGCACAACTCACCAGTTCTACCCAGAGACCTCCCGCCCAGCATAACTGACTGGGCTAGCGCCCTTCGTGCACTCCAAGTCACCGAGAGAGATGACGTGCTTTGCGGATCACAGGCCAGGCCAAACCTTGCCGGGCCGCTGACGACGCGCCCGCAGCGTAAGCGGCGCAAGCCGGTCGGAAAGCAGGTCCTTAGGATTGGTGACGCTATCTGCAGCACTTCGGAGCGAACGATAATCTGCGCTGCTCCTCCGCCGCCCTCCCCAATTAGAACCCCACACAGCCCTCTTGAGTGTTCAGGTCCGGGTGATAGATGACGAAGCTCTTGCCTTCGTCGGCCTTGGCCTCTGCCTCGTCTCGAGGTAGCCACTCGGTGAACGATACGCGCGAATATGGGTCGCCCGGAATGTCGGTGGTGACCAGACAAACAAATTCTACCTCCATGGGTATGACCAATTTCGGGTCATAGACCTTCTCCATCTGTCCTGGGGCATGGATCTTTGGCGCCTGCCCCGGTGCTCCCATCTTCTTCGCCTGTCCCGGAGGCGTCTGATGTCCCTGCTTGTGGTGGGCGGAGGCGGAGGCGGTCAACGTCAGTGTCAGCGAGATGGCCAAGGCGAAGGATCGACGCATCGTAAAGTCCTCTAAACTGAAACGGCCCCGAACGGGAGGATCGGGGCCGAAGGAGACTGTGTGGAGGTCAGTCGCGCCGCTAATCCTTGAACTCAGGTTTCGGTTCCGCCTTCGGCACCGGCCCGTAGGACTCGTCCTTTCACAACTGGATACGCCGCTCCCCTGCAGGCCGTCTGATCACCGTGTGGCCAACGTCATCGGAGTTGGCGTACCTCTCCCGCACCCGGAAGAAGTTCGGGCTGCCGCAATGCGGGCACCGGGTGTCAGGCGACATGGAAAACTGACCCCCTGACGACATGAAGAACTGACCCCTTTCGTTAGAAAGGAGGTCACATGAACCAGACAACATCGCAGGATCATTCGCGGGGAGAAGTCTCGCGGAGGGTGGAGATGCGAACGCCTGAAGAAGTGTCGGCGATGCTGGCGCTGAAGGCACGAGGATGGGGATCGAAGCGGATTGCACACGAGCTTGGATGTTCACGTAACACTGTAAAACGCTGGCTCAGCGAAGGAGGCTGGCGGGCGATGGAGCCGGTCACTCGATCCAAATCGCTCGATGGTTTGGAAGACTGGCTGGCTGAGCGCTTTCGACGGCACGCTGGCAATGCCGATGTGGTGCGGCAGGAGCTCGCGGCCGAGAAAGGCATCTCGGCCAGCCTGCGGACTGTGGAGCGAGCAGTCGCTCCATTGCGCCAAGCCATGCGAGCCGAGGCAAGGGCCACGGTCCGGTTCGAGACCAGACCTGGTCAACAACTGCAGATCGACTTTGGCGAACGACGAGTCGAGATTGGGGGCGCGACGCACAAGGTATTCTTCTTCGTTGCCACCTTGGGATATTCGCGGCGCGTGCATGTACGTGCCTTCACAGGCGAGAGGCAGGAGCATTGGTTCGAAGGGATGGAGGGGGCATTCCGCACCTTCGGCGGCGTGCCCGAAGAAGTCCTGCTCGATAATGCCCGAGCCCTGATCACCCATCATGATCCCGCTTCCCGTGAGGTGGTGATCAACTCGCGCCTGCATGCATTCGCGCGGCATTGGGGCTTCCGAGTGCGAGCTTGTGCACCCTACCGAGCCCGCACCAAGGGCAAGGATGAACGTGGCGTCGGTTACGTGAAGCACAATGCCATTGCGGGGCGCAGCTTCCCCACCTTCGCCGCGCTCGAGGGGCACCTGGACCGATGGGTGCGGGAGATTGCAGATGTGCGTATCCATGGCACGACCGGTGAGCCACCGCGGCTGCGCTTTGAACGCGATGAAGCCCATCGCCTGAAGCCCCTTGCTGGCATTACTCCCTTCCTGGCAAGCCGCGATCTGGTGCGGCGGGTCTCGTCAGACTGTGCGGTCGAAGTTGATGGAAACGCCTACTCGGTACCATGGCGGCTGATAGGTGAGCGGGTCAGCATCGCCGTTACAGGCACGGATCTGCGCGTCAGCCATGCCGGGCTGGAGGTGGCTCGGCATCAGCTGCGGACCGGCCGGCATGGTCGCTTCGTTGATGCAGAGCACTTTGCCGGCATTGCAGGAGGTCCCCGTCAGTCCCCCGTCGTTACAACGCCACCGCCCACTCTGCTGCGCCCGCTCAGCGAGTATGAAGCTGTTGCGGGAGGGAGTTGGTGATGGTGCCCGACATGCATGAGCATCTGGAGCAGATGCTGACCCGCCTCAAGCTGACAGCAATACGCGACCAGTTGGACAACCTTATCGATGAAGCTGGTCGCCGGGAGCTGACCATCCGAGAGGCCTTGGCCATGTTGTGCGAGAGGGAGATTGCTCGCAAGGACCAACGCCGAATCGAGATGAGCTTCGGTCTGGCTCGCTTCCCCTTCGTGCGCGACATCGCCAGCTTCGACTTCGACGCCCAGCCTTCTCTCGACAAGGCTCAGGTGCGCGAACTCTCCACTGGCCGCTTCGTCGCAAACGGAGAGGCCGTCCTGCTGCTCGGTCCACCAGGGGTCGGGAAGACCCACCTGGCCGTTGCCATCGGCAGGGAAGTCATCGTTGCGGGGTACACCGTGCTGTTCGTCCCTGCCACCACCATGGTAGCCGCACTCGCCAAAGCGCATGCCGAAGGCAGACTGGAAGAGAAGCTGGCCCAGTTGGCCAAGCCGAAGCTGCTGATCGTTGACGAGCTTGGCTATCTACCCTTCGAACCCGACGCCGCGCATCTGTTCTTCCAACTGGTGAGCCGTCGCTACGAACGGGGTGCCATGTTGATCACATCCAACCGATCGGTCGGCGAGTGGGGAACTGTGTTCGGCGATGCGGTCGCTGCCACGGCCATCCTCGATCGACTGCTGCACCACTCGCACATCATCACCATCCGTGGTGAAAGCTATCGACTTCGAGAAAAGCGCCGAAGCGGCATCTTGAAGACGCCGCTATCCACCGCTGGAATAACACCAACTCACAGCCAGCAGGGGGTCAGTTCGGCGTGACGCAAAGGGGTCAGTTCCTGATGTCGCTGGACACCGGGGGCCGAATAGCTCCTCAACGAACAGGTTCGGGTGGTAACCGCACTCGATGAGGTCGCTGGCGAGGTAGTGGCGCAACCGCCGACACAACTTGCACCGGGCGATTATTAGCATCTGGGCGGCAGCGGCTTGGCCCAGCCGTGTCCTGTAGTTCAGGCCAGACCGTCGCGTCTTACTTTTCAGCGCCGGACCATAGCGGGGAGGCTTTGCTCTTGAGAGCCTTGCGGACCCGGTTCGCCTTGGCCCCGGCGCTGCAACAGGTCCGTCTTGAGGGACGGATCCGCAGCCTTTTGGTGGCGGATCTCTCTGTGAGGCCCGCCGTAACGTCAACGTGATGGAACTCCGTGGCAAGTGATTTGAAAAGGAGCACGAATGCCCGCATTTGCGGCGCCGTCCTTGCCGGCTCTTAACGAATTGGTGGGGCAATAGAGACCTCCGCTAAAACTTCGAGGCCCCGGAACTGAACATGTCTGATTACGAATTTACAGGCGCCAAATGGGGTGCTCCATCGCTAGGGGCGAGCGGCGGCCAAGTCACCTGGAGTTTCGCCAAGCTGGCAGGCGCCTTCTACAGCTTTGACGCTGCGATTACGCAGGTGACATACCAGAACCTGATTAGGGACGCCTTCCAAGCCTGGGAAGATGTTGCCAACATCGATTTTGTGGAGGTCGCCGATAGCTCAACTTCGCAGATCCGTCTCGGTTGGGATGCGATAGACGGGCGATACAACACCATTGGTGAAGCAACCTACAGCTACTGGTATGGGAGCGAATTCAATCAGCTCGCCAAATCAGAAATCCGCTTTGACACGGCGGAAGTTTGGTCAACAGCCAAGCACTACGTCGCCGGAACTATCAACTTCTACGCCGTTGCGGTACATGAGATTGGTCATGCTTTGGGCTTGGGGCACACCGATGAGCGGGACGCAATTATGTTCCCAACCGTTGGGACACGGGTCGCTCTGTCATCCGGTGACATGGCCGGCGCACAGGCTCTTTACGGATCAAGTCTGGCAGCAACAGCGCCGACAGCAGTTGCGTTCAACGGGTCGGCTGATGCTGATGTTTATGTTGGCACAAGTGCTAACGAAATCATCCTCGGCAACGGCGGCAATGATCGGCTAACCGGCGGCGGCGGCAACGACCACATCGACGGCGGGGCGGGTGTAGACACAGCCGTTTACGGCGGCATATTGAACCAGTTTCGATTATCGCCGGACAGCGTCGGCGGCGTAACCATAGTGGATTTGCGGACCGGCTCCCCTGAGGGAACTGACACCTTAACGAGTATTGAGCGCGTTGAATTCCGCGATGGAACGCTGGCTTTAGATATCAGCGGCACCGCTGGCGAAGCGTACCGGTTGTATCAAGCCGCATTCGACCGCGTCCCAGATAATGAAGGCCTAAGATACTGGATCGGCCGCATGGACGAAGGGGACACTACCCTAGTGGATATCGCCGATAGCTTTCTGCACTCCCCAGAATTTGTGAGAACGTTCGGCAGCGAGCAGACAGTCTCGGATGCTGATTTCGTTGGGCTGCTATACACTCACGCCCTCGGCCGCGAGCACGACCAAAGTGGCTACAACTACTGGGTGGGCAAGCTCGGCGATGGCGAGACCAATCGTCGGGACCTCCTAGCCTTCTTCTCGGAAAGTGATGAGAACAAGGCCCAGGTCTTCGACACAATCAGTGACGGCATTTGGCTCTATTAAGGACGGCTTCGTCACGGCGCACTTTCCAGCATAGTCTATTGAGTTCTCTGATGGTTGAATTGTAAGCGCATAGCCGAGAATAGCCGAGGCCGTTATTGGCTGAAGCTCCAGGGCATCAGGTCGGCGATTTGGCTGTTTGGCCAACCAGCGGCGATGCGCTCGAGCGTTTGGGTCAGCCAGGCTTGTGGATCGACGCCGTTCATCTTGGCCGTAGTCAGCAGCGTAGCGATTGTGGCCCATGCCCGTCCGCCGCCATCAGAGCCAGCGAAGAGCGCATTCTTGCGGGTAATGGTCTGCGGACGGATTGCCCGTTCGACGATGTTGGAGTCGATCTCGATACGACCATCGGTGAGGAAGCGCTCGAGAGCGGCACGTCGGCTTAAGACGTAGCGGATGATCTCGGCCAGCTTGGATTTACCCGATAGACGCGGCAGCTCCCGATCCAGCATGGCGAACAGCTCGGTGACGATGGGGCGGGAGCGTTCTGCCCGGATGCTGGCGCGCAGGTCGGCACTATGGCCCCGGATATCGTCTTCGATGGCCCAGAGCGGCGCCATGGCCTTGACCACGGCACTGGTAAAGGGCGAGCCATCGCTGGCATGCAGATCAAAGAACTTGCGCCGCGCATGATGGTATGGACGCCCCCTTCCGCGGCATCGCGCAGAGGGGCACCATAGGGCTTCATCAGAGTGAAGGAGGGTACCATGCCAAACGCAGTTCACGTAGTTGGCCTCGATATTGCCAAGTCCGTCTTTCAAGTTCATTGCGCCGATGAGCGCGGTAGAGTGGTAGTCAGGCGCCAGCTCAAGCGCGAGCAGGTCGAGCCTTTCTTCCAGGCTCTACCAGCCTGCCTCGTTGCTCTTGAGGCCTGCCCGGGTGCACATTATTGGGGCCGGCTGTTGCGCAGCATTGGACACGATGTGCGGTTGATCCCTGCGCAATATGTACGGCCCTATGTCAAGACCAACAAGAATGATGCCGCCGATGCGGAGGCCATCTGCGAAGCGGTAACGCGACCCACGATGCGTTTTGTTCCGATCAAGGAGGAGATGCAGCAGGAGGTCCTGGTCATTCACCGCGTCCGGGAGATGCTCATCCGCCAACGCACCCAGCTCATCAATGCGATCCGAGGCCATCTGGCCGAATTTGGCGTCATCGGGCCGAACCGAGCTCACAACATCGGCTTGTTGACCGTGATGATCGAAGATGAAAGCGAGACCCGCATCCCGTCGGTGGCGCGACATGCGTTACGATATCTTGTCAGCCAGCTTCGTGAGATCAAAACCAAGCTAGTCCAAATCGATGACGATCTTGCTCTGGTGGCGAAGTCCTCTGAGGCTTGCCGCCGCTTGATGACAATCCCTGGCGTCGGCGTCATCACGGCCAGTGCCCTTGTTGCTTCCATGCGTGATCCAAGCGACTTCGCATCAGGGCGCCACTTTGCCGCTTGGCTTGGGCTCGTGCCCAGACAGCATTCAACGGGGGGCAAAGAACAGCTCGGTGGGATCAGCAAGCGCGGCGACGGATATCTGCGAAAACTGCTAATTCATGGCAGTCGCTCAATCATGCGATGGAAGGGTCGCTCCTGGACATGGCTAGCTCAGCTACGTGATCGCCGACCCGCGAATGTCGCAGCAGTTGCCATCGCCAATAAAACAGCCCGAGTAGTTTGGGCGTTGCTGCGGTTCGGCGGAATTTATGGTCAGCCCGTACAAAGGGCCGCGTGACACCGAGGTAGTGCAGTTCTGCCTGGAAACGGGCTGAAGCGGTTGCGAGGACAGAAAAGCGTGTGATGGCAAGCCGGGCGTTCCGGGACCAGGTGAACCCGTTGGGCGCATCGAACTTCGAGTTCGCGCAGTGTGATTGGGGTCTGGTTCGCGGATATTCCATCAAGGCCGGTGACGCAGGGTGCGTCACAACACGAGAGGCCGAATAGATGACTGCAGCCGCAGGCTCCGCCAGAAACGCGTGAAAAGTTCTTGCAAAACCGGGGGCGTCCATAGATGGGCCCAGCACCCGGCCAGGGTCATGGCGTCGTTGGCGCCACGATCCTTGCCCAGCCGGTTATAGGCCGCATATCCGTCCACCTGCAGGATCCCGCGATAGCCATCGAGGTGCCGGGCGACGCAGTCACCCGATCGACTGTCCTCAAAGCGATAGGCCACCATAGGTGGTCCTGATCCGCCGAACGGCCGATCGTCACGGGCATAGGCCCAGAGCCAAGCCGTTTTCACCTTCCCGGCTCCCGGTGCCAACGTCGGCAACCGAGTCTCGTCGGCAAAGACGCGCTCGCCCTGTTTGATGGTGTGCAGCACATATTGGGCCAGCGGCTCGAGCTCGAAGCCGAGCCGCCCCATCCACTGGGCCATCAGTGAGCGGTCCAGTTCCACGCCATCACGGGCGTAGATCTCTTCCTGCCGGTAGAGCGGCAACCCGTCGGCATACTTGCTGACCGCAATTTGGGCCAGCAGCGTCTCGGTGGGGATGCCGCCAGCAATCAGGTGATCGGGTGCCAGCGCCTGCACGATGCGGTCTTCGCCGTCAGCCAGTCGGTAGGCGTATTTTGGACGGCGAGTGACGATGACGCGGAACTTGGCCGGGGTCACGTCAAGGCGTTCGGAGACGTCTTCGCCGATCCGGATGGCTTCGAGGCCGACGCAATCGGCCGGCACCTCGGGTTCGATGACCTGCTCGATGCGTTCCAGGTGCGGGGCAAAGCCCTTGCGTGGCCGCGAGGGACGCGGAGTGGCGCCACCCTTGTCACGTGCCTCCAGCCCAGCCTTGATCTCCTCTATGCCGGTTTCGATCTCGTCGAAGACGAAGGCCATCTGCTCGTCATCGAGCGGATCGTGCCGCAACCGCTCCGAGCGCGTGCCATATTGGGCACGCTGCAGCATAGCGACGATCGAGGTCAGTCGCGCGATGCGCTCGTCAGCCGTGGCGTTGATGACCTTGAGTTCGGCGATCTCGGCATGGGCAGCAGCGATCATCGCCTTGAGGGCGTCAACGTCATCGGGAAGCTGCTGCGGATCGGCCGGAACCATGGGTAAATAATGGCACAAAACGGCCCGGATTGCCTCCGTTTTTGCGCCTGTGAGTCAGTCTGCCGCAGGCTTTTACCCAGCAGATTGGGGGCGGCTCACCGGCACCGAGCGCACCCGCTTCCAGTCCATTCCATCCACCAGAGCCAGTAGCTGAGCCTGGCTCAGTTGCACCCGGCTGTTGCCGATCCGCGGCCAGCAGAACGCCGCCTTTTCCAACCGCTTGGCGTAAAGGCACAAGCCGGTCCCATCCCACCAGACGATCTTGATCCGATCTGCTCGCCTGGCGCGAAACACATAGAGCGAACCGTTGAACGGATCGGCTCCGGCATCGCGAACCAGACCGACAAGCCCATCTGGTCCTTTTCTGAAGTCCACCGGTTGACTGGCCAGGAACACCTTCACGCCCGAGGGGATCATGTCGACCGGACGGCGCGAAGCACACGGCGCAAATGATCCTCATCAACATCAGCGCCGACCCGGACCAGCATGCCATCTACGAAAAGCTCGATGGCCGTGCCGTCCGCCATTCCGGTTCCCGTCGCGCTCCTGCTCACCCGTTTTACCTCGCCCTTGTCCGCCGCCTCGGATCGCCAGCCGAACAGCTGCGATGGCAATATCCCGATCTCACGCGCGAGCGCCGACACGTTCGCACCCGGTTCCAGACTCCGAGCGACCATCGCGGCCTTGAACTCGTCCGACCACCGGCGCCGGCGTGCTACAGGAGCGCCTTCCAGACGATCCGGAACAGCCTCGATCAGATGGAAACTTCTATCCGCACGCATAGTCGCAGACATAGAACATGACACCCGCCACCAATAAGAGAGTGCCGAATACCGCCGCCTCGATCGGTTGAACACACGGGGTCAGCTTGGCGCTTACGTTGAATTGCGCCGCCTGCCCGGTTGTGGCTCTATGCGTACGGGCTAGGAGACCAAGACCAGAGATGCAGGTGAACGTGTTCATTGCGCACCACTCTGGCGAGGAACCAGAGCTGCTGGTGCTGCCGTATGGGCCCATGGCTGCCATCCCACGTCACCTGCAGAAAATCGACTGGCGGCACATGGCAGTGACCGGAGCGGGCGATAGGCTGCTCGGAGCGACCGAGGACAAGATCAAAGCCGAGATAGCGATCAGTGGGTATGCCATAGTGAGGCCGACCGGCTAGTTCTCATTGCGATGGTATGGCGATAAACGGCACCTTCGCCAGCGCAGCCGTTCGCTCCTGCTCACGGTTCAGGTCTACAGCTGCGCTGAAGGTCATCCCGGACACCAATAAGGCGATTGCGCCCAAGCTAAGTTGCGCCCAGCGCCGCCTAAAGCCCTCCGGCCAGGCTATGGCGACCTGAAGGGTGCCAACCACAAACAGCAAAAAGGAGACGAGCAGTAGAAGAACCATGTATCTTAGCCAGAACTCCCTGGAGCACTAGAGACGGCATCCACTCAATGCCGCAAGGCACCTGGTGGAAAGGAGGTTCCGCCGATGCGGGCAGTTGGCCGCCCCGTTGAAGAGGCAGAGTTGTAAAAAAAGCCCCGCTGCAAGCGGGACCTTGGCTTAGGAGCCGTCGATGCGGCAGCTAAGGATCAAAGCACAAAGTCGGATGCTTCTAAATTGTGTAAACCGATGATCTCAATCTTAGTGTGGTTTACCACACTGTTGCTGGAGGTGTTTTGCCCTATCACGTAGGTATTTCCGTTCTCGTGATAGTACCTGACTTCCATCTCAGCTACGGCATTACCCTGTCCCCTGAAAGCAAAGGTTTTCACGGCATCTATTGCGCTCAAATCGATGAGATCGTCAGAATCCCAGTCGCGAATTGTGTCCATGCTAGTGGGGGTACTTTCATCGAATTGGCCCCCAAAGGTAAATCGGTCGGCGCCGAACTGTCCCAGCAGCTGGTCAGCACCCAAGCCCCCATGAAGGAGGTCATTTCCGGATCCGCCATACAGGTGGTCGTCCCCGTCGCCGCCGTAAAGCTCGTCAGAACCTGAGCCGCCGGATAGATAGTCTGCTCCGCCATACCCGAAGATGTCGTCGTTACCAGCCCCGCCATATAAGGTGTCGACGAAGGTCGGGGAGCCAGACTGAACCCCGTTTAAGGTCTCTCCGGCTGGATTTCCTAAATGGTCCCAATCGTTTGAGCCGAGTACTGAGATTGATGTCTCAGAGATCTGGATGTTTGTATCTTTCGCAAACGCCTGCAGTTTGACCTGATAGTTGGCTCCTGCATTTAGGGCAGAGGTGCCGTTGTACCAATGCAACGCCTGGATGTTCTGCGTCACGTAACCATTGCCGCCATCGTCGCGGATGATCGTTGAGGGGTCACTATCGAGGACCCATTCGTCGGGTGAGTTCTCCTGGTTGGCTGTTGGATTGCCAGTCTCCTGGCGGAGTAAGGTGAAGGACTTGAAGTTGGTGCCAAGCCCCGCGTCGGTGTCGATCAGCAGTTTGAAGTCAAAGGTGCTCAAGTCGAAAACGTTGGTGTCGTCGTCGTTGAGATCATTAACGCCAGCCGAGTAGGCAAAGCGGACGTTCGCGCCTGGATTGACCCAATATGTCGCAAGCCCCGGGTCATAAGTGAGATAGGTGACATCAGCAGGGTCGCCCGCTAACCGCACGTCGAGCGCCAGCTCGATGTCAGCGGGGCCCAGAAAGGCAACACTGCGAGACATGCCGTCAGCCGGGTTCCCAATTCCAGCATAGAGTTCCCCGCGGCCGTCTATTGGCCCTGCTCCGGGTCCAAAGGTTCCAAACAGTGGCCCATAGTTCAGCTTGTTCACAGCGAACGTCAGCGCTTGACTGGCAGAGCTAACGTTCCCAGCACTGTCAGTTGCCGTCGCAGAAAGGCTGTACGGTCCCTTCGGATCGAGCTTGCCAATGGCCCAAGTCCAATTGCCGGCGCTGTCGGCTGTTGTTGTATGGATCAGGTCGTGACCATTATAGATTTTGACTGTGGATAGTGCCTCTGCCTGTCCTGACATTACCAGGTCGGCTTGGTCGGATTTTACGCCAGTCGGACCATCGCTTATAGTCGGCGCGGTTGGTGGGGCTGTATCCGGGGTAGGGCCGGTTGGCCCACCTGGGTTTAGAGGTGGCTCGGTTTGTCTGAACAGGGTTTGCGTGTTCGCTAAGTGGACTAGGGCCCTGGTTATGCCGCTGCCTGGATTGGCAACAGCGCGTTGAAGTAAGCCTCGTCCGGAGTCATGCCGTCAAGGCTCGAGTGGGGCCGGTGGCCGTTGTAAAAGGCCAGGTATCGACCAATCGAGGCCCGCGCTTCCGCGACGGTATCGTAGGCGCGCAGATAGACCTCCTCGTACTTAATCGAGCGCCAGAGCCGCTCGACAAAGACGTTGTCGCGCCACGAGCCCCGGCCGTCCATGCTGATGGCGATACCATTGTCGCGCAGCAGGCTAGTGAAGGCCTGGCTGGTGAACTGGCTGCCCTGATCGCTGTTAAAGATCTCGGGCGCGCCATGGTGGCGCATCGCCTCTTCAACCGCCTCGATGCAGAAGCCCACATCCATGCTGATCGAAAGCCGCCAGGATAGCACCCGCCGGCTGAACCAGTCCACGACGGCGGTCAGGTAGACAAAGCCGCGCGCCATGGGAATGTAGGTAATATCTATGGCCCAGACCTGGTTGGGTTGCGTCACCGCCAACTTGCGCAGGAGGTAGGGATAGACCTTGTGGCCTGGTGACGGTTTTGAGGTATTGGGCCGGCGGTAGATCGCCTGGATTCCCATGCGCTTCATCAGCGTGGATACGCGCAGCCGGCCGACAGCAAGCCCTTCCCTCGCCAGCATATCCCGCAACATACGGGCACCAGCGAACGGGTAATCCAGATGTAGCTCATCGATCCGGCGCATCAGCGCCAGGTCACTGGGCGATACCGGACGGGGCCGGTAATAGACGCTGCTCCGGCTGATGTTGAGCACCTGCGCCTGCCGGCTCACCGGCAGATCATGGTCGTGGTCGATCATCGCTTTACGCTCAGCAGGCCCGCCTTGCTGAGCGCACCTTCCAAAAGATCGTTCTCCAGCGTCAGCTGGCCAATCTTGGCATGCAGCGTTTTCACATCCACAGCCGGGACGGATGGTTCGGTGCGAGCGTCGCCGCCGAACACATCAGCCGCCCCCTCAAGCAGTTGGCTGCGCCACTGCGTGATCTGGTTGGCATGCACATCGAACTGCTGTGCCAACTCGGCAAGGGTCTTCTCGCCCTTGAGCGCCGCCAGGGCCACCTTCGCCTTAAATGCCGGTGTGTGGTTGCGGCGGGGTCGTCTCGTCATGGTCTCTCCTGTTCGCAGCCATATTGGCCGCCATCAGGCACAAAATCCACTTATCCCGCTGTCCAACTTTCCCGAGCCACCTCTGTTTGTCGGCTCCACCGGCCCCGAACCACCAGTCTGCTCCTCAATGTACTGATCGATTTGATCATTCGCCTGTTGCACGGAGTCGTCTGTGTGATCGACGTCGTCGACGATGGTCTGGGCCTTCTCGAAGTCTTCAGTGGTCCAAGTAACGCCGGAACTGATGAAGTCAGTAGTGAACTTGGCCGCCACTTCTGCCTTGTTGTTCAGTGCGTCGATATCATTCTGGTTGGTGCTGCCTCGTGCGGCATTCTCGATTTCGAACAAGACACGGACGCCTGGTTGGCCTTCAGCCATTTCGGTTTCCCAGCGGTCAGCCCAATATTTCAGACCTTCGGCGTCCGGCGTGCGGCCGAACATGTTCTGATAGGCTTCGGTGATATAGGCCTCGATTTCAGCGCGACCGGGATCGGCTTGCTGCTCATAGATCGCCTTTGCCTCTGGGCTCTGGGCGAAGCTGTCAGCGATCTCTTCGAGGAATAGGTCGGCCCCAAACCCGTTTGCTACTGCCTCAGCATATCGGTTCATCCAGTACTGGACACCTTCCGGGTCAGGTGCCCGATTGAAGAAAGATACGTAGAGACGTGCAATCTCGATGCTGACTTCATTGCCCACTTCTGGTTCCCCCATGACCACTCAGTTACCAAGAAGTTAACGCCTGCCACTTACCTGTCAACGAATTCGAATCACTTAAACAGCATCTGAACGGTTCCCGGCCCAGTATTCAGAGCAGATGCAATGGTTTAAACTACAATCACTTTTCAACCGTCAGCGCCGCGCCAACCGCAACTTGGCCTTCTGAAACTGTACCGCGACAGCCCTGCCGCGAACGCCTGATCATGAACTCGCAGCAACTGGCAAGGCTCTGGCCGCGCTAGTGGCTAAACCAGAGCGTGCAGCCGTCGCTCTCGAACATGATCGCAATCTCTAGCGACCAAGCACCGGTCGCATTTGCATAAAACTATCTGAACGTCGCTCTTTGTTACGCAAGTGCGAAGGTGGAGTGTCGCCTGACGGCCGAGGTGACCCGGGCGAGCGAAAAGGTAGGAAATGCAGACCACAAGAACGTTCGGTAAGCGCGGCGCGGCTCCCAGGCGCAACACTGTGCAGCCGAGAACCTCGCCGTTCCCTAGGGCTCCCGCTCACATCGAAGACCCGATATGGAAGAGCCCTGTCTATCAGGCGCTCACTGCAGGAGTTTTGTTCGTCGCTGCTGTCAGTCTCATTACTTAGCCGTTTCGGGAGACGGGGCAGTGGACCACAACCTCAGGAAAAAGTTCAACCAGCGCAAGTGGACCCCTCCGCCGGAGACGGTGGGGACACTCCCGTCCGCTCAGGAGAACTCGGAGCATTTATTCATCGACATCGGCAGCGCGACACTCCTCGCTGGTGTGCCGATAGCTGCTTTCTATCTGATGCTGGTGGTATGAAGGGCGACCCCGCCTTATCTGGAGCCGCCACTGTTTCGACTCACAAACTCGCCGATATTCAGGTAGGTTAGATGATCAGGAGGTGAATAAAGATTGTTGAAAATAGTCATGCCAGAACTGCATGGCAGTCTTCAGCACCTGGTCTAGATCAAACCGACGGCCATCGTCTAGGAGGACGGTGTAGGACGCCGGGTGCTCACTAACGGGACCCTCCGATCCAAAGTGGAACGTGGCACCGACCAGATGTGCTTCCGTCCCCACTAGCTTGCCTCGAGGCCGAGAGAGTCGGTAGTGCTTCGAGAGAGTCGCAATGTCGTGTAGAATTCCGAGCTCTGGACAGTCTGCCTCAAGCTCCTGACGCAATTCAGAGAGCCCTTTTCCCTCGGGGTTCGCGCGAGGATCCTCCGTGATCCAATCAAGCTGGTGCCAAAGCGCTGTGCAGACGTTGAACGCCTCCAGAGCCGCAGGGTGATTGGTGTAGCGGATGTAGTTCGGCCGAACGATCTCCATCCAGTACTGGGCCGCTGACCCTATTCCTAGAATTTCCACCCAAAGCTCCCGTCCAGAAATGCCCAGAACGGTAATACTACACAAAAAGCAGCCCACGTCCCTTGAAGGCTATTCGCCTGCTTAAACACCCTACCCTCGGCAACGCCGGCGGCGAGTGCAGAATGCTCCCAGTTCCACCCGCTGCTGCTTTCTTCGGCAGTGCTCACGTTGCGTGACGTGTTCGGTGGCTCCTCACTCAAATCCCACTCCCAAAGAGAGTCAGCGCCATGGCTACGATGATGCCAAGGCACCCTGCTGCTCCCCATGCCAGTTCGGTGAGGATGTACCGCATGCGCTCCGGAGAGATTGGCGGGGTTCTCATGCCACTCGCTCCCGCTCTGCCCGCTGCCGTGCAGCAATCGCCTTCAGCTGGTCCTTCGATACCGGCGAGCGAGGCCCATCGTGCGTGGCCACACACTTGTGGACAGCCATTAACTCATCGGCGGCGACGGCATAGGTCCGAGGAGGGTTGTGCATCTCCACCAGCACGACCGGCGGCATCGGATCGTCTGCAGTCCAATGCTCGGTCTCTGCCCATCCCTCGGGCAGCGGTGATGCGAGCCGCTTGATAAGGGCCTGCCGATGTGTTTGCCGCGTCAGCTCTGGTTTGCGCCATAGGACCACGTAATCGCCTGGTGCGACCGGCTCGCGAGACGTGAACTGGAAACGGGTACCGTCGGCATAGACCGGCTCCAGACATCGCCCCTCGCCATTGCAGCAGTAGTCCTCCGGAAGATGCTCGAGGCCGAAGGTGTCTCGGTTCGGACCTTCCATGCTGTGCTCGTGCCACAAGGCCTCGATCGGCTCGCCATCCTCATGGCCCAGATAGCCCAACACGCGGCCCAAGAGCTTCGCCTGCAGGTGTTCGGTACGGTAGGGACCATCCACCATGACGATCGGGAATGATCCCTGCGACACATCGTTATGGTGGGCCACGCTGTGCCCACCGCCGGCGGGACCAACGAACCACTCGTCGCGGATGATGCGGACACCAATCATGGTCGGCCGGCTGAACTCGTTCCACTGGACCAGAAAGTCAGCATCGGCAGCCGGCGTCGTGTCGTCTGGATCCACGATGACGAACATGCCCATGCGGTATGCGCTGCCTTGGTGGTGACGGCGGACCTGCACTGCACGGCATCCATCCGGAATTACGGTGAAGCGGCGCAGCGCTGTTGAGGCCTGTTGCTGAGGGATGACGGGGTTCATGACTCGCTCCCTCCTCACCAATGCTTTTCGAGATAAGCCAGCGCGGCGGCGAGCATGGCGTCGAGCGAGTCCGAGCCGGCGAACTTCGCCGCCTCCTCCACTGCCAGCCGGAGCGCGGCCATCGCACCGAACCGGGTCACGGCGGGCTTGTCCCAGGTCTCCAGAACTCGCAAGGCAGGACCGTAGCTCTTTTCTACGTAGGCAGCGGCTCCCTCTTCATCGTCAGGAGCATTGTCGCGATAGTCGCGCATGCCTGCTTCATAGGCCCTGATGGCATCAATGATGGGGTCACGATATCGGCCGACCTGCTCGAAGCTGACGGGACAACCACTGTCCTTGGACGGGTAAATGTGGGCCTTCCACAGACCGGGCTCTCCGTCGAAACCGATGTCGACCATCCACTCGTCCATGGCCTCGGACAGCTCTTGAGCGAGGCGGTTTACCCGCTGGACGGCGTATTCCTCCTTGGGTGACGCTTCCTCATTGTCGAGACGGTCAGCAACTGCAGGAGTGGCAGCGATAGCCACGATGGCGGGGGATGCCGCGAGAAGGGCGCGGCGTGTAATTCCGGGCTCGACCGTGCGACCACCGTCGCGCTTGCCTAATAAGCCGGGGCGAATGTCGTCATTTGTCGTCATTTTGCTGTTCTCCTGTGAGGCGGGTTGAGCGTCCATTTGGGCGCGAAGGGTCGATGCGAGGCCGGACGGTGCCCGGGCTGCTTTGATTTCATGATTGATTAAATTCAGACGGTGGCGAGCGCAGCGCCGTGGGTGGGGGCCGGTTTTGGCCTCCGGGGCAGTACGGGCAGGCTTTGCCCGTCGTCACGTTCTCCCCGCGCTAGGAACGCTGCACTGCGGGGTCGCGGGCGATGGTGGAGAGGCGGATATCTCGTTCCATGGTCCTGCCCCTCACGCTGCGATCTGGGCCAGCTCGACCGACAGCTGCCGGTGGCGGTTCCAGTCGGTAAAGTCGCCCATGTCCATCCACTGCAGCTCGGCGGCGATCTCGGCGACACGAGTGGCCTTTACGGGGTCGGTGATGGCAGGCTTGGCGCGAGCCGGGGCAGCTGGAGCAGCTGGCTTCGGCATATCAGCGCGGGCATTGGCCCAGGCCATGCGCAGTTCGTAGGCGAAGCGCTCTCGGTTGAATCTGGCCTCGCGCATAGTGCGGGCCATCTTGCGGTAGCCAGCCCAGGCATTGATCATCACGTCGCGGGCGCTGATTTTCGGCATGCCTTCGACGGCGGCCGGAGTCGTGGTGCTCGGCATCGGTCTGTTTCCGGTTGCTGTGTTATGCTTACAAGTGTAGTTATAGATACACGTGTAGTGATCGTCAAGCGTTTTCGCTACACTTATATTCAAAATGGAGCGTTTTTAGTGACCGATCTCACGCCAGAGGCCAACCGGGCGGCTCGTGCCATCCTCAAATGGTCAGTTCGCGACCTCGCTGACAATGCCGGCATAGCCTTCTCGACGGTCCACCGCTTTGAGACGACAGGCATCGCTACCGACACAACCAGAGCCAAAATCATCGCGGCCTACGCTGCTCGGCAGGTCGAGATCATCGACCAGGGCGGGACTGGTGCAATGTTGGTGGTCGCGAAGGGGCAGGAAGGCTAGGAGCCGTTGGGCTCGGGAATCCCTGAAGCGAATAGCGAGACATGAAGCCGAAGCATCTTCGCATCTCCCAGGCGCGGCGCTATGGGAGATGATCTTGCCGATGGTATGAGCACCTCACCCTCTTTATCCGGTGAGGTCGTACCTACCGAATACCGACCATGTAGTTTCGGAAAGCGGCGCCGAGGGCGAACAGTAGAGACCCAAGAACCACTCCGCCTCCTATCGAACCGATCCAAAATCCAAGAGGCGCATTCCGGCCATCCAAGATCGAGGTGCCCACCACATAAAGAGGAGCGAGGAAGGCCCCATATAATGCTGCTCTTTTAAGGCTCCAGGCAGTAGTGGCCTTCACAGTATCCTCCAGTGCCGGGCGGCAGACGCCTGCTGGCATAGCTAATCGACCCAGCTTTCAACTACTTCCAAGAACATTCGGTCCCCGGCTTCGCCCTTCTGGAGCGTCAACAGCGCGTTGCGCCCGCTCTCCATAACGAGAGCCAGGTCATAGAACGACTCGGTCAGCAGAATGGAATTGTCTGTTATGTGAGCCTCGTCGCCTGAAAGAGCGAACAGGAAAGCGTTGTCTCTAGTTTTCGCCGACGCTCCAACGAGTGGCTCTCCCACTGCGAACGCAGTGTTCTTGGCGAGCATTCCCGGTAGGGCACTGATGTTGTCTCGCGGGCCAGCGCCACCCAAGTGAAACTTAACATCGACAACAACAGCCGCAGGAAGCGAGGTGTCGGTGTTCTTGCGCCAAGTGAGCTTTGCATCAATGGTGGTATCACCATCGGCTACCGTGGCCTCAGCGACAACAATCCAATTGCCTTGCTCGTCTGTGGTCTTAGTCCACCAAACAGTTCCGATGTACGGCTCAGGCGCGTTCGAGGTCAGGAGGTACGCGGTAGCAAGAATGGGAAAGTTGCCCTCTTCCATTTGGTCGCTGTCGTCGGCAGCATCCGGCACTGGCGCATCAAACCAAGGTCCTGAACCGCCAGCATCGGGAGGACTGGCTGCTGATGGCATCGTAACCTCAGCGGCGGTGTCTATCTCTCTTCCACGAGAGAGCCCAACCTGTGCTGCCTCCTTGCTGGTGTAAATGCGCATGCTCTCCGGTGGAGTACGCAACATCTCTGAGATGACGCTGGCCGGCACTTCGAATTGCGAAAGTGTGTCGAGCATGTCGCCAATGGAAACCTGCACGGAATACAGGTCGCGACTCTCGTTGGATATCTGGTGCACCCCGAGCTCTCCCTCAGTCAGACGGTTTTTCCCCGCTAAGAAGATGAAGGCACAAGCCGAATAGCAGCCGCTCTCGGGAGCGATGTAGGTATCCATATTGCGGTCGAACACCTCTTGCGCGAGCAAGAGACCGGCCGTGACATCGCCGCCATTGCTGTGCAGACCAAGTGTCTGGAGGTCAGGGAACCGGCGGGTCGCCCGGCGAAAGTCGATAGGTGCGTTGTGTTGAATATCACCAGCAAGAACGATTATTTCAGGCTGTTGATCGTCCACCACGAAGGCGCCAAACTGATGCATTTCGGCAAGAGCAGGCGCTGAGCACAGCGTGTAGAGCAGCAACACCGTTCGCAGTGACTTCGACAACATACTCGCCCCCCGGTCTCGGAAGTTACATTTGCTAGCGGCCTCTGCCAAGGCTCAGCAGCTCACCCGTCGGACCGACCAACGCGCCATGTGTCAGCCAAGAATGCTTCGCCCGCTGCAACTGCATGGATCATCCTCCCCTCCGATAAGGCTGGTAGGGGAGGGCAACGCTGGCCGACAGGTCAACCCAGCACCTCGATGCCAATGTCGGCCCACCCACGGCGCTGCGCTCGCAAATGCCCCGCGATGTAAGCAGGTTACGCAGGCCATTCTCGAAGCTCCCGGCGAATTCATGCAACATGAAATGCAACATGGATGCACTCTGGAGCTCTTGGTTCCGGAGTTGTGCGCACTAGCCTTGCAGTGCACCCCGCCGGAAAGTACCCTCCGGCTGGTGCTAGGGGACCCGATGAAGCTAATCACTTTGACTTTCGCGCTGCTTACGGTGAGCTGCACACCAGCTTTTGCCTGGATTTGCTCAGAGCCATCCAGCCCATATTGTGCGGATAGCTACGGACCATTCTCTGACGGATATGACTTCGAGAACTGCAAGCGAGAGATGGAGGACTATGGCGAAGAGGTCGAGCAATACCTCGACTGCCTTAGCACCAATTCGCAAGCCGCTATCGACGAGTACAATGATGCCGTGGAGGCTTTCAATCGTAGAGCCGGTGGGTACTAGCTACGGTGAGCCACTGGTTCTGTTCCAGGACGGCGATGTGCCGGAGGGGGATGACGGGGCGTGAACCATTGTGATCGAGGAATCGTTGACTTGGTGACATACGACGCGCATATGTTGCTCAACACGGCCGGCCCCTCTGCTTACGCAAGGGTCGGCCTTCTGCTTTCTACTCACCGGCGGACGCGCCGATGACGCAATACACGAAGCCCTACCTACCTGTGCCGGATCAGATCGCGCTCTTACAGAGTCGCGGTATGATTGTTGACGACTTGGATAAGGCATCAGAGTACCTCTCCAGGATTGGGTATTACCGTCTCAGCGGCTATTTCCACCCATTTCGTCAGCGAGGTGTTGATGCAGATGGCAGGCAGATACTGCTAGACACATACCTTCCGGACACCCGGTTTCAGTGGGCCACGGATCTTTATGCCTTCGATAAGGGCCTGAGACTGCAGCTCCTCGACGTGCTGGAGCGGGTAGAGATTTTCGTCAGGACCGCCATAGCCCTTCAAATAGGACGATATGATCCTTGGGCGCACCGGTTACCCAATATTCTCGATCCGAGCTTCACGAGCATAAATCCACGCTCAGGCAAGGTCCCGCATACCGACTGGTTGGCGCGTCTAGACAACAAGGCCGTTGGTTCAAAGGAAGAGTTTGCAGTTCATTTCAGAAGTAAGTACTCGACTTCACATATGCCGGTGTGGGTAGCCGTGGAGCTCCTCGACTTTGGACCACTGTCGATTTTTTTGAGCGGGATGAAGGGGAGAGACATCAAGGCAGTGGCCAGTAGCTGCGACGTTCCGCGGTGGGACGTCTTCGCGACCTGGGTGCGATCGCTTCCGGTAGTGCGAAACGCTTGTGCGCACCATGCCCGGGTCTGGAACAAGCCCTTAGTGGATCAGCCGCGCCTCCCACCCAAAGGGCTCATGCCGATGTTGGATCATGTTGCTACGTCTCCATACTCCAACAAGCGATTATACGCGGCCTGCGCAGTCGCGCGGTATCTTCTGCTCAAGATCAATCCACGCACCCAATGGTCTGACCGTCTCAAGGCTCATCTAACTACCTTTCCCACAAACACGTACATCTCACCAAAGACCATGGGCTTCCCAGATCGGTGGGAGGATCTAGATCTGTGGAAGTAGGTCACGTCTCGCGCGTACTGCCCTGAATAGAGATCTGGAGCCCAGCTGTCGGAGGGCCTTGATCACTTAGGTGTAACGGGTTGGTTCCCGGCGCCGTTCACCCTGTTCCACGAGCTGGTGGGACGCCAATCCCACTCTGCCGGTATGTTGCTGTGCAGGAGGTGAGAGCAATGGCGTTCGTGCACGGCATTCGGCAGCGAAGGGCAAGGCGATGGAGGCTGCTCCTTGTGTTGCTCGCTGCAGTAGCGGTGGTGGTGTTTGTGCTCGCTCCGCGCCTATAATGGCACTGAGGAGGGTCCCCATGGCTCGCGTGCCGAACACCGAGAGCATTTCGCACCTGATAGGCGGTGACGAGGTGGTGTTGCCGCCGGCGACAGGACCAGAGGCCAAGCGCGTACTGGCCGACATTGATCGGCAGGTAGCGGAGATAGAGCGTAAGCTGATGGCGAAGGCACAACAATGAGCGCTTTGCCATATGGGTGAGTTCGCCGACAGCTATTTGGGGAGGCTGCGCGCTGCCGTCGGAACCCAGCTTCTGCTTGTACCTGGAGTGCGTATTGTTCTGGAGAATGCAGCGGGCGAGGTGCTGTTAGACCTGCGGGCTGACAACAATCTGTGGGCACTCCCCGGTGGCGCTTGCGAGCCTGGCGAAGCTGCAATGTCGTCAATCGCCCGTGAGGTTCTGGAAGAAGCGGGGGTAACTCTTGAAGATGCCACGCCGTTCGGCTTCGCGAGTGATCCTCATTGGGAGCTAAACAACTATCCTAACGGAGACACGAGCCAGAACTTCTGCCTCATGTTCACCAGCACGAGCTTTTCAGGCAGCCCGCGCCCGGTTGATGGGGAGGCGAAGGAGTATCTCTGGTGCGCCCCGGAGAAGCTGCCTGCGCAGATGGTGCCACATCACCGCCGATCAGTGGAGGCGTGGTTGCGGTGGAAGGAAGGTGGCGGATTTCAGCTTATTTGAGCGGTAGAATGCAAAGTCGAAGTGTCCTGCAAAGCGCGACTTGTTCTCGCCAGATGAACAGGAGCGCAAGCACTATGTTGATACAACTGCGCGTAGGCGCCTGTGCGCTGCTCATGTCTGTCCTACCGGCTGCCGCCCAGCAGCCGCAGCTCGACATGTGCAACGGTCGACCAAACACCTCTGACAAGACCTGCCTAGTGGACGGAGACACGCTCTGGCTCCATGGCGAGAACATTCGGCTCAAGGACTTCGATACGCCAGAGCCGCAAAGCAGCATCTGTGGCGGTGATCAGGAGAAGGCACTGGCCTCGATGGCAAGCATGCGGATGCTGGAGTTGCTCAACGGTAACGACTGGACGATTGAGTACTTCGGCTACGACAGCACCAGCAGCAGGCGCCGCCTGGCCACGATCCGCATAGGTGGAGAGGACGTCGGGGACATCCTGATCAATGAGCGCTTAGCGCGCCGCTGGCCGGATGGTGAAGAGTGGTGGTGCAACTGAGTATAGAGGCGTGGTGCCTCTTCGGGGGGATCATCCTAGCGCTTGTGCACCTCAGTGCCGCGTCGTTTGCCTTCAAAGCCCAAGTGGGAAACCGCTATACGGTTGGCGCACGTGACGAGGGGCTGAAGCCCGAGGGCTTGGCTGGGCGCCTTGACCGAGCGCAACGAAACTTTAACGAGACTTTCCCAGCGTTTGCAGCTGCGGTGCTATTGCTGCTTCACCTGCAGAGCGAGGGCACGTTTAGCGCTGTTGGCGCCGCGCTCTACCTTGGAGGAAGAATCCTGTACCTACCGCTCTACGCCGCGGGCGTGCCGTGGCTGCGGACTTTCAGCTGGAACTTTGCCACGCTTGGCTTGGTAATGGTTGCTGTTGATACTCTGATGTAGGGAGCGTCAATGAATGAGCCGCGTCAGCACCGCTCTCTGTGGCGGGAAGAATGAGCGCGCTGTTGGAACTGGAGGGGCTGGATTGAGAAAGTCGCGCGCCCGTCCGCCATTGCCGCCTGTACCGCCGCCTCCCGGCACCACGACTTGGGTCGAAGCCCTGCGGGCGCTCCACACTGCGAAAGCCAGTGAGGAGGTGGGCGGGCCGCACCACAGGCTGAACCTTTCCGGACCGTTGACGACGCGCCCGCCACGTAAGCGGCGAAGGCCGGTCGAGAGCATTTCCTGAGGATTGGTGACGCTACCGGGCCGGAATTCTTTGGGAGGGCATTCGGAGCGGTAGCGCCGGGTGACAATCTGCACCTGCACGGTTAACCATCGATTAAAGGGAACGGAGACGTGATCGATGTGCGGACGCTTCACCAATGAGATGACCTGGGAGCAGATCCACGCGCTCTACAAGCTCTCCGACAGCATGTTCCCGGTGAAGTCGAACCTGCAGCCTCGGTACACCATCGCCCCGACCCAGTCCGTCCACTTCGTCCACATGAACAAACAGGGCAACCTTGAGCTCGATGAGGGCCGTTGGTGGCTGGTGCCGTGGTTCGCCAAGGAGTTGCCCACGGCGGCCATGTTCAACGCTCGCATCGAGACCGTCGACACCTCGGGTGCTTTCCGGGAGGGCTTCAAGTCACGGCGCTGCCTGATCCCTGCCGACGGCTACTTCGAGTGGACCAAAGGCCAGGACGGCGGCAAGGATCCGTGGCTGCTACAGCTGCCGGAAGCGCAGCCGTTCAGTTTCGCCGGCATATGGGCCCGCAACGACAATCTGGGGATCACCAGCTGCACCATCATCACGGCGCCGGCCGTGCCGGAGATTGCCGAGATCCACACGCGCATGCCGGTGATCGTTGAGCCGCATGCTCACAAGGACTGGCTCGACACCTCTATTCAGGGGAATGACGCCAAAGCCGTGCTGCTGGACAACCAGGTCGACAGCTACCTGCAGTTCCACCGGGTCGGCCGATCGGTCAACAACAGCCGGTACGAAGGCACTGACACCAAGAAGCCGCTGGTGAACTCGCTTTAATTGATCGGGGTCAAAGCGCCGCGGCAGGCAGCGGCGTAGAAAAAGGTCACGGGCCGGCGTGAGCCGGGCTGGGGGACCTGCGTCCACAAGCACTCCAGCGAGGTGGTTCGCGCCGTCTCCCCGCCTCCCCAAGTGCCTAGCTACGCCTCACTGGTGAAGTCGGATCATAGGATTACTCGATCATTCCTCTGTTCCTCGGCGGAAGAAAGCTGGACAACTAACATTTGTTAATAGACTAAGGGGCGGTCCGCCCAAAGGCGCCAGGTGCCAATGAACCCCGTAGTCGTGCTAATCGCCGAAGACGAAGAATTGCTGTCCTACACCTTGAGCGAGGCGTTCATCGATGCCGGCTACGACGTGGAGGTCGCACACAACGGGGCCGACGCCATTGCTCTGCTAGAGAGGGAGCATCAACGCGTGAAGGCGGTCCTTGCCGACATCCGAATGGCCGGTAAACTCACTGGATGGGACGTCGGGCACCGCGCCCGTGAGCTCTCGCCGACCGTGGCCGTAGTTTACATGAGCGGCGACAGTGCCAACGAGTGGCCAGCCAAGGGCGTGCCGAACAGCATCATGCTGGCGAAGCCGTTCGCCTTGGATCAACCGGTCACTGCTGTTTCGACCCTCTTGAACCATGTGCCGCCGACCGCCCAATAATCTGAAGGCCCCGACCTTGGAGTGAGTCGAGGCCTTCGTTTTCGCAGTCTGGCGGCCTGCAGCCGCTCTAATCCATGGCACCAGATTTCGGTTCCACCTTCGACAGCGGCCCGTAGTACTCATCCCTCCAGAGTTGTATGCGCCGCTCGCCCGCAGGTCGCCTGATCAGTGTGTGGCCGACGTCATCGGAGTTGGCGTAGCGCTCTCGCACCCGGAAGAAATTCGGGCTGCCACAGTTCGGGCACCGGGGCCCGAAGAGTTCCTCGACGAACAGGTCCGGTGCGTAGCCGCACTCGAGGAGGTCGCTGGCTAGGTAGTGACGAGATCGCCGGCACAGCTTGCATCGGGCGACGATCAGCATCTGGGCAGCAGCGGCCTGGTGCAGCTTGGTCCGGTAGTTGAGGCCCGACCTGGGCGTCTTGCTCACGCGCGCTGCTTGCCGTTGGCGGCAACAAGCTCGTTTTCGGTCATCTGGGGCGTTTGCGCGTCATGCCGGCTGAGCAATCGCCGCGGTTCGCCGGTCTAGCACCGCCAACGCAAGCGTGCCAACCAGTGCAAGCACAAGGAACGCGACTCCCATCAGCGGCAGCGCGCCATAGCCCCAACCGGTAGCGATGGCGGCGCCACCAATGGCGGCCCCCGCTGCGATGCCGATGTTGAATGCGGACGAGATCAGCGTCGAGGCGAAGTTGGGAGCCTCTTGCGCTTCTTTGAGGATGCGGGCCTGGACCGGGGCGGGGAAGCCGAATCCGACCAGCCACGCGAGGCAGAGCATGGCAATCAGTGGCCAAGTCTGGGTGACAACCATCGCCATCGCGAGCACGAGGACGATGAAAAGCGCGAGGATACCGATCATCGTCGGCGTCGATTTCCAATCGCCCAGCCGGCCGCCAATGAGGTTGCCGAAGAAGCCGGCAAGGCCCATTCCGAACAGCACCCACGGGACCTGCCCGATGGGCATCCCGCCTGCGGTGGTCAAGATCGGAACGAGGTAGGCGAAGAAGGAAAAGACGCCGGTCGTGAAAAGCCCGATGATGCCATAGCAGAGGAGCACGGCCGGCCGCGACGCGGCCCGCAATTCGGCAGCGAAGCTGTCGGCTCGGCGTTCCGCTTCACGCAACCTGGGGATCAGGACGAACAGGGCGACGCCGGCGACCACGCCCGCGACGGCGATGAGCCAGAAGGTCGTGCGCCAGCCATAGGCGTTCCCAATCGCCGTCCCCAGCGGGATGCCCAGGACCGCGGATAGCGTCACACCGGCGACAATGAGCGAGACAGCAGAATTCTGGCGATTCGAGGGAGCTAGGCGCGTCGCAATGACCATGGCGACCCCGAAGAAAAGGCCGTGACAGGAGGCAACGAGCAGTCTTGCCGCGAGCATCATCCAGAAGCTGTCCGAGACGGCGCAAAGTGCGGTCGCCGCGACGAAGACCGCCATGACCCCCATCAACAGGAATCGCCGTGACAGGCCAGTGGTGATCAGCGAAAGAATTGGCGCGGCGACGGCGACGCCTAAAGCGTAGCCGGTGATGAGTAGGCCGGCGGTCGGGATATCAACGGAGAAATCAGCCGCGAGCGCGGGCAGCACGCCGGCAACGATCAGCTCGGACGTGCCGACGGCAAAGGTTGCCAGGAAAAGCGCGATTATCGGAACCATCCAGTTCCGCGCAGTCGTGACGTCCGCCATGAGGCGCCCCCCGTGCCTACATCTGTCGCGCGGGAAACATATCCGAAGTCCTCGTCACTTGCTAGGATGGCGACAGACGGGTTCACGCCCCGCCGCTCCGAGAACTCCGTGGCGTGTTCAATGGGTGAGAAGTTCTCCCACCCATTGAAAGTCCTGTCGCTTAGGCCACAGCGCCTCGGTAGCGGGCCAACTTCGACCGGGCATTTTCCTGGCGAGCGACGTGGGCCAGTTCAGAATCGACCACTCGGCGGCCAACAGGCCAGAAGGAGATACCCGCCAGTTTGAACGCCTGCAATCCGAGTGGAATCCCGATGATCGTGAGGCAACAAAGCACTCCCGCTACCAGATAGCTTACGAACAGCAAGGCGCCGAACGTGCAAGCCCAAACGACGTTCGCGATGAAGCCGACTGTCCCTGTCACGGCCGTCAAAGGCGTTACACCTTGAGCATCCAGCTCACGGATGTGAACCACGTCCTTGCCGAACGGCCATGCAGACAGCCGGGCCATCTGAAGCGCGGCGATTGTGAGAGGAATCCCCACAATCGATATCGCGAAGACCGCAGCCCCAACCAGCCAGAACAAGGCGATGTACCAACCACCCAAGACAAACCAAATCACGTTGCCAGCAAATCTCATTATCATTCCCCCAAACGCCAAGCTCAGCGCACCTTCTACTTAGCAGATCGCAACAGGATGGCCAATTTGGCAATCGCTGACAGTTACTGATTTCAGTTGCGTGATCACATCTGGCAGCGACCGTCCATCTCACCCGTCCAGTAGGGCGACGATTAGGTCGTCATCGGTCGCCTTTCCCAAGAGCGCAGCGCAAAGGGCTGGCAGCTCCATGCCTCGGCTGGTGCCTTCTCTCGCCAGCTTCGTGCGATGCTTTGCACTCATTGCTACGTCGACCAAAGCAAGGCCCGGATGCAATAGCACTGGCGAGATGCCAAGCTGTTGCCAAGCGAGCTCGATCTGCGGCGGTGTGACTTCGTTGGCCACCTCGATCGCGATCTGCTCTGCGGTCATTCCCCGTGCGGTAAGCATCCCGATCTGAGCGACTAGTCTATTGCGTTGCTTGTTCGCTTGAGCGGCTTTGGATGCGGGCATGCTGATGGCGCCTAAACTTCAGGTGTCGAGCACGGCTCCGAACAGCCCATCCCGGCAGATCGTCTCTGCCATCCTTGCCACCAGTTCGGGCAGATCGATGCCGCGGCGCGAAGCCTCGGCGGCCAGCGTGGTGCGGAATTTGGCCGCCAGGGGCACCGGCACATCGGCATACGTATGCCGGCGATCGGTGCCCTTGGCCGATATGCCCCAGTGCAGCGCCATGCTAGCCACTTGGTTCTGTTTGGTTCCGTCACTGAGCTCGGTTGCGATGGCGGTGCAGGAGTAACCCTTGGCGAGGAGGAAAGCGACCTTGGCGACCTTACGGTTCGGCCACACGTCGGAGTAGAGCGGGGCACCAACACGAGGTGCCAGTTCAACTGCTGAGTCCATACGAACGCTCCTTCTGTTCAACCTGGTGATGGCGGCCATTCCACCGGACGGGCCTGGTCCCCGTTACTGCAGGGACATTCCGGCATAGTGGGCTGCTGGATCGTCCGAGAGCCAGCGGTCGAAGGCGGCAGCCACCCTTAGCACTTGGGCCCACTCCTGGAGCCACATGACGCAATCGGCTGACGCGAGCGGTCCCGGCCGTGGATCGGGTGTCTTGAACCCATAGCTCCGGACCAGGTTGCCGGCCTGTCCCAGTTCAGCGCCCAGGCCGATGAGGGCGCCAGGGGCGATGAGTGGACCGACGTCCTCTTTCGCCATCAGGTAGGCGAACTCTTCCAGGCGATGAGCAAGGTTGTGCATCAGGACCGCACGATGCGACGGAGTTGGTGCCGACGGCACGACTTCTGTGTCCTGTTCCAGATCGTGGTGGAGGTCGGTTTCTGGTGCCATCGTACTGTCCGCCCGCTCAGAGTTTTAGTTCAGCCCACCCAGGCTGCCTGGGCTCGCATAGCGCCTCCGCTACCGGTAGTTGCGCTCGTAATAGGCTCCGCCGTCCGACCCGTAGATGGTGTCATCACTGCCCCAACTAGTGTCTTCAGACGAGCGGGTGTCTTGGCTTGTTGCTTCTTTCCACGCTTGCGAGTTCTGCGTGATGGAGTTCAGCAATCCGTTGTGGCCCTGGGTGACGCGACCGCCATTGGCAGCAGTGCCGAGATTGGCGCCGACGGGTGCGACACGCCGCCCGATGTTCTCTCCGCCCAAGGCGTTGAGAATCCCGATCCCCGGAACCTGGCTGAGAAGCGCGGCAAGCGCCTGCTCCATCAGGTTCTGTTCCTCCTGGGCTACTCGATTGCCCATAGGCAGGGGAGCGACAGGGATCACAGGAAGCATGTCTGGGCCTCCCATGCCGAAGTTCGGCCGGGCAAACGGTACTGGTGCGACCCGAGGGGGTTTCACGTCCAACTGAGTTGCCACGTCAGTCGGTCGCATTCCGGCCGGCATCGGTACGGGGGCAACCCTCGGCACACTTGCGACCCGCGTTCTTGTCGGCGGCTGATAGGGGACTGGAGCGGCATTGCCGTTGATGTCAGTGCCGATATTGGCAACGCGCTGCGGCGTCACCGTTCCCTCGAGGCCAGGCATACCGCCGACTGCAGACGGCATGTTCGGCGTCAGCCGAGTGCTGGTGCGGAGCTGGTAGGCATAGTCGTCCAGAACCGAGCCGCCGCCAGTGCGTCTGCGTGGAGCAGTGAGGTCGGGCACCTGAGGCTTGGTACCGCGACTCCCACCCTGGTCAGAAAGCGCCGTCTGCAACACTGTGTCCTGCTGCGGTAGAGCGGCCCTAGTTCTAGCAATGACGGAATCCGCAATCGGCTTGGGGTTGGGTGCCTGTGCTGTTCGTGCTGGCGGGATATCAGGCAGACGTTGCGGATGCCGATCGAGCAATGCCTCGCGAAGCTCGAAGTCTGTCGAGCGCCACGTTGACAGGTGCGGAGACTGCTGGGCTGGAACTGGAGCCGAATTGCCAGCACTCCCGCTGCGCCGCCCCGTCCCATCCTGACCAGCATAGCTCTGCTGCCCGCCTGTGGGCATGGGTGGAACGCGGGGAAGCTCGCGGGAGCCCTCCTGTGCCGCATAGGACTGAGACCGCCCTGTGCCCATTGCAGGAGCCTCAGGAACGACTACGCGCCGATCACCACCGTCTTGTCCGGCATAGCTGTGTGCGCGTCCGGTAGGAGGTGTAAGAGCTCGGCGCCGCGCCAGCGAAGCGGATTGCGTTGCCGGCGCTGGAGGAGCGCTGCGGAAACCGTCTTGAGCGGCGTAGGACTGCCGACCGCCCGTTGTCATTGGTGGCACCTCGACCTTGCGGCCGACAGGCCAGATGTCCTTAGCCATTTCCCCGCCGAAGACGATCTCGACGGGGTCGACAATGCCGCTACCGTCTGTGCGGAGATGCGGCGTGGCCCTGATGCGTTCGGTCAGCGAGAGATCGGCAGCGCGCGGCTGAGATGCCGCCCGGCGAGGATTGGCAGCATCAACGGCAGCCATGCTGTCTGCGACAAGGGTGCGTGATGCTATGTCAGGGCGCCTGCGAGGTAAGTCCGGCGCCTCGTCGTCCAGCAGGCTGCGCGGCGTTGCAGTGACCTGCACGCGCTTGACTGCTTGGGTCAGTGCTGGTGGCATGTCGGCGTAGGCCATTTCGGGCTGAGCCTGTGACCGCGTCCCCGTGGCACTTTCAATCGCTGCGACAGCCTCGCTCGAGAGACGAGAGCGGAGAGCCGCGGGCATCATCACAGGGATGGGCGCGGCGTCGGCAACGGCCGTGGACGTGGAAGGGAAGCGCTTGGCAACAGTATTGCCCTTGTGCACCCACTGGTTGGCGAACTGGCCTGCTGTCTGTTTCGTGTTGCCGCCGTTCTGCGTGATGACCGCATTGGCGCGGTCGCCGTGCAGGCTTCGCAGAACTTCGATCGCCGGCCTGTCGGGGTTCCGCAACAGCGCTGTAGCACCGGCCAGGCCTTGTTGATGCGACAAATAAATCTCGCCGGCTGTCGGAGCGCGACCCAGCACCCCGGCCAGCACTCGACCGTTTCGGGCCGCCATGCGAGCCGCAGCATCTGCCTGTGCAACAGGGTCGTTGCGCCTGGAGCCATTGAGACCATAATCCCCCGCTGTGGCATCGGTGAACTGAAAGAGGCCCGATGCACTTGACCATGGGTTCTCAGCACCCGGGCGCATGTTGCTCTCGATCTGGGCGATGGCGAGCAGCGTTTCGGCCGGAACGCCGTAGCGGGCAGCCGCTGTCTCGATGATGTCGACTACATCAGCCATTCAAAGGCTCCCTCGTGTGGACCAGTCCATTATTGAGCCTCTGGCTCATGGAGCGAGCTGGCTGTTGCCAGTGCCGCCCGCCGATACATCTGGGCAAGGTTGAGCCCGACCTTGGGCATCTGCTCCGGCTTAGCCTTGAGCATCAGCACGCGAGCTCGTTCTGGGTTTAGCAAGGCATCGGCGACCAGGTCATCCACACTGTCGAGCCCTGCTTGCCGGGCCGCATTGAGGAGGATTGCCCCGACTGCGGCGCCTGTCCCGATGAAGTTGCCCAAGAAGAAGGAGACCATGCCAGCCCCGGCCGTGCCGCTCACAACCGCCCTGCCCAGGAGCGACGGTATCTTGTCGGCGAACTTGGCCTTGAGCAGATCCTGCGCAGTTCCTGGAGAACCGGGCACCTTGATGGAGGCGATCGAGCGATTGGCCTGGTGAATGCTCTCTGCCACCCCTTCCAGCATCGAGAGGTCATTATCAGCGAAGCCTGCCGCCTTCAGCGCTGGCTTGTTGGTCTTCACGAAGGTCTGGAATTGATCAGCCCGTATGAGGTTCTGCTGACTGGTCCCAGCTTCCGTGTTCGAGATGAACTTGGTCATCACATGGTCGACCACGGCCTGCTTGAGCCCCGCCTTGGCGTCGGCGTCGTCACCGACTGCCTGTCGCAGCGTCTGCACCTGGCGAACACTGTCAGGCTTGCCGAACATGCCGCCCACGGTTCGGACGATGTCCTCCGGATCATCAAGATTGAGCAGCTTGCCCAAGGAGGACCGCTGCCGCTCTGCCGTGGCCTGACGTTGAGTTTTGGCGACCTCCTGTGCGAACTTGGAAGCCTTCTCTGCCGATGAAAGGGCTTCATTCAGCTTGGGCAATTCACTAAGCGCGTCGGCATGGCTCCGGCGGAAGGCCGCGAGCTTCAGCGGATCGAAGGTGGCGTCTTCCCGCATTGCCGCTGCTCGGACGCGATTGACGGCATAGTCGTTGAGGAGGGGGATGGCGCGCTCGTCGCCTACCGCCTGCCGGAAGGTCCGGATGTCGTCCTTGGCCTTGGCCCCGGGCTTGAAGATGCGGGCGGGGACCGAAGAGGCTGAGACATTGTAGGGCGCGACCTCCGAGGGGCGCTTGGTCAGTGGACCCAGGGTCTTGTTGTCGAAGGTGCTTGCCCGCTCAGTAGTTGCCTGGCGAGCAGTGCCGAGCCGGTCTAGCGCGGCTTGGTCGAAGTTGGGCTCAAGCTGGGGCTGTTCGAGGACTCGTTCGCTTCCATCTCGTCCGCGCGCTTCTGAGAGGCCCGACCTTGTCGAACCAGATCCAGGTCCCCGAACTGCTTGCCGACCTTCTCCGCCGCCCTGCCAAGTGCTCGGGCTATAAGCGGACTGCTGGGAGGCTTGGTCGGTTGTGCCATAGCGGGCAGTGACTCCGTGAAGAACATCTCCCACGCTAGAAGCTTCGCCGAACAAGCGGGCTTCTGTGGACTGTTGTTCGAGTTCTGAAATAGCAGTTCTCATGAAACTGTTGAAGCGTTCTTGCGACAGCCGTCCCTTTAAGCTCTGGCCGTAAGCCGAACTGAGAACGCCTCTGGCATCGTCCGAGAGCCTTGAGAACGCATCCTGCTGGGCCACGGCGTCCGCGATGGTTATGCCTCGCCGCCGTGCGTCCTGCACCAGCTTGGCGGCTTCCACCAAGGGCTTGGACAGATCGGCACCGGGGTCAATCTGCCCGGCTTTGATGCCAGACTTCAGCTTGGCAACATCGCCGGCGAGGTCGGTGAGTGCTCTTCCAAATGCCTTGATGTTCTCGTCGCCGTTCTCGGTGAGAGCTTCAACGAGCGGGGCATCCTCGTAGGCCGCATGGAGCAGGGCGCCCCGCATGCGCTGTGTGCCTTCCAGGGATAGCCGTCCGTCGGCTGTCGTAAACGCTCCCTCTTCCCCTTGATCGGCCACCGACTTGAGGAAGCCGCGGACAAAGTCCCGATTCTGGGATCCGTCAAGGTCACCACCGCGGTAGAGCGAAAGCTGATCAGGTGTGAGCCGAGAGGCGTCTGTTCTGGCACGTTCGCCAGCCGACATGGTGAGCGTGGTCGGCGCGTTGGCCTCTTGGACGAACCGGCTGCGGGCTTCGGGTGACATCTCCACCGTCCGACGCCGCACCAGCACCGGCTTTGCCAAGCCGGAAGTGTCGAAGCCCTGAGAAGCAAGATACTCGCGATAGGCAGCGGCTTGAGGGCCGTTCTGCTGATAGGCCCGCCTGATGGCCAGCACCCGGGCATTGCCGCTCTCAACCATGCCGTCAGAGCCAATGATTGGTGCCCCTTCCGCAGCCGATGCAGACGGTCCCAGCCGCTCTGGCTGGAGCTCACCGGCTATGCGGGCAATCTGCACATCACTGGCAGCCCGGCTTCTGTCACGTGGCTGAAGACTTGCATCGAAGCGGGGATTTGGTCGGAGGTCGTCCAGTTGGGATGGCACCAGGGCATCGGCATCAACGACCTGGTACTCGACCGGTACCTTCCGTCCCGATGGGGTGTAGACCATCTTGCCTGCCGAGGGCACGGTAACGTCGTTCAGCCTGGCGGTGATCGAATTGGCGGGATCCAAATCTCCTCTGGCGATGGCTTGGTTGTCCTGCACCACCTGGCGGCGGACTGCCTTCTCCATGTCATCGAAGATCGCGCTGCTCATCATCGACATCCGTCGATATGCCGGCGTGCGGCCATTGGTGTTTCGTTCGACGGCCATCGCCGTCTTGAGCCGGGAGTGCAGGGCACTTAGTTCGGAGAAAGGCACTACGTCCTGGTAGCCGCGAGCCAGGTCCAGCACCGCAGCTTCTTCGCCTTCTGGAGCCTTCGCGGATGCCGGTAGCTTAGTGATGATCTCGTCGGCTCGATCTTTGGTGCTGCTGGCCGGTAACGCCAGCGAGCCGTCCGGATCAACGGCCCTCCAGAGGGCGCTCTCGCGCTCCTTGGCGACGGCGCGACCCTCCTCTAGAGCTCCCCGCATCTCGTCGCCTACGATATCGGGCGGGCGCCCCTCGCCAACCGCTGCGGCTCTCGACCGAGCGCCTGCCAGTGCGCCCTCGGTTGCCGTCTCGGCCGCGGCATCTGCCTGGTCGATGTGGGCTCGCACCGCCTTGGCGACTTCAACAGGGTTGCCGCCCGTTTCGAGACCCTTCAGGGCCGTGATGCGGGCTGAGTTCTGCTGTGCGCGGCGCTCAGTGAACTTCTCGGTTTGGCCGGGCTGGTTCATCGCCTTGCGCTCAAGCGCGAGCAGCCCCAGGTCTCCGGTCAACTGGCCCGTTGTTGGCTCGGCCCCTGGCACAGCAGGCGGAGGTGCTGTTTCGATGTCCTCGATCACCTGTCCGCCACTGGTGGCGTTTTCGCGGAGTTGACGGCCAGCGAGCTCTTCCCTGCCTGCGGGCGATAGTGGAGCGGCAAAATCTTGAGCAGCTGATGCGGCCCTACGCGCCGCTGATGGAGCGGCCGTAACTGCCACTGCACCACCACCACCAGCCAAACCACCGACGATCCCAGCCACCGGCTTCAGCGGCTCAGGCGCGGCATCCATGCCGCCTTGAGCACCAGCACCCGCTGCGGCGTTGATGACCTGGTTTCGGACCATGCCCGTCGCTGCTGCATCGGTGCCCAAGGCGGTGCTTGCGGTGTCCACCACCTTTCGAAGTACCGGGCTAGCGGCCTGAGCAGCAGTCTGCACCACCTGAGCGCCTTTGACCGCTAACGCCTCGGGCACAAGGGCCGACCCTATGGCTTCTGCACCGGCACGGGCCAGGCGCTGACCGGTGTCAGCGGGCTCTACAGCGCTCGGAGGCGTGAATCCCAGGTTCTCTTGTGTGCGTTCCCAGCCAATGCGGCTTCCCGGTAGGTCGACGGGAATGTTCGGTATCGGGCGGCCGGCACCGGCGATCTCCAGGCCGGAGTTCGTCGCATTGACGACGCTGTTGCCGAGCCAGACCGGAAGATCAACGGGCGCCCCCAAGGCCATGTTGACGCCGCTATCGAAGCCAGCGCCGATGTTCTCGGCAAGGCCTGTGACTTTGGGGATGGAGGCGGGAATATCAGTCTGGGCAGGAGATGTGGACGGCGCTGGGCTATTTCCCGCGCCAATCAGGCCCCGACGCTTTGCCTCGGCCAACGCCGGCTGGAGATTCGCCGGCAGCTTTCCGCGGCGATCCAGCTCCAGAAGAATTTCAGCTCGAGATGCCATGCTTCATATCCCCAACTGGTTCAGTAGCTCATCGTCGCTTAGGCTTGTGAGGTCTGAGGGGGCCGGAGTGCTCGCTGCACCTGCAGGTGGGTTCGCAGTCGGCACCTGATCGGCTGGGGCATCCACGATGCCCTGCTGCACCGCATTCTCATATGCACGGCCGGCGTTGAGGCGGATCGTGCCGATGTAAGTCTCGAGCCGTCGTTTTTTATCTGCGATTGCTGCGGCGCTTTCCCCGATCCGGGGCATGATGCTTTCCGCAACACGCTGCACTTCACCCTCGGGCGCTGCCTGCCCAGAGAGGCTATAGAGGTAATGCTGCGCGACCACATAGACCGAGTTGTTGGCCTGCTGATAATCCTCTTGCGTCAGCATGTTTGCGCCAGTCCGGCTCATGCCTTGGTCATAGATGGACGCAAGAGCTTCCCAGTTCTGCTCAATGACCTTTAGCTCTGGCAGAACCGTATTGTAGATGGCCATGTTGCGGCGCTCTGCCTCGGTCGTATCGGCTGGACCTGAACCCTTTGTAGTCTTTGACCCGCCAACCTTCTCCCATTCACCGGTCTGCGGGTTCCACTGCGCTTTGTACTCAGCGCCAGTTTCCTCGTCATAGAAGGTTTCAGTCTCTGGGGCATCTTTGGTCGCCGCAGGCGTGATTTCAGCAGCGAAACCATCGATATCGATGATGCCCTTTTCGAGCTTCTCTGCCGCAAGTTCGTGGCCGTTAGCGTAGCCCCATTCAACGATACTGGCCTTCTCAGCCTCCGTCTCAGCTTTGGTCTGCGCCTCGAGACCGGTTTGCTTGGCCGCGGCATCGCGCTCCTCGGCACGATCGAAGGCCTGAGATACGTCCAGACCTTTGATCTGAACTAGGCGCGCCAGATCGGGGTATCTTGCGAGTTCTGCCGCGGCGGTCTCGCGTGCGGCTTTCTCTTCGGCCTCAGCCGACAACTTCTCGGTTGCTGCAGCTTCGAGTTGCTCGCGCTCCGCCGTCGACTTGATCCAGCCCTGAGCAAAGGCAGAGAACGGGCTACCCGGGTCCTCCCCACCCTCAATGGCTCTCGCAGCCGCTATATTGCTGAAGTTCGGGACTGCTGCAGGTGCAGCGCGAAGAGCGGGTGCGACTGGCATCACCTCGCTCGGCGATGTCGGCTTCACACCATTGGCCGCGGGCGGCACATAGACGGGAGTGGATCCGGCCTGAGGTCTGGCGGCGAGCGGCGCCACTGGAATGGAAACCGGACGCACATTGACCCGATTGCGTGTGGTGAGGTGCTGTAGTTCTGGAAGGTCCGCCATCTGGCCTCCTAAATGCCGTAGGTGTTGAAGGCCAGGTGAGCGGCCCCGATCATGCTGCTTGCTCGCTAACTCGACCGGGATGCTTGTCGACAGCATGCAGGTCGCCAGGATCGAACACGCCGTCGAGGTCAAAGCCGTTTTCGACCAGCTGACGGCCCGCGCTGCGCAGGACATATTCGTTCACGCTGGTGCCGGCACGTGCCGCCGCGGCGAACAGGGCCTCGCGGAAGCCCAGCGTAACCCTGCCGCCATTCAGCATGACTGGCACGATGACCTGTTTGCGATTGGCGCTCATGAACACCTCCCGTTTGAGTTGCGGCGAATGCCGCTTCATTGGAAGGAGAATGGCCTATCCGGGATGGGCGGGGCACTGAGCATAGTAGGTCAAACTAGGTCATTCTGATCACGCCGACCCGATGGTCGAACGGACTAGCGACAGTGGGGCCTGTCAAACCTGTCATGACCGGGGGGCATCAGCCGGGTAGACCCAGGTGCTCGATATGCCGTCGCACCAGTGGGCTCGATCTATCCCCAGCCTTGAGGGCCTCAAGAGCGGGCCAGTCCTCGTGCAACACCATCGAGAGCCCAAGTATCGATACTTCGATGCGTCCATGGGAGCCGGCCTGCCGTCCGATCCCATGTTTCTTCACCCATCGCTTCATCGTGCTGTCATTCCGCTGGGCATAATCGGCAGCCCGCTTGAGGGGCATTACCTCGTCGGGCATCATCAGAATGGTGCTAGGGCCGTTGCTCAAGCGCTGGCCTCTCGAAGCTCCCGAAGTACCGCCGCAAGGTCGCCAAGCTCTGAGGCAATCTGCTCTTCGCTCATGCCGGATCTTGCCAAGTGCTCACGGGCCTTCTCGGCATACCGGTCCCGTATGGAATCCATGGCCGGATCGTCGTCGGCAAAAGCCTTCATTTCCTCGAGTGCGTTCACCTTCCAGTCGCGCAACCAGAGTTCAAGTTCCATCTGGGCCGTGACAGCGGCAAGCATGCCCTTGACCGACTGAGGGATGTCGGCGGCATGGACATGCAGCACAGAGAGGTACATTTCGGGAGGAAACCGATCGAACATCGCCGCCGCCAGCTGCAGGTGATGCACCGCCATGTGCATCGTCGAGTGGCCGTCCGGCTGCCCGATATCTAGGTCTTTCTGGTACATGGGCATGCATGCCTCCCGAGGTGCATGAGAGGGGTGAGCGGAGATGGAGGGCAGACTTGGCTCATGTCGCACCATCCGGGGTCGCTGCCTCTTGTGGTCGGCTGCTGGTTTTCGCCCATAGCAGCAATCTCGATTGATACCTGCATCAGGTGCCTGCCCTTTCCTTGAGTTGCGAGAGGACCTCGCTGGAGGTGATGCCCAGCACGCGGGCCGTGGCCTCTGCGAGAGATTCTCCGTCCAGCCTGCCGCCATGCTCCAGCACAAGGGCAGAGAGTTTTGCGCGGGCTGTGTTGGCGGGTGAATTGCGGGTGCTTGCCACCGGCGCCACGCGCTCCAGCATGGCCAGACGCTGATCAATGCCCTGCATGGTCCCACTCCTCGCCAAGTCCCATCGCCAAGAACATGGTTCGCAGCTCGGCTACCTGATCGGGGCCGAAATGTTGGGCAGCGAGTTCCCGAACGTCCTCGTCATCGTTGATCGGATCATCTGCTCCCACCTTGATCATCAACTCCTCGAACCGCTCAAGCTGGGTGTCGTTGAGCTTTGCGAGGTGAGCGCTCCAGAACTGCTCCGCTTCCTCTTTCGTCATCTGCCGTCCGAGGCTCGGCTTGCCGATCTGCTCTAGCCGAGTGAGGCGCCTATCGATTGTCATCGCTGGCCGAACCTTTGCTCGAGAGCTTTCAGTCGCTCCTCGTACTCGATGGTTTTGCAGGCTTCGGCGTAACGGCCGAGTAGGGCAGTGATATCGGCGGCTTCATCTGCGGTGATTTCGCCGCCCGCCACCTGCTCTAGTACGTAGGCGATGGCCTTTGGCACGTCCGACACACTCTCGACCTTGGGCATGTCGGGGAGGTGCACCGTGCGTCCGCGGCGAGGGGGCGCCAGTCGTTCGAGGCAGAGCCTGATCGCCGTCATGTCCCCGTCCTTGGCTAAAGCAATGGCTTTGCGGGTGATGGCATTAGCATCCTTGTCCAGCAGGGATTCTATTGCCAGGGTCGTCTTGTGGCGGGCACCCTTCGGCTTTCCGGGATTGCCTGCAGCGAACCGCCCCCCGATTGTTCGGCCAGTGGGTGCCGGTGCTGTCATTCTGCTACCCTTGTGTTACCCCTTAGCGGGATCACCTTACTTCGGGACACTATAACCCGTTGGTGCACATAAGGTAAAACAGAAATGCACCGCTGATGATGTATCAGTTGCTATCAATGCAGAACGCGGCTCACTTGGTTTTCCGCCGATGCACCGTTTCCGGTCCGTATTTTCGGAAGGGCCGCGAAACGCTCTGCGCTCTTGCGGCCGTCGTGTAGCCGGACTAGAGCAGTCGCCTATGTACCCGCTGCGGCGGAGCGAGAAAATCACCAGCTTTGTAATCACCTTTAAACTTGCGCACAGCGATGAGGATACGGAGCCATACCGGAAGCTACGCAGTGAGCTTAAGCGGCTCTGCGGGTACCAGGTGCGAGCATCCAACTGGTTGGTGGACTTGAGGCTGGGGCAGGATGCCGCCCGCCTCGAATCGCACCTTGCGCCATACCTTCAGCCTGGGGACACCCTAAGCGTTGTTGAGCTGACACGTAGTCACAGGTTTGCCTTGCCCACAAATGCCCCCATGGCTGAGTGGCTCATGAGGAACCCGCCGTTGCGATAGGCGACAGTGGCTGAGCCGAGCGATATGGCTGTCGCCCACGGGGCACGAGCCATACAAAGAAAAAGCCCCGCTGGATGGCGGGGCTTCGGGAACATGACAGGGCTCGAATAGGGCTTAGCCTTGAGCGACCTTCTTGAGCTCAGGGGCTGCAGCGGCTTGGGCGCGAACTTCTCGTAGTGCTTGCATGATCTGCGCCGGTTGGGCCTGGATCAGCATTAGATATGCTCGATTAGCGTCGAGCGGACGCTTGCGGTTCTGCTCCCAATCGCGGATCTGGTTGATGCTAAAGCAGAACTCCGCTGCAAACTCGTCCTGGGAGAGACCCAGGCCTTTTCGTATTGCCTTCACGTCAACATCCGGAGGGATGAGCATGTGCGCGGGCTTCGCCTCGCCACGCGCGATTGCCCGCATTTCCTTGGCCGCACCTAGCAGCCGCTTTCCGGCAGTACTCATGAGGCTTTCTCCGACCTTCGCATTTCTGATACCTTCTCTCGGACCATTGCCCGGTATTCCTCGGCGAAAGAGTCCAGCTCCTTTTTCAGCTCGACGCGTTCTTTTGGCGTCAGGTTGATCTTCTCCCCCTTCGCATACACATCCATTAAAAAGACCGGGATGTCGTCGGCCGTATAGTACGTTATCACCCGATACCCACCGCTCTTGCCTTTTCCGGCTTTCGCGTAGCGGACCTTTCGAGCGCCGCCAGTGCCTACGATTAGATCGCCCGCGTCGGGGTTCTCTGATAGTAGGTTTTTGAGCCGCATGACCTCGTCTTCGGTCATACCTGCCTGCTCGGCAGCACGCCGAAAGGATTGGGTTTCTGTGACACAGTGCATACCTAATGACTACGTCTTAAACGTAGTTCCGTCAACAACTGATTAAAGGTTTCATTGTCGGCATCTGCGACCGGCATAAAGCCTTGGCGCGACACCATGCGCCTGGGCCAACATGCTGTCATTTGCTTTCATCGGCGCTGCCGATAGGTCATCCATAACGAGAAAGCCCCGCCAGAAAATGGCAGGACTCCGCTTTGGAATGCTTTACTTTTGCTTTACTCACTCACCCCAGCGATCTGCGCCATGCCCAGTCCGCGATGTCCTCACGCCTGTTGATCGGCTCATTGGCGAGGCGGTCTAGCGCCCGCCACGCCTCGCTGTTCGTTCGGTGTACGCTGACAGTCTCGCCAGCATCGTTCACCACTGCCCATCGGCCATCTTGTTGACGGGTGATGGTCATGCGGCACCGCCAGGCTGCTGCCGATCGTCGTCACGACGGGCGAGGGCCACAGCATTGGCGAACCGTCTCACCTCAGCGGCAATGACGTCGGCGGTGAAACCTTGAACCTGCAGCCTGCCGATCAGCCGGTTGCACTCGGTTCGCCAGTACTTCGCCGCCAGACGCTCGTCGCGAGCGTCGAGGGCTCGGGCGATCATGCGCACATAGGCCACCTGGCGATCGACGGGGAACGGCACCGCGGAGTTTTTTGGGATCCGCCAATTAACCGTCGTCGCCTTCCTCTTGCGCGGTGCTGGCTTCACCTTTGATAATTCTGTCAACGGTGCCTCGGGCCGGGAAGGGCGACTGCCCTGCTCGGCGGCAACTGCGTTCCGTCCTGTTCCCGGAAAGAGCTCGAGTTGTTCTGGTGTCATGCCACATTCCTCACCTGTTCCTCGACCGCCTCGACCGATGTCGCAAGTCCGTCGCCATTAGTAATAGAGACACTGAGGGGCGACACACTTGCGTCACGCTGCCGTCGGCGTTCGTAAGTTCGCCGGCTGATACCCAACGCCTCCCACGGCTTCCGTGCCGAAAGGGAACTTTCGAGATACGCTTGCCGGTCGACGCGCCCTTCGGCGCGACGCCTCGCCGACTGCCTTTCTCGATCCCTCTCCTGCTTCGCGATCTTGGCAGCAGCTAACCGAACTTCCTTCGGCACGTCATAGGCCCCGATCGTTCGCAGCTCGAGCGCTTGGCGCTCGACTGCTGACACCATCAGCATGTCGGCAATTGCGTCGGCACCGATCATATACCGGCGCCACCCCTCCTGCCCGATGATCTGGTCTAACTCCGATGTCATTGCCCAGGGCATCCACCGCCGTGCCCACTGGTGAAGATCTTGCGGGGTGACGGAGCACTGGACGGCGCGGCCGTAGTCCAAGCACCAGGGGCGGTCGTCGGTGTCTTCTGGATCGGGGACGATGAAGCCGTGCCGGGATTTGATAGTGGTCTCGATCTCCCGCAGCCGGAGCAGCCCGAGATCAAATGGTCGGTCGGTTTCGACGGCGACAGTGTGGAAGATCGCGCTGCCGAAGTGGGTGAGGCCGGTGTTGAGGCCTTCGCACCTGACATCGAACCTTTGCTGAAGGATGGACCTCACTATGCTGCCACCTCCTCACGGTCACGGTGCCGTTCGTAATGACGCCTGCTGTTGCCCTGCAGCGTTACTTCGGTGAAGAGGTAGTTGCGCTGGGCGTCGAAGCACTCAAAGCCCCGGTCGGTGAGATAGATGGCCCCGATGCAATCATGCCCGATGGTCACCGTCTCGGACCGGAACTGCTGTTGCTGGCGCCGGCTCATGATGCCTTCGCCTTCTGCTGCGCCTCCTCCCAGGCGATGATGTCGCTTTCCTTGTAGAGATTGCGGCCCATGATCTTCATGGGCTGAGGGAAGGCGAGGCTGGCGTTGTTCGACCAGCGCCACAAGGACATTGGGCTGATGTCGCCGAAGCGGTGTCGGACCTGCGCTGACGTCAGGTAGCGAGTTTCGGTGTCGACGCTCATGTTCGGCTCCCGCAGATCGAGGGAAGGGCGGCGATGACCGCCCGCTGCTCATCGCTCAGGACGGCTCCCGATCGTTGGCAGGCTGCCTCTAAGGTCGAACTGGTGCGGTGGTACCAAGCACTGCGCCACCGGGGTTCACCCGCTCTCTGGCCGGCGCGATGCTGGCCGATCCATTGGATGCCGTCCTTGCACTCGATGATCCGAAGGGCGTCGTTCACCTGGAGGATTATTCGATCGTAGTTGTCCGCCTCTTCGCGATGGACTGTCGCGGTAGGGGTCTCGATGGTATCAGGGCCGGTCATTTCCGTTCCTATGCTGGGATTCGGGGAAGACATGTGCCGCCTGCCAGGGCGGTGCTCAGGAGGGTCACGGTGCCAGCCGTGGCCCTTTTTGCGCGATCATGCGGCATTGCCTTGCTTGGTACTTTCCGGTGGTAGCGCGGTTTCCAGCATGTGGATGACTTGACCGGTGAGGGTGCGACGCTCGTCCTGCGCCTGCTGCCTCAGTCGCTCCTTGAGATCAGCTGGGAGCCGAACAACCAGGGAGGGATCGATACGCGCCATGAGATAGCTCCTTGTTAAGCACGGTGATTAAGCACCGTGCTTAGAGCATGATGTGCTATTGCATGTCAATAAGCACCGTGCTTAAGAATGCGCATGGCTAGAAACGACCCACAGATCAACATTCGCCTGCCGATAGAGCTTAAGGAGCGTCTGGAGGAAGAGGCGCAGAGCAACAATCGGGCTTTCAAAGCCGAGGTCGTTGCGCGGCTCCAGGCGTCCTTCGAAGATAATTTTGGTGACGCCGTTTTGCTTGAGCGCATCCGCGAGCTCGTGCTTGCCAAGCGAATGAACGACCTGTTCGGCGCCGAAATATCAGACGCGATTGGCGTGTATGCCTCAAGCTATTCGGAAGCAGAAACATGGCACGAAGCGGCCGCGGAACTAATCCGGTTAGGCTTAGTCGCAGCAGAAATATTACCACCAGACGAGAGCAAGCCTGCCGGCGGTCGCGACCTCAGGTACTGGTCGACACCGGAAGGCAGAGCTTTCATGGAGAAGCATTGGGAGGACCGCGATCGCGATCTAGAGGAGGGATCCCGCGTGCTTGACGAACTCACCAGACCCAACCTGAAGACCGATATCAAATGAGCGTCCGCAAGCGGCACCAAGGGTACGGGATTTCCCCGTACCTCACGAGCCGCCTTAGCCAGCGGCCTTGATGGGCACCACGTTGGACGGCTTGCCCGATACGAGCGTCTCCAGATAGCTCGACCAAGCATCTGCCGCTCGGCGCTTCTCATCGGCATAGGAGTAGCGGTTGTAAACGGCAGCAACGCCGCTGACGGTGCCGCTCTTATGGTTCAGCATGGCCTCGACCACATGCACCGGCTGGCCCAGGCGGGCCATGCCGCTCGCTGCGGTACGGCGGAGGTCGTGAATGCGCCATTCGGGGATGGAGACAGCCTCAGGGTCGTTACCCCGCTCCACCGCCTCCGCACGAGCAGCCTTGAGCATTGCAGCATCAATGGCTCGCTTTGCCTTCGACCATCCACTGACAGGCGTATCGCCTGATGTGGTGAAAACCAGCTTTGACTTCGCCAGCGCCGGGACTGCGCGGATGGTCTCCAGCGCTAGCCCAGACAGCGGCACGTCATGCGGCAGCCCGTTCTTGGTGCGCTCCGGCGGTATGTGCCACAAGTCGCCGGCCGCGATCTCGGCGCGGGTCATTCCCGCCACTTCGCCGCGGCGCTGGCCAGTGATCAGCAGGAGACGGGTGGCAGCGGATAGAACGCCGCTCGAAGTCGCTGCCCATAACCAGCGGATTTCGTCGTCAGTGAGAACGCGATCGCGGGAAACTTCCTCGCTCGGCGCCTTGGCCGTGGCAGCGAATGACGTCTCAAGGACACCGCGCTCTACGCACCAGTTGCCGAAGCGACGGAGCAGGGCAAAGACGCGGTTGGCGGTCGTCTCGGCGCCACGCTCAACAATGCCGTCCAGGAGCTCCACCACGTCGCGCTTGTGCAGCGCGTGGATCTTCTTGTTACCCCATGCCGGCCGAACCTCGCGATCAATGAGCCGTCGCATCTCGTTGGCCGTGGAATCCTTCTTCTTGTCGACGTGACGGCTGACAAAGGTGTTGAGCAGCTCGTTCACGAGGTCGGAGCGATCCTGTGCCGACTTCCTCGCTGCCAGCTTCTCGGCGCCGGGGTCGCGCTGCTCCGCCACAGAGCGAGCGGCAGCGCCTGCAGACTTGCGAGCATCAGCCAGCCCAAAGGCAGGGTAGCGACCAATGGTGAGCTTGCGTGGCTTGCCGTCAACGGGGCTGCGATAGCGGTAGGCCCAGCTCATTGCGCCAGTGGGTTGCACCACCATGTAGAGGCCCGGCATTGCACCGTCCGCGACCTCCTGGCGGGAGGTCGTTGGCTTCAGCGCCTTGATGGCTCTATCGGTCAGAACTTTCGCCATGGGTATCACCGGGGTAAACAGGGTTTTGCGTTATGGTACGTTACCCCGCGATAATATCAAGCGCTATCGTATGCCATCAACGCCTTGATTTCTGCGGCTCTCAGGGGGTGGGGACGTTCTGATCCGTTACCCCCTGATAGATGCGATCCGCAGTCTCTTAATCAGCGGGTCCAAGGTTCGAGTCCTTGTGCACCCACCAAAGTCTTCTAACGACATTGGCTGGACCTAAACGCTGCTGACGAGCAGGCGGAACATTGCTTGTGCTTGGCGCATTTGGCGGTATGTCCCTGCGCAGCAAGCCCTTCCGCTCCATTATGTTCGGCAGTGTTCTCGGCGTTTTGCTGAGTGCCTGCATTTCCTTTGTTCCTCTGGCAGCGCAGGACGATCTTACAACTCTGCTGACGGGTACCGAGGAGAGTGAAGCTGTCACCGAACCCGTGCCGCTCGAGCAGGACGTGCCCGACCAAGCGATTGCCGACCGGCTCGCGAGCATTCTTGAATCCACCGGCTGGTTCCAGGACGTACGGGTGGGCGTGCGGCAGGGCGTGGTCACGCTCGATGGCGTCAGCGACACCGCCGAACACCGAAGCTGGGCGGTCTCTCTGGCGGAGAACACCGAAGGCACGGTTGCTGTGGTCAACCGGATGGAGCTGGGGGCCGATTTCGCTACCACCTTTGATCGGGCCGGCGCGGAACTGGACCGGCTATCCCGCCGCGTCGGGCAGAGCCTGCCGCTTGTGGTTCTTGCGGTCGCCATAGCCGCGTTTGCCTGGCTCCTTGCCGCGCTGGTCGCGGCCGTCGCGCAACGCCTGCTCGCCGAACGCATTCCCTCGCCGCTGCTACGGAGCGTGGTGGTCCGGGTGATCTCGATCCCCGTGCTGTTGCTCGGCATCTATTTTGTGCTGCAGGTGGCGGGGCTCACCCGGCTGGCAGTGACGGTCTTGGGTGGTACAGGGCTTATCGGCATTATTGTGGGTTTCGCCTTCCGCGACATCGCCGAGAACTTCCTTGCCAGTCTCCTGCTCAGCGTGCGCAATCCGTTCAGCACGGGCGACTTGATCGAGGTGGCGGGGGAAACCGGGATCGTGCAGAACCTGAACACCAGGAGCACGGTGCTGCTGACGCTCGATGGCAACCATGTGCAGATCCCCAATGCCACGGTGTTCAAGAGCACGATCAAGAACTATTCGAGCACGCCGACCCGGCGGGCGGAGTTTACCGTCGGCATCGGGTACGATTCATCGGTCGCCAAGGCGCAATTGCTGATTTCGGAAATCCTGGCTGATCATCCCGCGGTGCTGGACCGCCCCGAGCCGCTGGTGCTTGTCGATCAGCTGGGAGACGCCACGGTGAACCTCAAGGTCAGCTATTGGTTCGACAGCCGCACCTACTCCCCGGCCAAAGCAAATTCGGCTCTGCTCCGCCTGACCAAGCGGGCCCTCCTCAAGGCGGGCATCGAACTGCCCGATCCCGCGCGTGAGGTGGTTTTCCCCAAGGGCGTTCCCCTGGTGCAGATGGGAGAGGTACAGGGGAGGCCGGCAGGAGAGCCGATGGCGCCGTTCCAGCCAGAGGAGCCGATCGATGCCGCGGCCGATGCTGCCGAGAGGCGAGACGCCACGGCAGGCGAGGGAGAGCTGACCAACGAGACCGAGGAAGTGCGGGACCAGTCCCGCGGGGAGGTTCCCGAAGCGTCCGAGAACCTCCTCAAGCGCTAGGCTTTACTGCACGAATTCTACTTCGACCCCTTGCTCCACCATGCCTGCGAGTTCCTGTGCATCCCAATTGGTCAGGCGCACGCAGCCATGCGACGCAGTCTTGTCGATCTCGGCGGGTTCGGGCGTGCCGTGGATGCCGTAGGTGGGTTCGGAAAGATCGATCCACATGATCCCGACGGGATTGTTAGGGCCAGGTGGAAGCACGAGGGTCTCGGTGTTGTCGCCCTGCTGGAAGTTCACCTCGGGGTCGTAGGTGTAGGTGGGCTCTGGGGCGATTGCGCGGACCGTATGAACGCCGCTCGGTGAAGGATTGCTCTCGCTGCCGACGGTTGCGGGATAGGCGGCAATCAGATTGTCCTCATCGTCATAGGCGCGGACCTGCCCGTTCTGCTTGTCGGCTTCGATGCGCGCGACATCCCCTTCCATCTGATCGCCGGGCTGGGTGACCACAATCTCCTCGCCCTCTTCGAAGCTGGCGTCCGGGTTCAGGGTCTTGAGGAAGTCGATGTCCATGTGGAACTTCTCGGCGATACCTTCGGCAACGCTGGTGAAACCGAGATAGTCGCGCGCTGCGAGTTCGGAGTAATCTTCCGGCAGGGGCTCGACGACCTTTTCCACGTCTTCCTGGCTGATCGTGTAGGAGGTTGCGATGTCCGCATCTGTTTGCAGAATTTTGATGACGTCATCGTCCAGTTCGCCATCATCGGGAAGATCATTGATGAGCTCCAGGGCGGTGATGGCCTTGCGCACATTCTCGCCCATGTAGCCGTCGACAACGCCTGGGGAGTAACCCGCACGGTCCAGCAGGATCTGCAAGCGCGCAATCAGCGGGTTCGGGCCGCTTCCACCATCTGTCTGGTCCTCCAGCAGGGTATCGATGGAGGCAGTGTTAATCGCTTCCAGGTTCAGATCGGAGGATTGCTCGGATTGGGCCAAGGCCGGGGTGGCCAGCGCAGTGCCGGCAAGAAGAACAAGACAGGTCGAACGCAACATTGTGTGTCTCCGCAAAACAAGAAGGGGCGGCTGCCCCCCAGCCGCGGATAGCATCCCAACGGCGGCGCGACGCTTGTCGTTGCGCCAGTCACTTTTCGCGTTTGCGCGATCTTTGTCCGGAGCGGGGTCATTTCTCAGCTTTTCAGCGTCGGTTCAGAGGTTTATAGCGCTGCAGCTTCTGCTCTCCCGCCTTCTGCTTTCCCTCAAAGGACTTTTCATGTTCGGTATCGACCCGAGCTTTTTCAGCTCGTTGCTGCAAGTCATCCTGATTGACCTCGTGCTCGCCGGTGACAATGCGGTGGTGATCGGATTGGCCGCTGCCGGGCTCGCGCAAGACCTGAGGCGGAAGGCGATTCTGATCGGGATTCTGGCGGCAACAGTGCTGCGCATCTGTTTCGCGCTTGTCACCACGCAATTGCTTTCTCTTGGCGGTGGCCTGTTGATCGCCGGCGGCATCCTGCTGCTCTATGTCTGCTGGAAGATGTATCGCGAGCTTTCGGTCTCACACGAGGCGGAAGGAGAGGCGACCGAAGCCCTGGCCGGTGCCGATCTCAATGCGGATGGCACGGTCGCGGGCAAGGCGCCGCGCAAGACCCTGCGCCAAGCGGTTATCCAGATCATCATTGCCGATGTTTCGATGTCGCTGGATAATGTGCTGGCTGTCGCTGGCGCCGCCCAGCATCACTTCGAAGCGCTAGTCTTCGGTCTGGCGCTCTCGGTGGTGCTCATGGGCGTTGCTGCGACCTTCATTGCCCGCCTGTTGCATCGCTTCCGGTGGATCGCCTGGGTCGGTCTCGTGATCATTCTCTTTGTCGCCCTGCGCATGGTTCTTGAGGGCGCGGGCGAGTTCATCACCATTCCGGAAATCCCATTCGTCTATACGCCACACGCTGCAGCCGAGGCCGCTGCTCATTAGCCTTTGGTAACCACGGGCGAAGCTTTGCCGGCTTCGCCTCTGGTCACTAGGAGTTTGCTCACCTTGCCACGTTAGCGTTCGCTCCATTGAGACGTGCAAGAGAGTTGGCTGGATGAGTGCGATCGCCGAGAGATTGGTGGATGCCGGGGACGCTGCGCATTCTGGAGCGCAATCGAAAGGCCTGCTCGTACCTAAGCTGGAGACGCGGATCGTCAGCGGTGCCGAATGGGACCGCACCATCGCTGGCTTTGACGAGGTCTGCCAGGAGCAGCTCTATGTCTTCTCGGTAAATCGTTGGCCATCCGTCAGCCCCGAGCCGATGCTGTTCCTGCTCCATGGCGAAGTCGTGGGCGGATCAATGATGATGATCCAGCGCCTGCCGCTCGGTCTCGGGCGCATTGCGGTCTCCAAATGGGGGCCCATGCTGAAGGACCGCATAAGGGCTGATGCGCAGGCCCTGCATGCCGGTATGGTCGAGGCCCTGATAGCCGACTACGCCGACCGGCGGGGCCAAATGCTCTCGGTGCTGCCGCGAGCCTCGACCGAGCCGGTGAACCACGAATATGCGCATCTCGTCGAGCGGGGTTTTCGCCGCGGATCGCAATTGCTGTTCCCCAACCGCTACATCGTCAATCTGCGCCTGACGGATGCGGAACAGCGCAAGAGCTTCGCGCAGAAGTGGCGCTATCACCTAAACAAATCGGAAAAGGCCGGTCTCACCTTTGAACATGCCAGTGCGGAGGCTTTGCCGGAGTTCGAAGCACTGTACGCTGCAATGACCGACCGCAAGCAGTTCTCCGATCACTCTGCCTACGACACCATGCCGGCGCTGATGGCTATGGATGCCGATCTGCGGCCCGAGTTGTTCTTTGTGCGGCACGGGGGAGAGCTTGTTGCCGGCGCTATTATCTTCAAGGGCGGGGACCGCGCCGTTTATCTCTATGGCGCAACCAACGACAAGGCGCTACCACTGCGCGCCGGCTACTTCCTCCATTGGCATGTCATTCGCTGGCTGCGCGATAACACGAGTGCCGAATGGTACGATCTGGGCGGCACCGACGGCTTTCAGGGCCTGCATCAGTTCAAGAAGGGAATGGTCGGCGATGCCGGCGTCATCGTGCCGGTCCCGCCCGTCGCCAATTATGCCAGCCGGAAACTGGCGTTCCTCCTGGGTGCTGGCGCCTTTGCGGCGCGTGACGTCTTTCATGCATTGCAGCGAAAACTAGACGGCTGGCGCAATCCGAAGACGAGGCCAACTCAGGCGCGCAGCGCCAGCGAGGAGGCGGGGCAATGAGCCTCCACCGCAAGCTGGCGTCGCAATCCACTCTGATCTTTGGTGCCCGTCTGTGCGGGGCCGGGCTCATCTTTGTTGCCCAGGCACTGATCGCCCGGCTCTGGGGGCCAGAACTCCTAGGCGAATACCTGATCGTTATCGCGACGGTGAACCTCGTGGCGATTGTCATGCCGTTGGGCTTCCATACCGTGGGCACCTACTTTGCCGCCGAATATCGGGCCCGTGGTGATCGGCGGCAACTGCTTGCCTTCATGCTGCGCAGCTATGGGCACGTCGCCATCTCGTTGGCGCTGCTGCTCCTCGCCGGCCCAGTGGTGCTGAACCTGCTGGGGCAGGGCGATAGCGTGGTGGCCCACCATTTCGTGCCGGTGGTGCTGCTCGCCTTCTGTTCGGCTATGGTCTATGTCAGCGGTGCGCTGTTGGTCGGCCTAAAGCGCCCCTTCGCCAGCTACTTCGCCGACAGCCTTTTCCGGCCGATGATCGTTTTGGTTGGCTTCATCGCCGGTCTGATGTTGTTCGCCGAACCCGTAGAGGGTTTCTCGTTCATGTTGTGGGCGGTCGCAGCGGGCTATGTCGTTGTTTGCATGATCCATTTCGGGCTCGTCATTGCTAGTCTGCCGCGCGTCCATGATGCGGTGGGGGCGCGTCCGACCGAACAGAGCCGCTGGTGGCGGTTCGCCTTGCCCTGGTTGCTGATCTCGCTGGCCACCGACTTCTTCTTCGACATCGATCTCCTGCTGCTCAGCCATAGCCTCAGCCGAGAAGAGTTGGCGATATTCGGCGTCTGCACGCGCATATTCTCGCTGGTCTCCTTCGGGGTGGCGGCGGTTTATGCGGTGACCTTGCCGGACATGTTCGAGAGCGAAGCCAATGCCGATCGAGCCGAGTTCAACCGTAAGGTGGGCGAGGCCAATCTGGTGGCGAGCCTTATCTCCATTGCTCTTTTTGTCGGGATGCTCGTGGCTGGGCCGTTCGCCTTGCTGCTCTTTGGTCCCGCCTTCACGCAGGGCGCCATGCCCCTGGCAGTCTTGTGCCTGGCGCTGGTGGTGCGATCGGTGATGGGACCAGCTTCACTGGTCCTCTCCATCCATGATCGACCCTATGCCAGCCTGCCCTGGGTGGGCGTCGGCCTTGGATCGCTGGTGGTCGGCAATTGGCTACTGGTTCCCATTTGGGGGCTCATGGGAGCGGCGCTGGCCGCGATCATCGCCATTACTGTCTGGTCGGTCGGCCTGTGGTGGGTTGCTTTGAAGACTGCTCAGCTCGACGTCTCGATATTCCAGTGGTTCCGGAGTCGCCGCCCAGTTGCTGTTGCCGCCGAATAGAGTTTAGCGCCGCAGCGCTAAACGTGCCGCGCGGCGCAGTCGATTGCCCAGCCCGCCGGTGGTGCCGTGGTCATAACCCGGCGTTGCCTTGTTCAACATGCGTTCATAAAGCAGGTAGTCTTCCCCGAAGATGTGCTGCTCAAGAGTGGCTGTGTGCCGGAAACCCATGCGATTCATGATTGCCGCCGCGGCATCATTGCCGGTCTTGGTGTAAGTGGCGATCTTGTGAAAACGCCCATTATCCCAGTGTTCGATGAAAGCTCGCATCGCAGAAATCGCGATGTTGGAGCGCCGATTTTCTGGAAACAAATAGGACCAGTAGAGCCAGAGCGTACCGAGTTCAGGACCTGAAATCATGAACCCCGCCGGCTTACCATCCTTTTGCATCACCATCACGTGGTGCGGATCGGCATCAACGAGGCTTGCCAGATATTGCGGGGTTAGGCGGGCTGTTTCGTAGGCTTTGAACTCGGCGCTGTAGAATGGGGAGGTCTCAATCGCCTCCATTAGCCGAGCATGGATCATTTTGAGGTCAGCATAGCGAGCAGGCAGCAAAGCGGGACCTTTCGGTCGAGCCGCTGTTTGATTTTCGGTGGCGGGCACGGCGATGTCGGTCACGGCAGCCTCCTTGATTGCTCCAGAGTAGCAGAGCGTCGTCCATAGCCGAAGCAGCGTTGCCACTGGCGGTTAACGCTCTGTCCCGGCTCGCGGCAAATGAGAAGGTGCGTCAAGGCCTTGCGGCGCACCGGGGCACTCATTAGAACGGTGGTGGGAGAGTAGAGGGAGGATGAGTATGAGCGAACAGCTCCTATTCGAGCCAAGCGCCGAGGCGGTCGCGCGCACCCATGTCACCGGCCGGCAGTATGATGAGATGTACGCCCGCTCGATCAGCGACCCTGATGGATTCTGGGCGGAGCAGGCCAAACGCCTCGACTGGGTGACGTTTCCCAGCAAGATCAAGAACACCAGCTTCGAGTACCCGAACGTCTCGATCAAATGGTTCGAGGACGGGGTGCTCAATGTCGCTGCCAACTGCATCGACCGGCACCTGAGCGAGCGAGGCGACGACATCGCCATCATCTGGGAGCCCGATGATCCAAAGGCGCCGGCGGAGCACATCTCCTACCGCACGCTGCACGAAAAGGTCTGCCGCTGCGCCAATGTCCTGCAGTCGCTGGGGGTTCGCAAGGGCGATCGCGTCACCATCTACCTGCCCATGATCCCGCAGGCGGCCTATGCGATGCTGGCCTGCGCGCGGATCGGTGCGGTGCACTCGGTGGTGTTCGGCGGGTTCTCCCCTGATGCTTTGGCGGGTCGCATCAACGACGCCGACTCTGCCGTGGTGATTACCGCCGATGAAGGCCGCCGCGGTGGCAAGACAATTCCGCTCAAGGCCAATGTCGACAAGGCGCTAGAAGACTGCCCGGGCGTGCAGAAGGTGCTGGTGGTGCACAATACCGGCGCCGACGTGCCGATGAAGGGCAGCCGGGACGTTTGGTGGCACGAGGCGGCGGCGGGTGTGGAGCCGTTCCATGATCCGGAGCCGATGAATGCCGAAGACCCGCTGTTCATCCTTTATACCTCCGGATCGACCGGCAAGCCCAAGGGCGTGCTGCATACCACGGGCGGTTATCTCACCTATGCCTCGCTGACGCATGAGTTGAGCTTCGACTACAAGCGCGGCGAGGTGTTCTGGTGCACCGCCGATGTGGGCTGGGTCACCGGGCATACCTATATCGTCTATGGCCCGCTGGCCAATGGTGCGACCACGGTGATGTTCGAGGGCATTCCGTCCTGGCCCGATTGCAGCCGGTTCTGGCAGGTTGTGGAGCGACACAAAGTCAACATCTTTCACACCGCGCCGACAGCGATCCGTTCGCTGATGGGTGCGGGTGCCGAGTGGGTGGATAAGCACGACATGCCCTCGCTGCGGCTGCTGGGCACGGTCGGCGAGCCGATCAATCCAGAAGCCTGGATGTGGTACCACAAGCATGTGGGCAAGGAGCGGTGCGAGATCGTCGATGCTTGGTGGCAGACCGAAACGGGGGGCCATATGATTGCGCCATTCCCCGGTGCTATCGCGACCAAGCCCGGCTCGGCTACCAAGCCGTTCTTTGGCGTGCAGCCGGTGATGCTCTCGCCCGAAGGCAAGGTGCAGGAGCCGACCAAGGCCGAGGGCGTGCTGGCGATTAAAGACAGCTGGCCCGGGCAGGCGCGTACCATCTGGGGAGACCACGGCCGGTTTGTCTCGACCTATTTCGAGACCTACAAGGGCTACTATTTCACCGGCGATGGCGCGCGGCGTGACGAGGACGGCTATTATTGGATCACCGGCCGCGTCGATGACGTGCTCAACGTCTCCGGTCACCGGCTGGGCACGGCCGAGGTGGAGAGCGCGCTGGTAGCTCATCCCAAGGTCAGCGAAGCCGCAGTGGTGGGCTATCCCCACGCCGTTAAGGGGCAGGGCATCTACTGCTATGTGACGCTGATGGGCGGCGAAACGAGCACGGATGATCTCAAGGCGGAGCTCAAGAGCTGGGTACGCAAGGAGATTGGGCCGATTGCCACGCCGGACCTCATCCAGTGGGCGCCGGGCCTGCCCAAGACGCGCTCGGGCAAGATCATGCGTCGCATTCTGCGCAAGGTAGCCGAGAACGACTTCGGCTCATTGGGTGACACGTCCACCCTGGCCGATCCTGCCGTTGTTGATGATCTCATTGCCAATCGGCAGAATCAGGCCTGAGAAAAAGGGGTGGGTGGCGACCACGACGTCCTTCCCGCCCAGTTACGAGCCAGCGAGTGAGTGTCAGGAGTCAGAATCACTCGCGGCTCTGATGCTTTCACGCGCAACGGGGCGGCACATCGCGCAAATAGCCTAGGTGCTGCCCCCTAAGTGTCATTGTTCGGCTGTAATGGGCCGTCACCTTCCCGCCCATCCCACCCAATGGAATATGCCTAGTGACCCAGCTCTTTCGCCGCCTGCTCCTTTCAGTTGCCTTGCTTACTCCTTCGGCGGCGATGGCGGCTCCCTCCCTAGAGCAAATGGCCGGGCAGATGATTGCCGTTGGTTTCCAGGGCGATGACGCGGATGACGCCGCGGTCGAGAATCTCCGGGGCGAGATCGCAGCGGGTCGACTTGGCGGCGTGATGTTCCTCAAGGTGAACGTCAAGAGCCTCGACGCTGTCGCCGAGATGAACGATGCCTTTCGCGCCGCGGCGCCTGACCTGCCACCATTCATCACGCTCGATCAGGAGGGTGGAGCGGTCGAGCGGCTGACGGAGGCCGTGGGCTTCACCGAAATCCCCAACGCGGAGACGGTGGCGGCACAGAACACCCCGGCCGAGGCCCAGGCCATCTATGCCCGCATGGCCGCCGCTGTGGCCGATCTCGGCTTCACCGTCAATTTCGGACCCGTGGCCGATATCAACCTCAACCTCAACAATCAGATCATCGCCCGTTATGGCCGGGCGTTCAGCCAGGATCCTGCAACGGTGGCGGAGTATGACGCCGCCTTTATTGAAGCGCATCATCAGGCGGGACTGTTGACGGCGCTCAAGCACTTTCCCGGCCACGGCTCGTCGACTGCCGATAGCCATGAAGGCTTCGTTGATATCACCGAGAGCTGGCAGGAAGCGGAACTCGACCCCTACCGGCAGTTGATCGGGCGCGACGTGGTCGACATGGTGATGGTTGGGCATCTCTATCACGCCGATTATGCCGAGCCGGGCACGCAATTGCCGTCCTCCCTTTCAGCCCGCTGGATCGACGGCGTGCTGCGCGAAGACCTCGGTTTTGACGGCGTGGTCATCAGCGACGATCTCGAGATGGGGGCCATTCGCGACCATTTCAGCCTGAACGAGACAGTGACGACCGCCGTGCGCGCTGGCATGGACGTGCTGCTCTTTTCCAACACAGCCGATTATCGCCCCGGCCTTAATCAGGAGATTCTCGATATCCTGCTTGCCGAGGCGGCGGAGGACCCCGCGTTCGCCGATCGCATCGAAGAGAGCTACGGTCGTATTGTTCAGCTGAAGCAGACGATCCGCTAGGACGAGCTTTCCCCGGCTTTTGACGTAGAGAGGTTTCTTCTCGTGCGCCGCATGGCTAAAGTGCGGCCACGAAGCAGGAGACCCACCCGCAATGGCGGATGATCGTGAGGTTCGGCAAGTCCGGGCCATCTTCATCTCTGATGTGCATCTGGGCATGCGGCCGATCAGGGTCGGCCAACTCATCGAATTCCTCCGCTCGCACGACGCCGAGACCATCTATCTCGTCGGCGACATTGTCGACGGCTGGCGCCTCGCCAAGACGTGGCGCTGGCCGAGCGAATACAACACGTTGATCGAGTTGCTGCTAGAAAAGGCCAACGCCGGCGCCCGCATCGTCTATTTGCCTGGCAATCACGACGAGTTCCTGCGGGAGTATCTCGGCACCTATTTTGGCGAGATAGAGTTCGTCGACCGCACCATCCACACCAGTGCGACGGGCAAGACCTACCTTGTCATCCATGGTGACCAATTCGACGTGGTGGTGATGAACGCCAAGTGGCTCGCCCATGTGGGTGATTGGGCCTACAACGCTGCCCTGCGAATCAACACTGTCATCAACTGGGTTCGACGCCGCCTCGGGTTGCAATACTGGTCGCTCTCTGCTTGGGCCAAGCAGAAGGTGAAGAACGCTGTTTCCGTTATCGGACAGTTCGAGGAAGCCTTGGTGCATGAGGCCAAGCAGAGTGGCGTCGATGGCGTCATCTGCGGGCACATCCATTTCGCCGACATTCACGACCGATTGGGCATCCAATACATCAACACCGGTGATTGGGTGGAAAGCTGCACGGCCATCGTCGAAAACCAGGATGGCGTTTTCGAGCTGATCAAGTGGACCGAGATGGTCTCGGGCGTACCGCGGCGCTTCCGCCTCAGACGGGCAGGGTAGTTCCGCCACAACCGCAGGCAAGTTGACGCGAAGCGGCAAATCGGACTTGCGTTGCAGATTTGCTGGGGGCACCAAGGCGCAGGGCGGCGCTTCGCCCGGAGTTCACACCATGCCACCGGCACTCTCGCGCTTCGCCACCCCCGAAGCGCGCGCCTCGCTTTACCAATTCACGGTCTACCTACCCGGCGCCGTTAGCTCAGTTTTTCTCGGCATCTGGCTGAGCCAAAACGGCATTCCCGCCGATCAGATCGGCATCATCAATGCCGTGCCGATGCTGTGCCTATTGGCCGTGAACATGTTGGTGGGCCGGTTGGCAGACCGCGCCAATGACTGGCGGACTGTCATCATCATCCTCAGCCTGCTCGGCTTTGTGGCGCCCATCGGCCTCTTCTTTGTCAACGAATTCTGGGGCGTTATCCTGGTCTGGTCGGCCTGTACGATGACCAATGGCGCCGTTCCGCCGATCATCGATGCGGCAAGTGTGCGGATGACGCGGCGCAATGGTACCGATTTCGGCGCGGTGCGCGCCTGGGCCACCGTTGGCTACATTTTTGGCGCGGGCGGGATCGGTGCCCTGATCAGCGTTTTCGGAGCTGATGCCTTTGCACCTCTGTTCCTGGCCATGTGCGCCTTGCGCGCCGTGCTCGGCCTTCTGCTGCCGCGCTTCCGGGCACCGGGGCATCAGGCGACGCTCGCGGAAGCGGTGCCGCAGGCGCGCCTCAAGGATTCGCTCAAGCTCTGGTTCGTGCTGCCGCTGGTGGCCTTCGCCCTTATCAACTCCAGCCACGCGCTGATCGGGGGCTTCGGCGCCCTGCTGTGGATAAGCTCGGGCGTGCCCGATTACTACCTTGGACCCCTGCTCGCGATTGCTGCAGTGGGCGAGGCAATCCTGATGTTTGCCTGGCGCCGCTTCGGTGGCCGCATCACGGCTCGCAACATGATCCTGGCTGCCTGCGTCGCGTCGTTTGTCCGTTTCACGGCCATGGCTTTCGATCCGCCGGTGGCGGTGCTCTTTGCCGTCCAGACCTTGCACGCCATCAGCTTCGGCCTTGGCTATTTCGGCGTCGTGCACTTCATCGCCAATTGGACCAGCGAATCTAATGCTGCCGAGGCGCAGGGCTTTGCCACCATGTTGCAGCAGGGCGCCTCGGTGCTGGCGCTGACGCTGTTTGGTTGGCTCGTGGTCCATTTCGGCATGGCGTCGTTTTTTGCATCCAGCGTTGTCGCCGTGCTGGGGCTCGTCTGTGTGCTGGTATCCCTGCGGATCCGTCCGCCAAAAGACGCTTAGAGGCCCGGCAGAAGAGGGGACGCGAAGCGGAGCCATCCCTGACGCTGTCCTGCCAAGCGGGGAAGCAGAAGTCTGCGGTTAATTCCTTGCTGTTCGGGTAGTCTAAGTCACCTCCGTCGAGGGCCCTGCGAGCGGTAGTGGAAACGAAACGGCCCCGGATCGCTCCGGGGCCGTGTCTCTTTTTAGCTGTCGACGTATTAGGTGAGGCGGCCGCTGGCGTGAGCCAAGGTGGTGTAAACCTTGCCGCGGTCCGAGAGCAGGTATTCGCGGGTCTCTGCAGCGGCGCGGGGGCCAGCAGCTGCGCGCTTCAGCAATTGTTCGAACTCACCCATATAGGCCTGCGCCGTACGGGCGAAATCGGCGTCCCGCTGCAGACGGCGGCGGACCTCGTCATAGGTACCCTGACCCGAAAGGGTGTAGATGCGGCGCGAGAAGACGTTGCTTTCGCCCGCCTGATAACGGGACCAGGCATCGGCGAGCGCCGCATCGTCAATCGAGCGGGCGATCTCTTCGGTTAGGCCCGAGAGGCCCGGCTGGGCGGGCGCCGGCTGGCTGCCCTGCTGCTTGGCGGTTGCATTGCGCAGAACGTCGCGCAGCCAACCACCAGCCTCCTGAGCAACTGGCTCCGCCTGAGCGACTGTCTGGCGCGGCGGTTCTGCGGCCGGCGCGGGTTCGGGCTGCCGCGGCGCTTCCGCCCGGCGTACGGGCTGAGGCTGTGGCGCTGGCTGGGGCATGGGTGGACCCATCTGCGGCGCTGGCTCGGGTTGACGCTCCGGCGTACGGATTGGATCGGTCAAGGTGGCGCGAGCGGGCTCGGCGGGGCGCGGCGCTGGGCGGATTGGATCCACCAAAGCCTGCCTTGCGGGCTCGGGCCGATAAGCCTCGCGCACGGGCTCGGGTTGGCGCGGCGGCTGGTAGGCCGGCGGCTCGGACCGGTATTCCTGACGCGGCGCCTCGGCGCGTGGGGCAGGGCGTGCGGGACGGCGGTCGGAAAGATCGTGCGTTGCCGGCTGCGCGCGGACAATGGCGTTGAGTTCGCTCAGAGCCTCGATCTGCTCGGCCACGACACGGCGCATGGCAGCGGCGCTGGCACGAGTCTCTTCAGGCAGTTCGCTGACGCCGCGAGCCAGTTCGGCACGGGTGGCCTCGAGTTCGCTGCCCACTTCGCGGGCCGTCTCCCGCATGGCGCGGGCCGTGTCGTTGAAGCGCTTGGTGGCCTCCTCCATGGCGCGCTGCATTTCGTCTACCATGCGCTCCTGCGCTTCCTGCAGGGCGGTATTGGCGCGGCGGCTCTCGGAGTCCGCCGCGTGGCGGAACTCGCCCAACCGCTCGGTGACTTCACCCGAGGTCTCGTCCAGGGCCTGGCGGAAGGTGCCAGTGGACTGGTCGATGGCGTGGCGCAACTGGCTGGTGTTGGAGGAAATGGCGTTCCGCACCGACACCGAGCTGTCGTTGATCGTGTCGGCCAGGGTGCTGGTGGTGGAGGTCAAAACGTCGGTGACGCTACCGGCCGTCGAGCTCAGCACGTCGCTCACTTTGTTGGCGTTTTCTTCCAATGCTGCATTGACCTGCGCGGCCTGTTCGCTGAGGGCCAGGCGCACCGAAGAGGAGGTCTGGTTGAGCGCATTGGCGGCGGCCTCGGCGGCACGCTGTACGGCGTTGTCCACCTGGGCGGCACTGTTGTCGAGCGCCGAAGTGAATCGGTCGTTAGTGCTGTAGAGCGCCTCGCTGACAATGCTGGTGGTGGAACGCAGCGTGTCGTTGATCTCGCCCGTCGCGGCGGCCAGCGTCTCGGTGATGGTGTGCGTCGTCTCGGCGAGCGCATCGGCAACATTGCCGCTGGTCGCCTGGAGCGCTTCGTCCATCGCGCGGCGAGCACCGATCAGGCGACGCTCGGTATCGTTGACCGTATCGGCGATGGACTGGGCAAACATCCGCATGCGGCCATCAATGTCGTCGGCGCGCGAGGCGAAGGTCGCGGCCAGCGCATCCATGGCGCCGCGGCGCTCTTCGAGCGTATCGAGCGCCGTCTCGCTGGTGGTGGCCAGGGAGTTGGAGGCCCGCGTCATGCTGGCAGCCTCCTGGTCCAGTCGGCCAAGGACGGACGAGAACTCGTCCACCATGGAGCGGATGGTCGATTGCAAGGCGTTGACGTGCTGGCTGACCATTTCGCCGGCCTGTTCGGTCTGGCCGATGGCGTCGCGAATGGTGTTGGAATAGTTCGACGTCTGTTGGGCGACGCTGGTCTCGAGATTGGCTAGGTTGGCAGTCGAGGCATCCAGCACCCGCTGCAGCAGCAGGTTGGAATCGTTGAGCTTGCCCAGCGCAGCCGTGACGTCGGTGAGGATGCGCGAGGTCGATACCGACATGATGGCTTCGGCTTCGCGGGCGTTCTCGGTGAGGGCGTTGCGAAGGATGTTGCCGTGATTGGAAAGGGCGCCTTCGAGCTGGTCGGACTTCTCGCTGACCAGAGCGGCGAAGGCATTGGTCTGCTGCTCGACTGTCTGGTTGAGCCCAGTCAGGCGCGACTCGATGTTCTCCACAGCATCGACGGCACGCACGCTCACCAGCTGGTCGATGTCGGTTGCGGCCATGCGGATCTGCTGCAGGGCGGTGCGAACCGCGGCGTCCATGCGATCGGCCGTTTCGATCACATCGGTGGAGATGTTTTGCGTGGCGGCGCTGATGCGGGTCGAGATGGTTTCCTCGATGCGGTCGGCACCAGCTTCGAGATCGGCCATGGACTGGGTGATCGAGGTGTTGATCGAAGCGTTGAGTGCTGCCAGCCGGTCCGCCGTGATGTCGGCGCGGGCAGTGATGGCCTCGGGCAGGGTGCCCAGGCGCTGGTCCACCATGTCGGTGATTGCCTTGCGCGCCGAGTTGACGCCAGACTCTATCAGGTCGGCGGCCTTGCGGGCGCTCTCGCCCACCGTGGCACTGGCCGAGTCGAGGCGGGCGGTGACGCCGTGTTCCGCATCGGAAATGCGCAGGATGGCGCTGTCGAGCCCTTGGCCAAGGTTGGCGTTCACCTCGGCAACGCTGTCGGAGATGATTGCCGACATGGCGGTGACGCGCTCCTGCATGGTGTCGGAAACACCGTGCAGAGATGTTTCGATCTTGGTCCGTGCCTCTTCGCCCGACTGCGCGATGGTGTCGGCCAGATCGGCGGTGCGCAGGCTTATGGTCTCGCCGATAGAGGTGGTGTGCGTGGCAAGGGTGTCGCTCAGCGCCTGAGTGCGAATGTTGAGCGCCTCGGTGAGCTGCTGGGTGCGGGTGCCCACCGTCTGCGCCAGCTGCTGCGTACCACCATCGAGCGCGGTCCGGAGTTCCTGCGCCCGGTCGCCGAGCTCGTTGGTGAGCGCTGACGTGCGGCCACCGATTTCATCGGTCAGGTTGGCCGTGCGCTCATCGATCTGGCCAATAAGTGTGCTGCTCTGCACGTCGATGCGCGACACCAGCGTACCGGCGCGGTCGTCGAGCTGGGAGACCAAGCTGCTGGTCTGCTCATCCAGCCGGTTCACCAGGGTGCTGCTGCGCTCCTCGATCTGCGCGCCAACTGTGTTCGCCCGCTCGTCCAGCTGCGACACGAAGTTCCGGGTCTGATAGTCCAGCCGGTTAACGAGCCCGCTAGTGCGTTCCTCGATCTGTGAGCCGAAGAGGTTTGCCCGGTCATCAAGCTGGGAGACCAGGTTGGTCGCCTGATGGTCAAGACGGTCCACCAGCCCGCTGGTGCGTTCCTCCACCTGCGAACCAAAAAGACCCGCGCGCTCGTCGAGTTGAGCAACAAGATTGCTGGTCTGGTGGTCGAGGCGTTCCATCAGGCCGCTGGTGCGTTCCTCAACCTGCGAGCCGAAGAGGTTCGCCCGTTCGTCGAGTTGCGAAACCAGATTGTCGGTCTGGTAGTCCAGACGGTTCACCAAGCCGGCGCTGCGGTGGTCGAATTCGGCTGCGAAATTGCCGGTCCGCTCGTCCATTCCGCCCAGGAGACCGGTGGTTCGCTCATCAAGCTGGCTGGTGAGAGTTCCGGTGCGATCGTCCAGTTGCTGCACCAATGCCTCGGTGCGCTCCTCCAGTTGACCCGTCAGGGAGACCGCCCGGGTCTCGATCTCGATGGAGAGAGCGGTGGTCTGTTCGGATAGGGTATCGGCAAGTCGCTGCGTCCTGCCGGCAATCGCCTGGTCGAAGGCGCTGGTGCTCGTCTGGAGCGTGTCGCCCAGTTCCTGCGAACGCTGCCGAATGGCTTCGCTCATTTCACTGCTGCGCGAGCCGAGCAATTCGTCCATTTCCAGGGCGCGTGTTTCGAGCGAGCTGCTGAGTTCGCCCGCGCGGTTCGCCAGCACCTCGTCGAGGGCACGGGTGCGCTCGTCCAGAACATCGGAGATGACGGTGGCATGAGTGTCCAGCGACGCAGAAAGTTCATGGCTGCGATTGGCCAGGGTCTCGGTGACCGCTGCGGTGCGGGCGCCGAGCACCTCACCCATCTCGCGGGTGCGCTCGGTAATCACATCATTGAAGCGTCCCGACTGCTCGTCGAGCGCCATTTCGAGCACGTTGGCGCGGGTGGCGAAGTTGCTACCCTGTTGCTCCAGGCGCTCGATCAGGCTGTCGCCCTTGTCGCCGATGACGCCATCCAGGGTGTGGAGACGCGTGTCGAGGATCGAGGCGATCTCGTTGAGGCGGGCGTCGAACTGGCTGAGGGAATCTTGCCCTGCGGTCGCAAGCGTCACCCGCGCGCGCTCGGAAGTGTCGTCCAGCGCACCATTGATCTCGATGACTGCCGACTGGAGGCGGCTATCCATGGCGTTGAGTTGGATCGAGACGGATTCGTCGAGCTGGCGCGAGAGAGCCGACAGCATGGTGTGAGCCTCGCGCGAGCGGCCCGCGATATCTTCGGCAATCCGCTGGCCAATGGCGTCGAAGGCGCTGGCAACTTCATCGCCACGATACCGCATCTGGTCGACCAGCAGCGAGCCGCCGTCAGCTAAGAGGGTGGAAATGGCCTCGGTGCGTTCGTCCAGTGCCGAGGTCAGCTGGCCCGTAGAGGTGTCCAGGAGGGTGGAGAAGGCATTGCTGCGTTCCTCGAAGCTCTCGGTGAGCCGCGAGGTGTGCTCTTCGATGTGGCGAGCGCGTGCATCAATGGCGTCGGTGATGGTGGCGGCCTGTGCGTCCAGCACGCCGGACAAGTCCGCGGTTTGAGCCTCAATACGGCGAGCGCGTGCATCGATGGCGTCGGTAATGGTGATGGCCTGCGCGTCCAGTACGCCGGACAGGTTCTCGGTTTGAGCCTCGATGCGGCGGGTGCGTTCGTCGATTGCCGCGGCGATCGTCACGGCCTGTGCATCCAGCGCGCTGGAGAGGCCTGCCGTGTTGGCGTCGATGCGCTGCGCCCGCTCGTCGATTACCTCAGCAATGGTATCGGCCTGTCGGTCAAGAACGCTGGCAAGATTGGCAGTGTTCGCCTCGATGCGGCGGGCGCGATCGTCGATCGACGCGGAGATTGTCAGCGCTTGCGCTTCGAGCACATCCGAGAGGTTAGCTGTCTTGTCCTCGATGCGCTGCGCCCGCGAGTCGATGGCCCCGGTGATGTTCTCGGCCTGCGAGTCGAGTGCATTGGTGAGGGCGCGCATGCGGGCCTCCACGTCAGCCGTCATCTGCTCGGCGCGTTCTGCCAAGGACTGGGAGAGGGTCGAAGTCTGATCGCCGAAAGCCAGCGTCAGGCGGCTGGTGCTGTCATCGAGAGTGGAGAGGAAATCGGTGGTGCGGTTTTCGACCAGAGAGACGAACTTGTCGGTGCGGTCGCCAAACTCGTTGTTGAGCGTATTACCGGCAGTTTCGAGCGCCTGGGTAAGGGTGCCGCCGCTTTCAACGATGCTGCCAGCAATGCGCTGGCTGATCATGTCGAGGTCGAAGACGAGACCGGTGTGGCTTTCGGTGATCGCTTCGCGCACGCGCTCGGTATTGGTGAGCACACTGTCGCGTTGGCTGGCCAATTCGGCGATCAGCGCGCGCATGCGGGATTCATTGTCTGAGTAGGTGCGTTCGAGCGCGGTAACCTCGTTGTGGATCATTACCTCGAGCTCGCCGGCGCGGGAGAGGGCGCGCTCAAGGCCATCGCCAAGGGCGTTCACCTCACGACGCACGGCCTGGCCGACCGATGCGACCTTGTCGGCAGCGGTAACTTCAGGTTCAGCCAGACGCATGGCGGCCTGGGTGATCGAGGAGGCGGCGTTGCGCAGGTCCTGGGCGCGGCGGACCAGGGTTGCAACGGCAAAGAAGCCCAATACGGGCAGGAACATGATCGCGACCAGCGCGATGAAATCGAGGGTGCCGACGAACTGTCCGAAATTGCCGAACTGGCCACCGAAGCGGAAGTAGCCGCCGATGCCCGAGATAACTAGCCAAACGATCGACAGGATTGCCGCGGTCCAGGTGGGCGCCGCCGACGAGCGGTTCTGCAGACCATAGAGAATGCGCGAGGTGGAGATGCGGTCGTCATTGGCGACGGTGCCAGCCTGCTGGGCAATCTTGTCGGCAGCCCGGAGGCGCTCGGACCGGGACCCGTTTGTCTTACGCTCGGTGGTGTTGGCCTGCTGACGCTCAGGCTCCTTGGCGGGGGTACTATCGAGGCTGAAAACCGAGTCCTTCAGCGCATCCTCAACGGCGGAAAAAGCAAGCGCGGCGGGATCATTATTGGGGGTCGGGTTTTTCGCCATACTCTTTACAACTCTCGCGTCGGCTTGGCAGCGACAAGGCGGGCTCGTGGAGTAGACATGCCACCCCACCCGTTTCCGGGCCGATGGCCAAACCGGAACAATTCGATGCAAATGCCCCGGATTGTTCCACCACCCCCGCCGCCGCGCGCTGGTTCAAAGCCCATTCATACATTCAATTTTATTCAAACCGAGCGCTTTCTTACCTAAAGGTTAATTTTTTGGGGACAAGCGCTGTGGGCATGTGGATGTCCAAACAAAGGCGAAGATGTGACTTAAGGCCCTGTTTATCGGGGAGTGCGTAAGCTGATTTTGCGGTATTACCCCCGTCTTCAGCCGAGCGAACCGCAGAGCTATAAAGAACCTGCGGAAGGAACCAGAATGGCGAACCAATCAACTGCTGCTCGATCATCGTCTTTCGCCTTGGACGCGCGACCAGCCCGCCCGATAGACCTCGTGCACTTAGCTAAGCAGTGCCTCGGCGACGAGCACCTCGAATACGAGATCCTGCGCCTGTTCGATTCCACGCTCGTGACCTATCTCGGGCGCCTCGCGACGGCGCAAAACCGGGAGGCGGTGCTACTCCACCTGCACTCCATCAAGGGAGCTGCCAATGGGGTTGGCGCCTTTGCGGTGGCCGATCTCGCCCGCGCCATCGAGGCGAAGGTGCAGGCAGGAGGGGACCTCCTGGCGGAACAACTCGACGATCTGGCTATCGCTGCCGAAGAAGTGCGGGTCTTTATCGCCGACATGCTGAGCCGAGCTCCGGCATAAAGCTCATGTAAGTTGGGCCCGGTTTGACCCAAACCTTGCCTTCGCCTATAGAGCGCCCATATTGAAAAGCGCTACGTTGCCCCGGTTGGGGCACCCACAGGCCAACAGCTTCCATGACCATGACCAATATGGCGCCGGGCGAGAGCCGCGCCGTTTCCGCAGAACCATTCCGCACGCGCCGAACCTTCGCGATCATCTCGCACCCCGACGCCGGCAAGACCACGCTGACCGAACGCCTGCTGGCAGCCGCCGGCGCGATCCAGTCGGCTGGCGCGGTGCGCGGCAAGGCAGGCGCCCGTTCCACCCGGTCGGACTGGATGGAGATGGAGCAGCAGCGCGGCATTTCCATCACCTCGTCCGTGATGACTTTTGAGTATGATGGGCTGACCCTCAACCTGTTGGATACGCCAGGTCACTCGGACTTCTCGGAAGATACCTATCGCACGCTGACGGCCGTGGACGCGGCGATCATGGTCATCGACGCGGCCAAGGGCATCGAGTCGCAGACGCTTAAGCTGTTTGAAGTCTGCCGGCTGCGCGACATTCCCATCATTACCTTCATCAACAAGATCGATCGTGAAGGCCTGTCGCCGCTTGACCTAATCGACGAGATCCAAGGCAAGCTGGCGCTCGACCTCACCCCCGTGCTGTGGCCGGTAGGGCAGGGCGTCGATTTCCATGGGTATCTCGACCTGCTCGAAAAGCGCGTCGTCAACCCGCAGGGCAAGCCGATTGCCGAGTTCGAAGAAATCGAGGATCTCTTGGAGAACGAGGCACTGGTGGATGACCCGGTGCTCATGACGTCGCTCGAGACACTCGAACTGGCGCGGGCCATGCTGCCGCCGTTTGATCTCAAGACCTTCCATGAGGGCCATCTTAGTCCCGTGCTGTTCGGTTCGGCGCTCAAGGGCATCGGCGTTGCCGAACTGCTGCGTACGCTAGGCGAGTGGGGGCCTGAGCCACGGGCACAGCCCGCCGTACCGTCGCCGATCCATCCAAGCGAAAAGAAGGTCTCGGGCTTCGTGTTCAAGGTGCAGGCGAACATGGACGCCAATCACCGCGACCGCATCGCCTTTGTGCGCCTGTGCTCGGGTACCTTTACGCGCGGCATGCGATTGAAGAACGTGCGGTCCGGCAAGGACATGGCGGTCTCCAATCCGATGTTCTTTTTCGGCAACGACCGCGAACTGGCCGAACAGGCTGTCGCGGGCGACATCGTCGGCATTCCCAATCACGGTACGCTCTCCGTGGGTGACACGCTGACCGAAGGCGCCTCGGTCAATGTCACTGGCATCCCGAACTTTGCGCCCGAAATCATCCGTCGCGTGCGGCTTGCCGATGCGATGAAGACCAAGCAGATGGCCAAGGCGCTCAGCGACCTATCCGAAGAGGGCGTGACGCAGGTTTTCCGCCGCCTGGTTGGCGCCGACTGGATCGTGGGCGTGGTGGGGCAATTGCAGCTCGAAGTGCTGTCCGCACGCGTTGCCAAGGAATATGGCGTTCCGATCACCTTCGAGAGCATGGGCTATGAGGTGGCGCGCTGGGTCGAGAGCGACGATCCCGAGGAACTCAAACGCTTCATCACCGCTCAGAAGATGAACATGGCCGAGGACCGCTCGGGCGCGCCGGTATTCCTGGCGCAGAACGCCTGGTGGGCCGACCGCGCCAAGCAGGATTATCCGGCGATCCGCTTCCTCACCACCAAGGAACGGCATTGAACCCGCCCGACCGTATCGAGGAACTGCTGAGTGTGCTGAAGTCGGCCTTCTCCGATGGCTCGCTGGTGCGCCTCAAGCTGGGCGGCTACCACGGCACTGAAGCCGATCTGAAGTCGATGGAGGCCAAGAAGATCGTGGCCAAGGGAGCCGAGAAGCTCTCCTTCACCTATCACTACAAGACGCGCGACATCATCAAGAACAACATCCTGCCCGAAGCTATGGGGCTGCTGCGCGGGTGGCTCCGGACAGAGTTCCGCAGCGCCCAGCTCAGCACCACCAGCGAGGATATCATGCTGGAGCGCAACGGGGATAAGGTTCGGCTCAAGCGCTCGGAAGTGGCTGGACGAGAAGCGGTTTCTGCCGAGCATGACCGGGCCAAGAACCGGCCGCTCAAGGCCGATGCTAAGCCCTGGCTGATTGACCTCAAGATCACCGACGAGGCGGGCAATGTGCGCAAGGACGGGCAGGACAAGTTTCGACAAATCAACAAGATGGTCGAGATTTTTGCGCCCCTGATTCAATCGATCAAGAGCGAGATGCCGCGCATTGTCGACATGGGTGCAGGCAAGGGCTATCTCGACTTTGCGCTCTACGACTACTTCAGCGCCCAGGGCAGAAACGTCGACATAACTGGTGTCGAACTGCGCAACGAACTCGTGCGGAACAGCAACGAAACAGCACAAAAGAGTGGTTTTTCCAAACTGCGCTTTGTTGCCGGGACGATCGGCGGCTTTGATGCCAGTGGCATAGATGCGGTGATCGCGCTCCATGCCTGTGATACCGCGACCGACGATGCGATCTTCAAGGGCATCGAAGCAGGGGCGTCGCTGATCGCGGTGGCGCCGTGCTGCCACAAGCAGATCCGCCGCGAGATGGAAGCGGGCGCCGCCGAAGCCCGGCTGGAGCCGCTGCTGCGGCACGGCATTTTTCTCGAGCGGCAGGCCGAAATGGCGACCGACACGCTCCGGGCGCTCCTGCTAGAGCTCCATGGCTATCGCACCAAGGTGTTCGAGTTCATCTCCGATGCCCATACCCCGAAGAACAATCTGATTGTTGCCGAAAAGGATGGCCGCGCCGGTCGCGACCGGGAGGCGGTGCTCAGGCAGATCGCCGAGACCAAGGCCATGTTCGGGATTGGCAAGCACTACCTTGAAGGGCTGCTGGGGGTGTAGCGCTCTTCACCTCCTCCTCGAAGGGAGGTGAGGACCCCGGCTCAAGGCCGGGGTGACACCCTGTGTGTTGCGGGCGTGGGTTACAAAGCAGCCGTCCATCGCTTATATCCCTCGAGACCAGCAAGCTCCTACCGAGACCTATGACCAAGATAACTTTTGTCCAGCAGGACGGCGAACGCATTGACACCGAGGGCCAGAACGGGGCGACCGTGATGGAAACAGCGATCATGAACGGGGTGCCCGGGATCGTTGCCGAATGTGGCGGCGCCTGCACCTGCGCCACCTGCCATGTCTATGTCGACGCCGATTGGACCGAGACGGTCGGCGGGCCTTCGAACATGGAAGAAGACATGCTGGACTTCGCCTTCGACGTGAAGCCGAACAGCCGGCTGTCCTGTCAGATCAAGGTGCGCGACGAGCTCGAAGGCCTTGTCGTGCATGTGCCAAGCCGTCAGGGCTGACGAGAAGGCGCGAGGCGATTTGCTCGTTGGGCGCCGCTGCGAGATTCATTTAGCGGCGCTGCGGCATCTTCGTTGCGGGCTTTCCACTGGCCCATGCGCAGATGAAATATAAAAGCTATTGAATCCCAGTTGCTTGTTTGACCCTGTCCGGCTGCGATATTCTAGGCGTCAGTCACGATAGGGTTCCCATGGGTCAACTCAACACATTCCCGTTGAGCTATAAAGTGAGCGGCCAGCGCATCGTCATTGTCGGCGGTGGCGACGAAGCCCTCAACAAGGCCCGGCTGGTCACAAAGACGACTGCAGAGGTCGTCATTATTTCGCGTCATATCGAGGCTGATTTCGCAGCGCTTGGCGCCATGCCGATCCAGCGCGGTTTCTCCCCCTGCGACCTCAAGGGGGCGGCGCTGGTCTTCGTGGCTGAAGAAAGCCCCGATGCCGAGCTCGCCAAGCGCGAGGCGCGGCGGCAAGGCGTGCCGCTCAATGTCGTCGATGTGCCGCATGAGTGCGACTTCTATACACCCTCCATTGTCGAGCGGGCGCCGCTGACGATTGCCATTTCGAGTGAAGGCGAGGCGCCGGTGTTGGCGCGGCTCGTCCGCGCCCGGATCGAGGCGATGCTGTCGCCGCGGATCGGGAAAATCGCGGGTCTAGCCGGGAGCTTGCGCAAAAAGGCTGAGGCACTGATTCACGACAACGCGGCGCGCCGGCGGTTCTATGAGACCCTCGTGACCTCGCCCGAGATCGAGTTGGCAGAAGCTGCGGGCCGGGGTGCGGCTGCTGCGGAAGCGCTTTTGGCTCAGCACGGCGAAATGGGTGGGCAGGGCGTGGTCTGGCTGATCGGCGCCGGTCCCGGTTCGGAAGACCTCTTGACCCTTCGCGCGCAGCGCCTGCTGCAAGAAGCGGATGCGATCGTGCATGACCAACTCGTGCCGGACGCCGTGGTCGAGATGGGAAGGCGCGACGCCGAACGCATCAGCGTGGGCAAGGCCAAGGGGCATCACAGCTTCAGCCAGGCGCAGATCAACACGCTCCTCGTGCGGCTCGCCGGGGAAGGCAAGCGGGTGGCGCGGCTCAAATCGGGTGATCCCATGGTGTTCGGTCGCGCCGGCGAGGAAATCGCCGCGCTACGCAAGGCCGGGATCGGCTACCAGATTGTGCCGGGCGTCAGTGCCGCACTGGCGGCTGCTGCCGATACGGCGACGCCGGTAACCCTGCGCAAGGTTTCAAGCGGCTTTATCATGGCGACCGCACATGGCGCCGATGACAGCGATCTCGACCATTGGGCCTCGCTGGCCCAATCAGGACTGACGCTGGCGCTCTATATGGGCAAGTCGGTGGTGAGCGAGGTGGCTGGCCGTCTCGTCGCCCATGGCGCCAGCCCGGCTTTGCCGGTGGGCATCGTGGTCAACGCGGGGCGCAGCAACAGGTCGACATATTCGGGCAATTTGCGGTCGCTGATCGAGGGCGATGTGACGCTCGCCGAGGGTCCGGCAATCATCTTCGTAGGCGAGGCCGTCGCGGCCGGAGACTGGGCGGATGCCGCCACGCTCCAGGCGCAGAGCTTCAAGGTAGTAGCATAGACATGGAAATTTTGACCGGGAACGAGCTGATCTCTGGCGGCACCGTCTATCTCGACCGCGAGGGCAACTGGGTCGAGGATCTGCAGGCGGCGCGGCTCTTCAGCAAGGAAGAGGCAACCGAACGCGATGCCGCGCTGGCCGCGAGCAAGGCGACGGGGCGCATCGTCAGCCTCGAGGCAGAGGAAGTTGAGCAGGTTGAGGGGCGCATCGTGCCCAAGCGCCTGCGCGAGCGCATCAGGGCCGCGGGTCCCACCGCGCCACTGAGTTTGAATGGGCAGGCTTACGACCGCCAACATCTGGGTGAGGACGGTCATGTATCGATATGACGAATTCGACGCGGCTTTCGTAGCGGGCCGCACCGCGCAATTTGCCGATCAGGTGAAGCGGCGCCTCTCGGGCGAGCTCAGCGAAGAGCAGTTCCGGCCGCTGCGGTTGATGAATGGGCTCTATCTGCAGCTGCACGCCTATATGCTGCGCGTTGCGGTGCCCTATGGCACGCTGTCGTCACGGCAGATGCGCAAGCTCGCCCATATCGCGCGCACCTATGACCGCGGCTATGGGCATTTCACCACGCGGCAGAACATTCAGTATAACTGGCCCCGTCTCAAGGACATTCCGGTGATCCTCGAGGAGCTGGCGAGCGTCGAGATGCACGCCATCCAGACCTCAGGCAATTGCATCCGCAATGTCACCACCGACCAGTTCGCCGGTGCTGCTGCCGACGAGATCATCGATCCGCGCCCGGTCGCGGAGATCATCCGGCAGTGGTCGAGCCTTCATCCCGAATTCAGCTACCTGCCACGCAAGTTCAAGATTGCCATGACGGGCGCCCGGCATGATCGGGCGGCCATTCGCTTCCACGACATCGGCCTGCAGGCGGCGACCAATGCGGCGGGCGAGATCGGCTGGGAAGTCTGGGTGGGGGGCGGCCTGGGCCGTACGCCGATGATCGGCAAGCTGATCAACAGCTTTGTGCCCAATGAACATCTGCTCGCTTATCTCGAGAGCATCATGCGGGTCTACAACCGCTATGGTCGGCGCGACAACAAGTTCAAGGCGCGCATCAAGATCCTGGTGCACGAGGAAGGCCTCGAAACCATCAAGGGCCAGGTCGAGGCCGAGTTCGCCGAGGTGCGGGGTGGCGTGCTGACGCTGCCGCAGCAGGAACTCGACCGGATCTCAACCTATTTTGCGCCGCCGCCGTTCGCCGCCCAGTCGGTGACCAAGATCGACGTGGCCTATGAGTCGATTATCGATCCGGCCTATGGCCGCTGGCTGGACAACAACATCAATGCCCATGCCCAGCCGGGCTATGCCTCGGTGACGATTTCGCTCAAGCCCGTGGGTGGCGCGCCCGGCGATGCCACCGACCCGCAGATGGACGTGGTGGCAGATCTCGCCGAACGCTATTCGTTCGACGAGTTGCGGGTGACGCACGAGCAGAACCTGGTGCTGCCGCATGTGGCGATCGCCGATCTGCGTGCGGTTCATGACGCGCTGGTCGCTGCCGAGTTGGCCGAGGCCAACAACAACCTTATCACCGACATGATCTGCTGCCCGGGACTAGACTTCTGTGCCTTGGCCAATGCCCGCTCGATCCCAATTGCCCAGGAGATCTCTCGCACGTTCGCCGAGCCGCAGCGGCAGGCCGAAATCGGTGAGCTCAAGATCAAGATTTCGGGCTGCATCAATGCCTGCGGGCATCACCATGTCGGCCATATCGGCATTCTGGGTGTCGAAAAAAAGGGCGGCGAACTCTACCAGATCACACTGGGCGGGGACGCCACGGAAGCGGCTTCAGTGGGCAAGATCATCGGGCCCGGCTTCGAGGCCGACCACGTGCCCGGTGCCATTGAGAAGCTGGTGGACACCTATATCGCCAAGCGCGAAGCGGGCGAGACCTTCATCCAGGCCTATCGGCGGCTCGGGGAAGCGCCGTTCAAGGAGGCTCTCTATGGCACTGCCTAAGCTTGCGCCGACACCCGTAGCCCATGATCGGCTGCGAGCTCTCGGTATCCTAGCCCTCAATGGCATGTTCGACGAGATGGATGCCCTGGGAGTGCTGCGCTACGCGACGGCTGAAGTGCTGCCTGGTGACCTGGCGATCGTTTCGTCCTTTGGTGCAGATTCTGCCGTGCTGCTCCACATGGTGGCGCAGGTGGACCCCAGCCTGCCGGTCTATTTCCTCGAGACCGGCAAGCACTTCGCTGAGACGCTGGACTATGTCGAGGCACTGAAGAAGCGCCTGGGATTGATCAATGTCCGCGCGATCCATCCCGACGCCAAGGACATCGCGCGGTTCGATCCGCATGGCGATCTCTGGGAAACCGATCCGGACTCCTGCTGCCATATCCGCAAGACCGAGCCGCTGGAGCCCATTACCGAACAATTCGGCGGCTGGGTGACCGGTCGCAAGCGCTTCCAGACAGCCGAGCGGGGCGTGCTGCCCCATTTCGAGCTGACCAGCGATGATCGCATCAAGGTCAACCCTTTGGCCTACTTCTCCGATGCCGACGTCAATCGCTATAAGACCGAGCACGACTTGCCCGAGCACCCCCTGTTCGCTAAGGGCTATAGGTCGATCGGCTGCGCGCCCTGCACCTCGGTTGTGGCCGAAGGCGAGGATCCGCGTGCCGGACGCTGGCGTGGTCGCGACAAGCGCGAATGCGGCATTCATTTCGACTTCAACGGAGCAATTGCCAAGCCCATGACTGCCGCCGCAAAGCACCCGCTGTGGAAGGACGGCACCTTCGTTGCCGACCCGTTCCGCGCCTGGGTCGATGGAGACGATCCAGCGGCCGTGCGCTATGTGCATGTGCCGCTGCCGGTATTCCTGGCCAATCGTGAGGCCGTGCTGGCCAACCCGCATCCGCTGGGGCTGCTGGTCTCGCCCGGCGATAAGATCGAGGATGCCGAGGCCGATCTGGGGCGCTTCGCCTCGATCGCCATCAGCTTCCCCGCCTTTACCGACGGACGCGGCTATTCCACGGCGCGCCTCTTGGCGGAGCGCTTTGGCTATCGCGGGGAAATCCGGGCCGTGGGCGATGTGTTGCAGGACCAGATCCCGCATATGCGCCGCTGCGGCATCACTGCGCTGTTGGTCAGCCACGAGCCGACGCGCCAGGCGCTGATTGAAAACCGGCTGCCGGAAGTCGCGCTGTTCTACCAGCCTGTTGGCACGTCCGAGGTGCCGGTGGGTACCCGCCCCTTTCTTCGCCGCGTATCGTGAGATAAGTGGACTTCTGAAGTCCTGATTGGGCTTCACTTCACCGGGCCATTCCCGCGCAAGCGGGAACCCCAGTTCCTGCCAACAGAGGTTCCCGCCTATGTGGGAATGACCCGGGGATGAGCTGATCCCTGGCGAGTATGGACTTGAGAAATGAGCACTGAAATCACCACCGATGTTGTTGTGATCGGCGCGGGCCCCTGCGGGCTGTTCGCGGCCTTTGAACTCGGGCTGCTCGACATCAAAAGCCATTTCATCGACATTCTCGACCGGCCGGGCGGGCAGTGCGCCGAGCTTTATCCGGAAAAACCGATCTACGACATTCCTGCTTTTCCGGTGGTGACCGGGCAGCAGCTGACCGATAACCTGATGGCGCAGATCGCGCCGTTCTCGCCCGAATTCCACTTCAGCCGCATGGTCAATAGCCTTGAGAAGCTGCCGGACGGCTCGTTCCGTCTGACCACCGATGCCGATGAGATCTTTCATGCCAAGGTGGTGGTGATCGCCGCCGGTGGCGGCTCGTTTCAGCCCAAGCGCCCGCCGGTGGCCGAGATCGAGCAGTACGAGAACAAGTCGGTCTTTTACGCCGTGCGCAAGATGGACGATTTCCGCGACCAGGACGTGGTCATCGTGGGTGGCGGGGACTCCGCGCTGGACTGGACGCTGAACCTGCAGCCGATCGTTCGTTCGCTGACCCTAGTGCACCGCCGCGATGCCTTCAAGGCGGCGCCGGCCTCGGTCAACAAGATGAAAGAGCTGGTGATGGAGGGCAAGATCCAGTTCATGCTCGGCCAGATCGCCAAGCTCGACGGCAAGGACGGGCAGATCGACCATGTGCATTTGACCACCGATGCAGGCGACCTTTCAGTGCCGGCAACGCGCCTCTTGCCGTTCTTCGGGCTGACCATGAAGCTGGGTCCGGTAGCCGATTGGGGGCTGGAGCTCAACGACAACACCATCGTGGTCGATACCGAGAATTTCGAGACCTCGGTGCCCGGCATCTTCGCCATTGGCGACATCAACCATTATCCGGGCAAGCTCAAGCTGATCCTCTCGGGCTTCCACGAGGCGGCGCTGATGGCGCAGGCGGCCAAGAAGATCATCTCGCCCGATGAGCGGGTGGTGTTCCAGTATACGACCAGCTCGACCAAGCTGCAGAAGAAGCTGGGCGTCGCCTAAGCGGTCGCCCTTGCGCTGCATATCCATTGAACGTTAAGCACGCCCCGCTGTTGAGGAGCGCCAGATGAAGATCCACGTCACCGACCAAGCGGGAGAAAACCACGAGCTCGAAGGGCTCGAGGGCTGGCGCGTGATGGAGGTGATCCGTGATTGGGGCCTCAACATCAAGGCCGAATGCGGTGGCGCCCTTAGCTGCGCGACCTGTCACGTCTATGTGGACGGCGAGTGGATGGATCGCGTGGGCGCACCAAGCGACGAGGAAGAGGACATGCTGGACAGCGTAGGGGACGTGAAGTCCAACTCGCGTCTCAGCTGTCAGATCCTGATGAACGAAGAGCTCGATGGCCTGCGGGTGACGCTGGCGCCGAGCGCCGCCAAGGACTGACTATAACCTGCTGCCCTTTGCCGATATTTAAGGCCTGTGCGGGATAGTGGAAGAAGTTCTTCTGCTGCTTTTAACATAGGTTATTTCATGGCGAATGTCGGTTGTCAGGGATGCCGCGACGCTGCCCCGTTTCCTCTTGCCTTTACCATGGCGTTCCAGCCCATCATCGATATCGAGGCCAAGGAGATCTGGGGCTATGAAGCCCTGGTGCGCGGCACCGAGGGGCAGGGCGCCGGGACAATCCTTGCCGCTGTCACCGAGGCTAACCGCTATGTCTTCGACCAGGCGTGCCGGGTGAAGGCCGTTGAGCTCGCCGGCGCCAAGCTGCCGGTCGCATCCAAGGCGCGGCTCTCGATCAACTTCATGCCCAATGCCGTCTACGAGCCCAAGGCCTGCATTCGCGCCACCCTTGCAGCGGCAGCAAGTGCTCGGTTCGATCCAAAGCGGCTCATGTTCGAGTTCACCGAGAACGAGCGGATGACCGATGTCGCCCACGTGGCCAATATCGTCGCCGAATACAAGCGCATGGGCTTCATGACGGCGCTCGACGATTTCGGTGCCGGCTATGCGGGCTTGGGGCTGCTGGCCAAGTTCCAGACCGACCTCATCAAGATCGACATGGAGTTGATCCGTGGGGTCGAGACTTCGGCGGCCCGGCAGGCGGTGATTGCCGGCATCGTGGGCATCGGGGGCGAGCTGGGCATCACCATTCTCGCCGAAGGTATCGAGAGTGAAGCGGAACTAACGACGCTCAAGGCAGCCGGCATCCGCCTGTTCCAAGGCTACTACTTCGCCAAGCCCATGCTGGAGACTTTCCAGCCCATGGATGGACTGCTGCAGGCGGCTTAGGAAGACTGCGCAATATTCCTGATGTGCCAGGGACAAAAGCGGCGTAAGCTTGGTCTTCTACTTCATAGTCTAGTCTTCCTGTTGCTTGCTCCGGACGGAGGGTCTCATGGGCTGGTACGAAGTCTTCAATTTCTTGCATATCGTCACGGCGACCGCCTGGGTGGGCGGTGGCATACTCCTGGCTGTGGCCGCGGGGTTCGCACAGCGCTCCCCGGGACCGGTCTTTAGCGGCTTCTCGGCAGTGGCGGCGCGGCTGGGTGCCGCCTTCTTCATGCCCATGTCTCTGCTGACGTTGGTGTCCGGCGTTCTCGTCACAGCCCTGGCCTGGAGCTTCGCCGAGCTGTGGATCATCCTGGCGCTGGTGGGCATCGCCGCCACCATCGGCATCGGCATGACCATCATCAAGCCGACGACGGACCGGATCGCTGAACTGGCGCAGAAGGAGGGGCCCGACAGCCCCGCCGTGCGGGCGCTCAATGCCGATCTGCTGCGCAAGGGCCGCTTCGATCAGGTGGTGCTGGTGGTGATCATCGCTGATATGGTGTTCAAACCCGGCTATGGCGATCTAGCCGTGCTGGTGGTCATGGCGGCAGCCATTATTGCAGCCGCCTTTGCCTTCCTGATCGTCAAACCGGGCGGGACGCTCGCCCCGGCGGCGTAGTTACCGCGCCGCCGCCTCGCGTGTGAGGTTGGCGAGATCCGGTAGGAAGTCGCGGACGGTGGGCTGGGGCTGGGTGTCGAAGGGCAGGGGCCGGACGACGCGCATGGCCGCGATGCCGACCCGCACGGTCATGAGGCCATTGACCACGCCCTCACCCAGCCGTGCCGAGAGCTTGGCGGCGAGCCCCTGGCCGACGAGTTGCTCGACCAGTCCATCGGTCAGCACCAGGCCGCCAGTGACAGCCAGATGGGTCAGGATGGCGCCTGCCAGCCGCCACGAACCGGCCAGCCCGGGCCGGGCGCCGTACAGGCGGGCAATGGCACCGGCCAGCCGGACGCTCTCCCAGATTACGAAGGCTATATCCACCAGGGCGCGTGGCGACACGGCGGTAACGAGTGCTACCCGGCGCGCCGAGGCGGCAGTGAGCGCCCGTGCGCGGCGATCAAGTGGCGCCATGAGGTTGCGTTCGGCAAGAGCGACGATCTCAGTGCCATCGAAGAGATGCGGGAGGTGGTCCTTCACCTGTTCGCGGTCGCGGGCGAGGTCGGGACGACCGCCATAGATGCCCAGCAGATGATCGACGACGCGCCCTGCCTGATCGCGATCATTGGTGGCGACCGCTTGGCTTGCGTCGCGGCTCAGCTCATCGAGAACCTCGAGGCGGCGCAGGGACAGCCATTCGCGTATGACCAGCGCGGCGAGCGCCAGGATGAACGCGACCGTTACGGCGATGCCGACATAGCCCAGCCAAAGATGGGCTGCGAAGAGGTCGCGCAGCAGACGGTCGATGGCAAGACCGATGCCGGCCGACACCAGAACGCCGCCGCAAGCCCAGGCGAGTTTGGCCAGCCACCCCATTCGCCGAGGGGGCGGGGCGACCGAATCCTCGTCTGTTGGGGTGGTGTCGAAAGCGGCTTCGGTCAGTTCCGCATCACCAGCCGAAAAGGCGCGCGGAAGGCGATGGGATTGGCTGCTTTCCGCTGACGGTGGAGTGGGTTGGGCGACGGGGCGCTTCACTTGAGCTTGTCTCCCAAAAGGTAGTCCAGCGCTCGGTCGAAGCGGATGTGCGGCAGGAGCACGTCGCCAGCGTCATTGCGATCCAGGCGGCCGGGTGGACGGAAGCGGAGGAAGTTAAGCGCCACGGGGGCGCCGTCTTCAAAGAGGGAATCGGGTCGCTCGGGCAGGTCGCCGGGGAAGAGCGCGATTTCGGTCTTGCCGTCATAGGTGGTGCCATCCAGCGCCTCGCCCGCCATGGGTGTGCCAATGATGGTGGGCAGGGTCTCGCCACTTTGGTTTATCGTGCCCTCGCGGGTGGCGCGGATACCGGCCAGCGCCAGTGAGCGCGTGTCGGTGCCAGCAAAGCGGGCGCGCTTGGATGCGCTGGCGACGAGCCGGTTGAGCAGGCTCTCCAGACGGTCATGGCTGGTGTGGTGCACATGATCGGCTTTGGTTGCGGCAAAGAGGATGCGATCGATACGCCGTACGAAGGGGCGCAGCAGCGGGTTGGTTTCACCCTGGCGGAAACAGGCGAGCACCGCCGTAAGCGCGGTTTCGAGATCAGCGACAGCTGCGGGGCCAGCGTTCAGCGCCCGCAGCGCGTCGACTAGGACGATCTGCCGGTCCAGCCGGGCGAAGTGATCGCGGAAGAAAGGGCGCACCACCTGATCCTTGTAGGCCTCGTAGCGGTGCTCCAGCATGGCATAGAGGCTGCCCTTGCGACTGGTGCTGGCTGGCTTGTCCATGGGCGCAAAGGTGAGGGCGGGGGAGCCTTCAAGGTCGCCGGGCAAGAGGAAGCGTCCGGGCGGGAGAGTGGAGAGTGCGCCGTGCTCGCGGCTGCGCCGGAGATAGTCGGTGAAGCTCGCCGCCAACCGCTCCGCATCGGGGTCGTTGGCGCCCTTGAGCGGGTCGATGCCGGCGAGCAGTTCGAGAAAGGGGCTGGCCTCCTTGCCGGAGCCAGGGCGGCGGGCGCGCTCCAGCGCCTCCGCGCTCCATTCGGCAAAGGTCAGACCCAGGAGCGGCAAGTCGAGCAACCACTCGCCGGGATAGTCAACGATGTCGAGATTGAGGGTGGAAGGACCGCGCATGCCGGAGAACCAGCGCGAGGATTGATATTTAAGGACAATCCGCAGCTGCGATATCCGGCGGGTGCTCTCGGGCCAAGTGGGCTCCCTGCCGGTCAACGCTTCGATATGCTGCTCATAGGCAAAGCGAGGGATGGTGGCCTCGGGATATTCCGCCAGTCGCGCGCCGATGAAGCGGCCCTCCGCTAGTGGCGTGAAGCCGGGCAGGCGACCGCCGGTCAGCAGGTTGTGGATCAAGGCGGTGATAAAGATAGTCTTGCCGGCGCGGCTGAGGCCAGTAACGCCCAGGCGCAACGTGGGGGTAAAGGCGCCTGACGTGCTGTCGGCCAGGTTGGCAAGGGCGATGCCCACTTCGTCGACAATGGTCGTGGGAGCTTGGGGCACGCGGAACTCACTCTGGTCTCCTCAGCAAGATAGGCGAGAGACGCGGATGTTCAAGCTGTTCCTGCCGTCATGGGACTGTCTTGCTTTGTCGCGGAGCTGTCAAAGCACAGCCCTAAACACTGGAACCGTTCAAAACTGAACGCCTGCCCAGCTGTTGAGGAGCTCCGCGCCCATGACCGACAAACCGACTTTCCCTACCCAGGGACTCGAAACCGCCGAGTTCGACCCGACCAATACTTCCCAGAATCGCACCATGGGCGAGATCATTGCTGCGCGCTTCTCGCGCCGCGGCTTTCTCCAGGGATCGCTCGCCGTTTCCGCTATCGCCGCCACCGTTGGCCCGGCTGCCCTGCTGAGCGCGCCGCGCGCTGAAGCCCAGGAAGGCAGCTCGGCCTTCTCGTTCCCCGAAGTCACTGCCGGTGTTGACGCCAACCACCACGTCGCCGAAGGCTATGACGCCAAGATCCTGATGCGCTGGGGCGACCCGGTAGTCTCGGGCGCTCCCGAATTCGATCCTGAGAACCAGACTGCCGAAGCCCAGGCCGGCCAGTTCGGCTATAACAACGATTACGTCGGCTACATCCCGCTAGACGGCTCGGACGAGCATGGCCTGCTGGTCGTGAACCACGAATATACCAACCCGCACCTGATGTTCCCGGGCCTGGTCGAGATTGTCGACGGCGAAGCCGTGCAGGGCGACCTTTCCGAAGAGCAGGTCGATATAGAGCTGGCCGCTCATGGTGGCTCAATCATCGAAATCGAGAAGGTCGACGGCCAGTGGCGCCGCGTTGCCGATAGCAAGTACAACCGCCGCATCACCGGCACGACGCCGACCTTGGTTACCGGCCCTGCCGCCGGTCACGACCGCCTCAAGACCAGCGCCGACGCAACCGGCACCGAAGTGCTCGGCACGCTCAATAACTGTGCTGGTGGCGTTACGCCCTGGGGCACCTACCTTATGGCCGAAGAGAACTTCCACGGCTACTTCGCCGGCGAACTGCCGGAAGGTCACGCCGAGGCGGCCAACTACGAGCGCCTGGGTGGTCCCGGCGGCTGGTACCAGTGGCACAACTACCACGACCGGTTCGACGTCTCCAAGGAACCCAACGAGATGAACCGCTTCGGCTATGTCGTCGAAGTGGATCCGATGGATCCGAACTCGGTCCCCAAGAAGCGCACCGCACTGGGCCGCTTCAAGCATGAAGGCGCCGCGAGCATCGTTGCTCCCAACGGCCAGGTCGTCCTGTATTCGGGTGACGACGAGCGCTTCGACTATGTCTACAAGTTCGTGACCGCCGGCACCTATAACGCCGATGATCGCGCCGCCAACATGGACCTGCTCGACGAAGGCACGCTCTACGTTGCCAAGTTCGAAGAAGACGGCACCATGGAATGGATGCCGATGATCCATGGCGAAGGCCCGCTGACCGCCGAGAACGGCTTCAACAGCCAGGCCGACGTGGTCATTGAGACCCGCCGCGCTGCCGACCTGCTGGGCGCCACCAAGATGGATCGGCCCGAGGACATCCAGCCCAATAGCGGCAGTGGCAAGGTCTATGTCATGCTGACCAACAACACCCGCCGCACGGAAGAAGAGGTCAACGCCGCCAATCCGCGCGCCGAGAACGCCTTCGGCCACATCATCGAGATTGCCGAAGACGATGGTGACTTCGCCGCCACCTCGGGCACCTGGGAAATCCTGCTCAAGTGCGGCGATCCCTCGATTGCCGAAGTTGGCGCCACCTTTACCACCGACACTTCGGAAAACGGCTGGTTCGGCATGCCCGACAACGCCGCCGTGGACGCCGATGGCCGCCTGTGGGTTTCGACCGACGGCAACAACCCAACCGACACCGGCCGTACCGATGGCTTGTGGGCCGTGGACACGGAAGGCAATGCCCGCGGCACCTCGCGCCTGTTCTTCCGCGTACCGGTCGGCGCCGAAATGTGTGGTCCGGTCTTCACGGGCAATGGTGAGACCCTGTTCCTAGCCGTGCAGCATCCGGCCGATGGTGGCGAAGACTGGGAAGGCCATGGCCGCCCATCCTACTACGAGGACCTTTCGACCCGCTGGCCCGACTTCAACGACAACATGCCGGTGCGCCCATCGGTGGTGGTCGTGACCAAGCAGGGTGGCGGCAAGATCGCTGTCTAGAAGTGATGGGGGGAGGGCAACAGTCTTCCCCCTTCTGCTTTCTACCTGACCACTCAAGGAGCTCAGACATGATTTTCAAAGCAAGTCTCGCTGCCATTCTCCTCGCTGGCACGTTCGCCGTGCCCGCTTTCGCTCAGGAGACCATTGCCGGCATGACCATCCCGCAAGAGGAGATGGGCATCGTCGAGAACCACTGTGCAGCGCTTGCCGCTGCTGCTCGCGTGGAGATGGGGGAGCCGACGGACAATAAGGCCGCGGGCCAGGACGACGACGAAGAGAACCCCGGTGCCGAGGGCGATGGCGCCTTGACCGCTGGCCAGGACAATGCCGTTGGCCGGACCTCCGTCACCGAGCTGGATGACGAAACTGAATATGAAGAGCAGGACGACAGCGATCTCGATATCGATGCGATCACGCTTGAGGATTGCCAGGAAGCCGGCCTCGCTGACGAGGGCGACGACGCTGCCGAATAACAAGACGCGCTAGCAACAAGGAATGGCCGTCCCAAGGGGCGGCCATTTGCTTGCGTTACCCAGCAGCGCCGACCTCGCTCAGATCATAGGGCGTGGTCTGATAGATCTCGTTGATCCAGTTCTGGAACAGCAGGTGGGCATGGCTGCGCCAGCGGTTCTCCGGCTCCTGGGCGGGATCGTTGTTGGGGAAGAGATTGGCTGGCGGCGGTGTATCGAGGCCGGAAGTGCGGTCGCGCTCATATTCGTCCGCCAGCGAGCGGTTGTCGTATTCCAGATGGTTCAGGAAATACACCGCCCGCTGCACCTTGTCGCCCAGCATGCAGACGCCAATCTCGGGATTGTCGATCAGGATCTCGAGGTTCTCGCCTAGGCTCGCTCGATCGATGTCGTTGTAGCGAGACACCGGGATCATGGGACTGTCGGACATGCCCCGCAGGAACGGCGAGCGGGAATTGACCACCTGGTGCCGGAAGACGCCAAAGGCCTTGTGATCCATGCGGTAGCGCCGGACGCCATGAAAATGGTGCAGCGCCGCCTGCGCCCCCCAGCAAATGAACATGGTATGGTGCACGTTGGTCTTGGTCCACTCCATGATCTCGATCATTTCGGGCCAGTAGCGCACCTCCTCGAAAGGGATGTGGGCGATGGGTGCGCCGGTGACGATGAAGCCGTCGAACTTCTTTTCGCGCACCTCCTCCCAGGTCTCGTAGAAGGTCTTGAGGTAGTCCTCGGAGGTGTTCTTGGACTGGTGCTCGGTGACGCGCACCAGCGTCAGATCGACCTGCAGCGGCGTTGCGCCGATCAGCCGAGTGAACTGGGTCTCGGTCCGCTCCTTGTTGGGCATGAGGTTGAGCAGGCCGATTTCGAGCGGGCGGATATCCTGCCGGGCGGCGCGGGTCGAGCCCATCACCATTACGCCCTCGTCTTCGAGCGTCTTGCGGGCAGGGAGATTGTCGGGAATTCGGATAGGCATGGCAGCCTCTTAGCTGAGTGCGATGAGAAAGCGATTCAAGCTTGGCGCGTCTCCCGGAGGAGGCGCGCTAGCGCATTCGCTTCTCGATCGCTGCCGCCATGAGGTCGACAAACTCGGCGCCATTGCGCACCGTCGCGAGGTCAGAGGCTTCCACCACATAGCCGAAATTGTCGGCCAGCGCCTGGTAACGCGGCAGCCGGTCATGCAACAGCGCTTCGAAACCCCAGGCGCCAAAGCCCGCCGGATCGACATCGCAGTCCTCGGCGATGTTGTTGAGTGCTTTGTACTCCGCCCATTTCTCCACGAGGAACGGGGGCTGGTAATACATGGGCTTGGGGCTCGCCGTGAAGCGGCGCACCAGCTCAGCCGCGTCCTTGTCGGTGCCGCGAATATAGAGCAGGGCCGTGGAACCGGTGAGCGTCTTTACCACCGGGTCTTGGGCATCATTGGGATCAATGACCTCGATCAGCGAGCCGCCGGTATCGGCGATGAAATCATCGTAGCCGTAGAGCTCCTTGGCCCGCTCGACAAAGTGGGGCACGTCCTGCAGCGCCGCGATTTCGGCGACGCGATGCTGTTCCTGCCGGCGCTGGTATTCGGGCAGGGGCAGGCCACCACGATCCGGATCGCCCGGTGTGCCGAGATAGCTCGAGAGCGGGTCGAGATTGTCGAAGGTGATGTTGGACGAGATGTAGATCGAGTCCGAGCGCAGGAGTTCGGCGAGAAAGGGCACCTTCATCGCCTCGCGCTTGAAATTGTCGACGATGAACTCGCCCATATAGCGAGTGCCGATGCGATAATCGACCGAGTAGTGAAACCACTTGTTGGCGCGCAAGAGGTTGCTCAGCCGCGTCTTGCCGACGCCGGCCATGCCAAAGACGGTCAGTGCCCGGCGTGGTGCCTTGACGAACTCATCGGCGGATTTGAACAGCATTGGGTGCCCCGATATTGTCGGCTCTGCCTTACCGGACGGACGGCGTCGCGACAAGCAGGCGGCAAATTCTGCCGCCTTAACCGGACGCAATTGCCGATTTGGCTCTCGGCTAAGGGCCTTTGACCCTAAATTGCCTAGTTAAAACAATGATCACGGCGGCTGGCACTGCCCTTGCATCGGTCCATTCGAAACCGCGTCCAACGGGTTGCGGTCGGGCATGCCGAATTTCTGTGTCGCCGAAGGTTGTCCTAAATGGGTCTGACGACATCACTGAACAATGCCGTTTCCGGTCTGCGCACCAACCAGGATGCGCTGAGCATCATCAGCCGGAACATCGCCAATTCAGGTACCCCTGGCTATCACCGCCAGTCGCTCAATGTTGTTGACCACAATTCCCAGAACAGCACGTATGCGCGAACTGCCGGTGCAACACGAGCCTTCAACCAGAGCCTGCAGAGCTACTATACCCGCCAGGTCGCAGACACGGCCTATTCCGGCATCCAGGCCAACTATCTTGACCGCTTGCAGGGCGTCCTGGGCAAACCAGGTAGCGCCGGCTCGCTCGACACCCTGTTTTCAGGCATCCAGAACGCGATGCAAGCCGTGGCCACCAGTCCCGACGACTACGTGGCTCGATCACAGGCGGTCGCCCAGGCGCAGACCATGGCCGAGACTCTCAATCGGCTCTCCTCAAACATTCAGGGGATGCGGCAGGAGGCCGAGGGCCAGATTGCCAGCAACGTGCACAATCTCAATGGCATGCTGAACTCCATTGTCGAGGTCAACAAGCGCATGCTCGACCTGGGGGTGGGGGACAGTTCCCGGGCGGCTCTGATGGACCAGCGCGACCGGCTAGTGTCCTCGGTCGCCGAAATGATCGACGTGCGCGCTGACTATCGTGCCGATGGTACCGTGGCGTTGATGACGCGGTCCGGGGTCGGATTGATCGATGGTGGCCTGTCCACGTTCTCGTTTGAGAGTGCAGGCGCGCTGTCCCCCAATTCGACCTTTGATCCCGATCCTACCAAGACCAAGGTCGGCAAGCTCATGCTGACCACCCCCTCGGGGCTGACGTTTGACCTGGTGGCGCAAGGGGTGCTCCAGGGCGGCGAACTGGGTGGGTTGGTCAACTTGCGCGACAAGACCCTTGTGGAAGCGCAAGACCAGCTTGATGAGATCGCTGCCGGACTCGCCCAGGCTTTCTCCACGATACAGAACCCCGGAACGCCAGTGACAGTCGGCGGGGCTCCGGGCTTCGACATCGACATCAGCCAGGTGCAGCCCGGCAACGACGTCTTGTTCACCTATTCAGAGGGCGGGGTGGACCGTCGGGTGCGCCTGGTGAACTCCAGCGAACCGACGGACTATTTCGATGCCAGCGGTCAGCGGGTCATCGGAGTCGACTTCTCGGCAGATCCCGCCACGCTTGCCGCTGAGATCGACGCCAAGTTCCCGCAGCTGGCTTTCAGCAGCACCGGGGCAGGCAATCTGCGCGTTCTGAATAACGGCGCGGAGGTCAAATCTGCCGTGGCGCGATCCACATCGACGGGGTCGCAGGGCGCTGGACTTGGGTTCAACCTGTTTGTGGACCAGGGCAACGCCGCCTTCACCAACAATCTCAACGGCGACCCGCCACAGCGCGAAGGTTTCGCCGCGCGCATTTCCGTCAACCGGGAAGTCTTGGCCGACAATCGGCTCATGGTGCAGTTCGAGGCCGGTGGCACGCTGGGCGATGCGGATCGCGCCAACTACATCATCGACCAGCTCAACAGCATGTCCTTTACGTCAGGCGGTGATCCGGCGGCGAACGCGGGCAAGTTTCAGCTCAACGGCAATCTGGGCGAGGTGATCAGCCAGGTCGTTGGTTTTCAGGGTTCGAGCATCAACGCGGCGTTGACCAAGCGCGACGACCGCCAGCTGACACTTGATACCATCGTCGACCAGATGGAGACCGAATACGGCGTGAATGTCGACGAGGAAATGTCGCGCCTGATGGAAATCCAAAACGCCTATGCGGCCAATGCGCGGGTGGTGTCAGTCGTCAAGGAACTGCTTGACTCCCTGTTTGCCGCCACCTGAGGAGCATCCTAGATGATCGTCAATAAATCCATGTTCCCGCTGCAAACCGGCTTCAGCGTGATCTCGGAGATGCAGGGGCGCTTTGCCAAGCTACAGATGCAGCTTGGCACCGGCATGAAGGCATCCACCCTGGCTGAGATGGGGCGGGATCTGCCACTCTCGCTGTCCGTCCGCTCGCGCCTGGAAAAGATCGAGGGCTTCTCGGCCAATATCGACACCGTCAATCTGCGGCTGAGCTTTCTCGACAAGACCATGACCCGCTTCGACGCCATCGAGGGCGAGGCACGGACCTCGGCCGTGCAGGGTCAATATGGTACCAACAACATCAACATGGCCACCCTGCCGAGCCTATCCAAGGCGCGGCTCGACGAACTCGTCACCTTGCTCAATTCCGATGTGGCGGGGCGTTATCTCTTCGGTGGATCGAACACCGATAGGGCGCCGGTCCCGGACACCACGGCCCTGCTGGAGGGCTTGGGCGGCAAGGCTGGCTTCAAGGCGGTCGTGGGCGAGCGCAAGGCGGCCGATACGGGCGACGGCCGAGGTCGACTGATGACGGGGATCGTGATGGAGCCGGACCCGGCTCTGGACACAGAGGTGACGCTCACCGAGGACGGCATCCATCCGTTCGGGCTTAAATTGTCGGTTCTGTCGACCACGGCTCCCTCGACTGCCGTGGCCGTCGGCGACGTGGACCCTTCGCCAGCGGGTGTGCCGCAGCGCGGGAACACTACGAGCATCACCTTCTCGACCGACCCGGATCAGCAAATCGTGCCGGGACAGAGCATCACGCTTGGCTTCACCCTGCCGGATGGCGGCGAGACGCAGGTGACGATGACGGCAATCTCGGAAGGAACGCCGCTGCCCGGACAGTTCCTCGTGGGCACGGACCCGGAGCTGAATGCCCTGAACTTCAAGACGGCCCTGGATGAGCGGCTGCGTGGCCTGGTGAACGCCGAGCTTGCTGCAGCTTCGACCTATGAAGCCGCCGAAAATTTCTTCAACGGCCCTGGTGAACCGGTACTGCGCGTCGACGGGGACCCAGCGACTGCAACGGCGCTCAAGGTGGGCACGGCGGCCGATACGGTGCTCTGGTATCAGGGGCAGAGCCCCGCGGTATCGGCCAGCGGCATGGGGCGGCTGGGTGTCGGAGTAGATAACGCAACGGTCACGTTATCTGAGGCGGCTCCCAAATCGGAGGCACACGGCTTCCAGATCAGTGGCTTTGCTTCGGCGTCCACCGCCTTCACCATTCCACCGGCGGGTGCCGACCCTAGCAGCACCTCGCTGAGTGTTACTGGAAGTCCCGTTGCGGGAGACACTGTCTCCTTAACCTTGACGGAGCCAAGCGGAAAGACGCGGCAGGTCACGCTGACGGCTGTGACCGGAAAAGCGGGCGCGGGCCAGTTCACCATCGGCCCAACGGGTTCTCCTCTGAGTGCAAACGAGATCGCCAGCAATTTCTCCAAGGCCTTGACCTTGTCGGTCACCGAGGCCGCTGCCGCTGCCGAAGGCAATCCACGGCAGTCGGTTACCGCGCAGGTGGATGACTCCACCCGCGTCAGCTACGGCATCGAAGCCAATGAATCGGGGCTGCTGCGCCTCATGCGCACCATGGCCTCGATGTCGGTCGAAACCTATCCTACCGAGGAGAACATCCGCGCCTATCACGAGCCCGACCGGCTCGCTGCCATGACGCAGCCCGAGGGCGCAGCCCGGACAGCAGCGCTGGAAGCCTACCAGGTCGAGCTCGCCAAGGACATGAACGTCGCCAAGGCGCGGTTCGATGCCATGGCCATCCGCCAGCAGGGCGAGCTCTCCGAAGCCCACAATTCCGAACACGGCTCGATCGAAATCCTCACCATGGAATTGGGCGTGGCGCGCGGCACGCTGAACAACTCAGCCAAGCGCCACACCGACTATAAGGCACAGCTGGACAACCTCCTGAGCGATGTGGAGACGGTGTCCAAGGAGGAGGTCGCCATGGAGATCCTGGCGCTGCAGACCCGCCTCCAGGCGAGCTATCAGGTTACCTCCATGGTCAGCCAGCTCAGCCTCGTCAACTTCCTCTAGCCATCGCGCTGCACCAACAGAAAACCCCGCCGAAAGGCGGGGTTTTGTCGTTCAGGAAGCATTCAGTCTCGTGGCAGCTGTCGCGTCACATGCCGCGCAGGCCGGCGGCAATCTGGCGGTTGAGACGCACCAGCACTTCGATCTGCTCAGGCTGCGGATCGGGCGTCAGATTGATTTCGCGGGTCTGGTTCATGATGAACATGCCCAGGTTGGCAATGTTCTGGCGCACTTCGGTGGGCAGGTGGCTGTCTTCCTTGGTCACCGAAGCCATGAAGATGGTCCAGAGCTTGCGATTGAAAGTCAGCGCGGGCTTCAGATCTTCGTAGCTGTCGGGCCAATTATCCCTAACCTTCTGCAGGCCGGCGGCCGCCTTCATCAGGAGTGCGGATTCACGTTCGCGAGGAGACTCAACGACTTTCGCCGTCTGCTGATAGGCCTGGGCGCCTTGCTGATGCATTGGAGAGAAGGTCCTGTTCGTATTCGATGAGCCGATTGGCGGCCTTGAGAGCTTTGTAAAGCTGGCCGGTTAATATCTCGTTGTTGATTTGATTAACTATCTCGGCGGAAGACGGAACCGCGGCGAGGAAGTCGTTGACCAGCGAGAAATAGGCGTCCCGCGTCTTCTCCACATCATCGTCGATATACATGAGCTGCACGGCCAGATAGATGCGCTTGGCCGGCGTGTTGGCACTGGCGGCGGTCAGAATGTCCTTCTCGCGCAGGATCGGCGCGCGCCCCTCGATAAACAGCCGCGTCCGCTGGTCGGAATTAGTGATGATGCAATTGCCAACGAGGAGCTTCTCGCCTGGTTTGAGTTCCACCTTGAGGGCCATTGCCGGGTCTCCGCGATTGGCTGTGCGCCTGCCTCAATAGCGCGCCAATTCTCCTAAAACAATGAAGGCGGGCCGGGGCCCGCCTTTTGAATCTTGCTGTGTCGGAGCCTACTGGAGAAGCTGCAGGATCGACTGGTCGGCCTGCGACGCGAGCGACAGCGAGTTCTGCGACAGCTGCTGGCGGGTTTGGAGCGCGAGCAGGTTGGCAGCTTCGGTGTTCATGTCGGCGAGCGTGAGGTTTCCGGCGCCGCTCTCGAGCGTGTCGATCATGGCCGTGGTGAAGGACTTCCGGTTTTCAACGATGGAGAGATTAGAGCCGAAAGTAGAGGCCTGTGAACGAACCTCGTCCAGTGCGGCTTTGAGGTTCGTAAGAAGACCATCGATTGTACCGTCACTATCGAGTTGCTCTTCCTCCAGCTGCGTCGGGACACCAAGGTTAAGTGCGTTGACGGTTTCGCCGCTCGTGGTTTGGATATCGAGGGCGGACGTTCCAGTTTCGTTGAAGGTGATGGTGAGCTTGTCGCCGCGGAGCAGGTTGATACCGTTGAAGGAGGCATCGTCGGCGAGCTTGTCGAGCTGGTCGCGCAGTTCGTTGAACTGATCGGCCAGGCCTGCACGAACCGAGTTACCCTCGATCGACTTGCGCATGGTGGCATCAGCAACGCTGACGCCGTCGGCGACGCCCAGGGAGTTCACGCCGTTGACGCTGAGTTCCTGGGTAGACTGGTTCTCGATGCGCAGTTTGCCGTTGTCATTGGACGCACGCAGCTTTCCGTAGAGCTCGTTGGCGGTGCCGTCGGTCTTGGTTTTGGAGTTGATCTCGGTGACCAGTTCGTCAACAGTCTTGGTTGCCCCGCCGTTCTCCGCCGGAGCAAGCGTTTGACGCTGGGCCGGCGCACCGAACACGGAATTGGCATGGCCGCTGCTTGCAACAGTGTCAGTGACGGTGATCGCCGTTCCAGTGCCGTCAGCGGGGCCGGTGAGAACAAGACGACCATCTTTAGCTGATGCTGTCAGCGTAAACCGATCGGCCTCGGCAAGTCCCGCATTCTTGGCCGTGATTGCGTCGTTGATGGCCTTGGCCGCCTTGTCGGCGGTATCGTGAACGTTGCCATTCAGAGCAACGTCAATGGTTTCACCTTCATAGCCGATGGTGAAGTTGGCGTTCTGAACAAGGGTGCTGGAGGAAGAGAATGTTCCTACGCCGGCGGTAGAAGCCATTGTGTCCGTGCCGCCGCCATCATCCGGTGTAGCGGTGACTGCCATTGTAGAGGTGGCGCCCTCGGAAGTGGAGCGGAACTCGATTGCGTTAGCTGTCCCACCAATGGTCACACTGTCCGAAAGATCGGCTGCCTCAACCGCCAGCCGTAGGGCAGAGCGCATCTGTTCCGCGGTGGTGATTTCCCCGTCGGTGGCAACCTGGTCGGCGATCGCTTTGGTAACGGTGACGGTGGCAGGCGAGCCGCCATCAACAGTGACAGCGAAATCGATCTTGTCATCGGCGTGATCAAAGTTGGCGGCCGCGAAGGTTGCACTTACGGCACCCTGCGCTTTGACCAGGGCATAATCGGCACCGGATGTGATGGACGCTGGCACGGCCTTGGTGAGAGAAACGTCACTTGTTCCAGTCAGCGCGCCACCCGAAAAGCTGACGTTGCCAGTCGCGTTCTCGCCAATCGTGTATGAAGCGGTCTGGAAGGACTTGTCCTGGCGGGCCTGACGCAAGGTCGACTGCATCGATTCAAGCGTCTTGGTCATGGCCGAAAGGCCGTTGTCAGCAGCTTCAAGCGTTTGGATGCCGTTCGCCATCGAGTCGATCAGCGAGTTGAGGTCGCTGGCGCGGTTAGTGAGACCCTTGGCAGTGAACCAACTGGAGGGATTGTCCAGAGCCGAGTTCACCTTATTACCGGTCGCCAGACGATTTTGTGTCGTCGACATCATGTCGGCCGTGCTCTTGAGCGAGAGGAGGTTCGACCGAACGGCCTTTGAGAGGGAGATATCCGCCATTTGTGCAATCCTTGCGATGGGCCCGTCTCGGCCCCTTGAGCAAGGGTTAACAGCGTTTCCTTAAAGGGGCGTTAACCATGCGAATTGACGCTTCGTGAACGCTACCTCTGGTGGTGCAAAGAAGAAAGGGGCGGGTCTTGCGACCCGCTCCTTCCCCTGGATGGTGCTGCCTTCCGCTTAGCGGATGAGCTGCAGGATCGACTGATCGGCCTGCGATGCCAGCGACAGTGAGTTCTGCGACAAGGACTGACGGGTCTGCAGAGCCAACAGGTTCGCAGCTTCCGTGTTCATGTCGGCTAGCGTCAGGTTACCGGCGCCGTCCTCCAGCGTATTGATCATCGACTTGGTGAAGGTCTGGCGGTTCTCGACAATCGATAGGTTCGAACCAAAGCTCGACGCCTGCGAGCGGACATCGTTCAGTGCGGTTTTCAGCTTGGCAAGTTCGGCGTCGATCGTGGTGTCGCTGTCCAGATCCTGCTCTTCTAGGGTGGTCGAAACGCCGAGGTTAGACGAGTTGATGGTCTTGCCTTCTTCGGTCTGAATGTCGATGGACGACGTTCCAGTTTCGTTGAAGGTGATAGCCAGCTTGTCGCCGCGGAGCAGGTTGATACCGTTGAAGGAGGCATCGTCGGCGAGCTTGTCGAGCTGGTCGCGCAGTTCGTTGAACTGATCGGCCAGGCCTGCACGAACCGAGTTACCCTCGATCGACTTGCGCATGGTGGCATCAGCAACGCTGACGCCGTCGGCGACGCCCAGGGAGTTCACGCCGTTGACGCTGAGTTCCTGGGTAGACTGGTTCTCGATGCGCAGTTTGCCGTTGTCATTGGACGCACGCAGCTTTCCGTAGAGCTCGTTGGCGGTGCCGTCGGTCTTGGTTTTGGAGTTGATCTCGGTGACCAGTTCGTCAACAGTCTTGGTTGCCCCGCCGTTCTCCGCCGGAGCAAGCGTTTGACGCTGGGCCGGCGCACCGAACACGGAATTGGCATGGCCGCTGCTTGCAACAGTGTCAGTGACGGTGATCGCCGTTCCAGTGCCGTCAGCGGGGCCGGTGAGAACAAGACGACCATCTTTAGCTGATGCTGTCAGCGTAAACCGATCGGCCTCGGCAAGTCCCGCATTCTTGGCCGTGATTGCGTCGTTGATGGCCTTGGCCGCCTTGTCGGCGGTATCGTGAACGTTGCCATTCAGAGCAACGTCAATGGTTTCACCTTCATAGCCGATGGTGAAGTTGGCGTTCTGAACAAGGGTGCTGGAGGAAGAGAATGTTCCTACGCCGGCGGTAGAAGCCATTGTGTCCGTGCCGCCGCCATCATCCGGTGTAGCGGTGACTGCCATTGTAGAGGTGGCGCCCTCGGAAGTGGAGCGGAACTCGATTGCGTTAGCTGTCCCACCAATGGTCACACTGTCCGAAAGATCGGCTGCCTCAACCGCCAGCCGTAGGGCAGAGCGCATCTGTTCCGCGGTGGTGATTTCCCCGTCGGTGGCAACCTGGTCGGCGATCGCTTTGGTAACGGTGACGGTGGCAGGCGAGCCGCCATCAACAGTGACAGCGAAATCGATCTTGTCATCGGCGTGATCAAAGTTGGCGGCCGCGAAGGTTGCACTTACGGCACCCTGCGCTTTGACCAGGGCATAATCGGCACCGGATGTGATGGACGCTGGCACGGCCTTGGTGAGAGAAACGTCACTTGTTCCAGTCAGCGCGCCACCCGAAAAGCTGACGTTGCCAGTCGCGTTCTCGCCAATCGTGTATGAAGCGGTCTGGAAGGACTTGTCCTGGCGGGCCTGACGCAAGGTCGACTGCATCGATTCAAGCGTCTTGGTCATGGCCGAAAGGCCGTTGTCAGCAGCTTCAAGCGTCTTGACGCCGTTAGCCATCGAATCCATCAGCGAGTTGAGGTCGCTGGCGCGGTTAGTGAGACCCTTGGCAGTGAACCAACTGGAGGGATTGTCCAGAGCCGAGTTCACCTTATTACCGGTCGCCAGACGGTTCTGGGTAGAGGCCATCATGTCGGCCGTGCCCTTGAGGGACAGCAGGTTGGAGCGGACGGACTTGGAGAGGGAGATATCAGCCATTTGTGGCAGATCCTTTTCTAGGATTACGCAAACTACGATGCCTCTTCCTGAGGCAGGGCGATCCTTGTCCGGCAGGCTCTAAAGAAGGGTTAAGTGGGTGATGAAGATTTGGGCAAAGTTGGTTGCCCGGTCGCCGCGCGGCCAGCAAAAGGCCCATGCAGCGGGGGCTACATGGGCTTTGCTGAGGTTCAGGGATGCTTAACTAGACCGAGAGGTCCTTGAGGCGCGCCTGGTATTCGGGCGGGATCGGGGCGGAGCCGATGCGGCGGACGAGTTCGGCCATACTCTGGGGCCGCGGGGGCAGGGCGCCGGAGATGACGGCGGCGGCGAAGCTGGCGCTGGCGTCGGGCTTGGCGGGTTTGTCCTGGCGTGATTGCTGCTCTTCGCGCTGCGGGAACTGGCGGGTGCTGTCGGGCGGCTTGCGGGCAGGCGGGGTGCTCTGGGGCAGGACGGTGCGCTCGCCGGCCGCGGGGCGGTGGCGATGATCGCCCAGTTGGGTCTGGGTGGGCACGACCGGCTCGGGCGCGATGGGCGTAACCATGACACTGTCCTCGCATATGGAAATGCAGAAGCAGGTTAGGCGAGCCGAATTGCCGGCGTCCTACGACGGGCGCCGGCATTTGAAGCGAAGTTTAGCGGTATCTAAAGCGCGCGATTGAGCGCCAAGCCACGCGCGGACGCCGACGGGTCGCTGGCGATGGTGCCGGCGGCGCCATAGGTTTTGGCGCGGTTCTGCTGGCCCATTATGCGGGCCACGTCGCTCAGGACATCCTCGGTGACGGTGCGGGCGGTGGCGAGGACGCGCAGGTTTTCGGCCATTTGCGTCGCCAGCCGTTCATGGCCCAGGCGCAGGCGCTCGACTGCGTCCGGAGCGTCAGCCTTAAGGCGGGGGCTCTGGCGCTGAACGGACCGGGCAAAGCCGACATAATCCTGCGCGAGGCGCGTTTTTTCGGGTGTGAGCGCCGAGGCCTCGCGCATATGACCGGCACGGAGCAGGGTGGTTTCCTGGTTCATCACATCGACCAGGGCCGCAAGGGTGGTCTCGGCGTGCTGGCAGAGTTCGGTGGCGGGGAGGCTGTCGAGAGCGGCGAGGCGGGCGGCGGCGGTCATGGATGAGCTCCCTTGGTGGGCATGATCTTGTTCTGGTTGTTGGCGGCTTCCTGCATCGCCAGGAGGTCGGGCAGGAGTTGTTCGGCAATGCCCAGGCCGCCATTCTGGGCCATGGAGGCGGCGAGCTGTTCGGACTGCATGGAGCGCCAGGTTTCCTCGCCGAAGCCACCGCCAAAGGCGCTCTGGTCGGTCTTGAGGCTGGAGAAGAGTTCCTTGGTCAGCGTGTTGAGGAACACGCCCTCGAACTCTTCGGCCTGGTGGCGCACGCGGGCGATCTGTTGGGGTGTGAGGGAACTGCCGGGCTGGCGGATGTCGCTGATCATCAGATCACCTCGATTTCGGCCTGGAGGGCACCGGTGGCCTTGATGGCCTGGAGAATGGCGATGAGGTCGCGCGGGCCGATGCCCAGGGCATTGAGTCCGTCGACCAGTTCCTGCAGCGTCACCGAACCCTGCACCACTTGAAGGGCGGTGTCGGACATTGTGGCGTCGAGCTGCGTATTGGGCTCGACCGCCGTAACGCCGTTGGCGAGCGGATTGGGCTGCACCACTTCGGGGTTTTCGGCGATGCTGACGGTGAGATTGGACTGGGCCACAGCAACGCTCGACACCCGCACATCCTTGCCCATGACGATGATGCCGGAATTCTCGTCGATGACGATCTTGGCGGGTTGATCGGTTTCCACCATCAGCTGTTCGACGTCAGTGAGGAGGTCGACGATATTGCCGTTGAAGCCATGGGGCAGGGTCAGCCGCACGGTGGCAGGATCTTCGGGCACGGCCGTCGGCGCACCGATGAAATCGTTGATCGAGAGCGCAATGCGACGGGCGGTGGTGAGGTCGGGATTGCGTAGGGCCAGCCGGAGCGAGGTCTGCGCGCCAAGCTGGAAATCGATTTCCCGCTCAATCAGCCCACCCGAGGAAATGCGGCCGGTGGTCGGCACGCCCGAGATGATGGTGGCAGCATCGCCCTCGGCCTTGAAGCCATTGATGCTCACCGGTCCTTGCGCAATGGCGTAGACCTCCCCGTCCGCCCCGAGCAGCGGGGTGACAAGGAGGGTGCCGCCCTGAAGGCTGTCGGAATCGCCGAGCGCGGCTACGGACACATCGATGCGCGTACCTTGCGTGCCGAAGGGCGGTAGATTGGCCGTGACCATCACCGCGGCGACGTTGGCCGTCCGGACGTTCTCGCCGGCGGTGTTGACGCCGAGCCGCTCGAGCATGGACTGGAGCGATTGCTTGGTGAAGGGCGCGTTGTTGAGGCTGTCGCCCGTGCCATTGAGGCCAACCACGAGACCATAGCCCACCAGCTGGTTCTCGCGGATGCCCTCCATATCCACGATGTCCTTGATGCGGGCAGCGGCACCCAGAGCTGGCGCCAGCGGGGCAAACGAGAGCGTGACGCTGAGAAGGGCGGCGATGGCGGCGCGCAGGTGTTTGTGCATCATCGGTACTTCCAAATTCCGCGGGCGTGGGCCGCGGCTAGGCATTCGGGAGCGATGTTGCGAAAAGCGTGCCAATGCCGGGGCCGACCGGGTCGAGCCCTGACTTTGCTAGCGTTCTGGGCTGCGGATAGTGGTGGTGGCGCTTGGCTTCATGCCTGCTAAGCACAAATTGCCGAGTGCTTTAAGGCTCTGTTAACCAGGCTGGGCAGATTTTGCCGGGGAAGGCACCACGGCGAAACGAGTCTCCACCAGTGCGCATCGAAACCAAGCGGACCAACAGCGTTGGCAAGAGCAGTAGCGGCAGCCGCCCAGGCTCCGGTCCGGCTTTCGTGCCTGCCGGCGAAAACGCACCGGCGCGCATTGCGGCCGCGGCACCCGTCGCGTCTGCCGCCGGCATCGACGCGATCCTGGCGCTCCAGGGGGTAGAAGATGCCACAACAGGTCGAAAGCGAGCAGTTCGGCGCGGAGGCGCGCTGCTCGACATGCTCGATGACATCAAAGCGGATCTCCTGATTGGCCGCATCAGCCTCGACCGGCTCGATCACCTATCGGGTCTCCTCAACGATGCGCGGGAGCGCTCCGTACCCGAATTGGATGGGGTACTCGACGAGATCGAATTACGCGTTCGGGTGGAGTTGGCCAAGTTTGGTCGCTTCCCCGCCTGACATCGGTCATCAAATTGTTGTCAAAGCTGAGTTATGCGCCTCACCGTTGCTGGCGAGGGCGTGTTAAGCAGCCCCGCTTTGTGCGCTTGCCGCAGATCGAGCTGGCGCATATACAGGCCGCCCTAGGGGCGCATTGGAGTTGAGTCTGCTGATGTCTTCTGTTGAGCTTGTTGACTACCGGCCGAGTGACGACGAGCCGTTCATGAATCCACGGCAGCGGGAGTACTTCCGGGCCAAGCTCCTGGCGTGGAAAGACGAGATCCTGCGGGAGAGCCGCGAGACGCTGGATAATCTCCAGGAAGAATCGCAGAACCATCCCGACATGGCCGACCGCGCCAGCTCGGAAAGCGATCGTTCGCTGGAACTGCGCACAAGGGATCGGCAGCGCAAGCTGATCGCCAAGATCGACTCCGCGCTCAAGCGGATTGACGATGGCACTTATGGGTATTGCGAGGAAACCGGCGATCCAATCGGCCTGGCCCGGCTCGATGCTCGACCCATCGCTACCCTGAGCCTTGAGGCGCAGGAGATGCATGAGCGTCGCGAAAAGGTTTATCGCGACGAATAGCCGGAAGTGATGTCAGGCCCGCAATCATGCGGGCCTTTTTTACCGGCTGGCGGCCCGGCGTTGCGTCTGGTCTGCCGACATGGCGCGGCTGACCGCATCTTCCAGGTTGGCTTGCGTGAAGGGCTTGGAGAGCCGGGGCAGGGTGGCGTCGGCACCGGGTGGAATATCGGCATAGCCGGTTGCCAGGAGAATAGGCTGGGCTGGGCGAATGGCCCGGATTGTCGCAGCCATTTGCGCGCCCGTCATGCGTGGCATGGCGTGGTCGGTGACAACCAGATCGAAATTTTCCTGCTCGTAGAGTTTCAGCGCTTCGGCTCCCGAATAGGCTTCGCTGACGCGGTGGCCCAGATCTTCGAGCATGGCGACAGTGTTCATCAGCACCAAGGCATCGTCGTCAACCACGAGAATGTTGAGCTTAGCGTTGCTCGGACTGGCGGGCACCGGTTCGTCGGGGGCTGAGACGGTCAGCAGGGGAGCAGCCTTGGCGCCGTGGAGGGCCGGCAGCCAGATTTCCGCTGTGGTGCCTTGCCCGGGATAACTTTTGAGCTGCAGCTTGCCGCCCGATTGCTCGACAAAGCCATGGACCATGGAGAGCCCCAGACCAGTTCCGCGGCCCACGCCCTTGGTGGTGAAGAACGGGTCGGTGGCTCGCTTGAGCGTCGCGGCGTCCATGCCTTCGCCGGTGTCGGTGACCGAGAGGCAGACATAGGTCCCAGGCGCCAGTTCTCCATCGCTTGGGCCGATCTGTTCCTCGCGCGCAGCAATGAGGATCTCGCCCGTGCCGTTCATGGCATCGCGAGCGTTTACCGCCAGGTTAAGCACTGCCGACTCCAGCTGGTTGGCATCGGTATCAACGCTGGGCAGGCCTGATGGGAGCTCGGTCTTGATCTCGACCGTGGGTCCGAGCGAACGTTCCATCAGTTCGGTTAGGCCCGAGATCAGCTCCGAGAGGTCCACCTGCTGGGTCTGCAGCTCCTGCTGGCGCGCAAAGGCCAGCATGCGCGTGGTCAGCGAACTGCCGCGCCGCGCACCCTGGATGGCGTTGTCGATCAGCCGATAAAGGTTTTCGTCCTCGGGCACGCGCTTGCGCAGGAGCTCGAGGCTGCCTGAAACCGCCATCAGGAGATTGTTGAAATCGTGCGCGACGCCGCCGGTCAGATTGCCGATGGCTTCCATCTTCTGGGCTTGCTGCAAGGCCTGTTCGGTCTTGACCCGGGCCGTCGTATCCACCGCTTCGGGCACAAGGGAAATCACCTCGCCCTTTTCGTTGAAGGCGGGGCGCAGCGTGAAATCGAAATTGCGGGTGCCCGCAGCCAATTTGAGCGTAAGGGGCAGCGAGGCAGTCTGGCCGCGGGACGCCTCTTCCACCGCGAGCCGAATGGTATCGGACATGCCGGGGGTGTCGCTGAACCATGGCGTGTCCCAAAGGGGACGGCCAAGCACGTCCTGCCGGGCCGCGCCCATGCCGTTAAGTGCCGTATCGTTGAAATAGAGGACGGTGCCGTCGAGTGCCAACAGCCCCTGGTAGAGGTGGGAGGTGTCGAAGATGGTGCGGATATTCTTTTCGCTCTGGGCCAGCGCGGCAGTCCGCTCCTGAACCATGGCTTCAAGTTGTTCGCGGAACTGCCGCTCGCTGCGCCGTTGCGCCGCCTGCGAACGCACGCGCTCGATATGCGCCCAACTCCGCTCCGTAACTTCGCCCAACAGAGCCAGTTCACGGTCACCCCATTGACGCGGCACCTTGTCGTGGATGGCCATGAGGGCGGTGAGCCGGTCTTGCTTGACGAGCGGCATGCAGATGGTGGCAGCAATACCGATGCTCTGGAAGGTCGCAGCTTCGCTGGGGGCAATCTCCCGCAGATTGTCGTTGATGACGAGGGGCTTGCCTTGGCTGAGATTGGCAACGGCCAGTTCGCCGAAATCGGCCAGGCTGTAGTGGCCGACTATGGAGGGGGAGCCGGGGGCGCTCCAATCCCCACGGATGGTGAAGTGATCCTGGTCGGCTTCCATATCGGCATAGGCGCAATTGCTGACGCCCAGATGCTCGCCCACTGCTTTGGTTGTGATGCGCATCACTTCGTCTGGGTCGACGGCGCTGGCTGTCGCACGGCCGAGTTCATCGAGGAAGCGCAGCCGCTCTTCGTTTTCCTGCAATTGCTTGCTGGCTTGAACGCTCCTGGTGGTCTCCACGACTACGGCGATGACGCCGATGGGGCTTCCGGCCTCGCCGATCACGGGCGAATAATAGAGGTTCATGAACACCTGTTCGGGACGGCCCGAGCGGTGAAGCGTCAGCTCCTGGTCTTCGTAGGAAAGCGTGCCGCCGGCAAGCCCCACCCGCATGACGTTGTCATTGAAGTCGGCAATCTCAGCCCAGCCCTCGCGTACGGCCGATCCCAAGAGCTCGGGATGCCGGCCGCCAGCAAATTCGGAATAGGCATCGTTGTAGATCATCGTGCCGCGCTCGCCCCAGAGGGTGACGATGGGCACGGGGGACCGGAGCAGGACGCCGATGGTTGTCTTGATCGACACGGGCCAGTCCGCGATGGGGCCCATGCCTGTGGTCGTCCAATCAAAGGCGCGAATGCGCTCGGCCATTTCGCGGCCACCGCTCAAGAAGTCGGCGCCGCCACTGCTGGTCTGCATCGAGTGTGTCGTCCTTGTGCCCCGTCACGCAACGCGGTCGCCCAACGCCGGTTCCATGACCTTGCTGCTAGCCGAGGTAGCGCTGACGCAGGTGAGCCTTAAAGAAATCGGCGTTAAGCGGCTCGCCTGTTGCGCGGGTAATGAGGTCGGGGGTTGACCAGCGCGAGCCTTGGCTCCAGATCTGCTCGGCACGCCATTGGTTGACGCGGGCGAAGTCACCCCTCCGCACGTCCTCACGAATGTCGGGCAGGCTTTGTTCGAGGGCGCGCCATTGTTGTGCGGCGATCATGGCGCCGAGCGTGTAGCTGGGGAAGTAGCCAAACGCGCCTGAGGGCCAGTGAACGTCCTGCATCGGGCCGTCCTTTGGGTCGTTGATAGTCGAGATGCCGAGATACTCGGTCATCTTGGCGTCCCACGCCTCGGGAATTTGGCTGGCCTCGAGCTTGCCGCTCACCAGATCCTGCTCCAGCTCGTAGCGCAGGATCACATGCAGCGGGTAGGTGACCTCGTCGGCATCGACGCGGATATAGCCACGCTCGACATGGTTCACCTCGTTGAGAATGTCCGGGATATCCCAGCCGGGTATCGCATCCTCACCCAGGTGGAGATGGACCAGGGGCAGAGCCCATTCCCAGAACTCGGAGCTGCGCGCCAGTTGCATTTCCACGAACAGGGATTGGGACTCGTGAATACCCATGCCGCGTGCCTTGCCAAGCGGCCAATGTGACCACTCCTTGGGGAGCCCCTGCTCGTATAGGGCGTGGCCAGTCTCATGCAGCACGCCCATGAGCGAAGACAAGAACTCATCGGTCCGATAGCGGGTGGTCATGCGCACATCGGTGGGTACGCCGCCGCAGAACGGATGATGGGAGACCGCCAGAGAGCCGTGTGTGAAATCAAAACCCACGCCTCGCATTGCCGCAAGCCCGAGTTCGCGCTGCTTCTCAATCGGGTATGGCGCGTTGAGCGGCTTGCGCGGCCGCACCGACAGGCGTCGCTCCTGGGCGGCCACTGCCTCGGGCACGAAGTCCTTTAGGAAGGTCTTGAGATCATCGAACACCAGATCGAGCTCGGCCGTGCGGTTGCCCGGATCATATTGCTCCATAAGCGCGTCGTAGGGCGCGAGGTCCAGGGCGTCGGCCCGCAATTGCGCTTCTTCGCGCACCAGGGCGACCACGCCTTCAAGCGCAGGGAGGAAACTGTCCCAGTCACCTTTGGCGCGCAGCTCACGCCAGAGCTGTTCGGACCGCATGGTGGCCGCTGTGCGACGCTGCACGAACTCGGTCGGCAGGCAGGTGGCGCTGATGTAATTTTGCTCGAATTCTCCAAGGGCTAGCCGCTGATCCTCAGAAAGAGATTCTTCCCTGGTATCGGCAATCCAGTCCCCAATTTCGGGCGCGGTGGCCTGGGTGTGATAGAGGCCCGCCAAGTGCGACATGGCCTCGGCCCGCTTGTCGCCCCCACCCACGGCCATATGCGTCGCTTCGTCGGCGCCGAGAATGGAGATGGCATGCTCAAGGGCTTCGAGCGTGCGGCCGAGTTCGTCGAGTTTCTGAAAGGACATGGATCACTCCGAAATAGCCGAAATGGTGTTCCATAGCTGAGGACAACGGGCAAGAGGCCCTTTCAGGAGCGACCCTTCTTGTGGTTCCCCACTCGCGTCCAGGCAGCACCCAGAGCCGCGCCGACCGCCAAGCCGACGCCGATCCAAAGCCCGAGATTTTCAAAGGCGATACCCAGAGCTGCCCCCAAAGCAATTCCAAGTGCTACGCCGACCCCCACTTTTGATCCCGACATCTGGCTGACTCCCAAAATGGTGCGTACACTGGCAGCCTTGGTCGCGCCTGAAAAGGGGTAGAGGCGCAGCCGGGGGACTGCGCCTCTTGGGGAAGGTGGCCTCGTTCTGAGGCCGGGTGACGTTGGTCCTTCTGGACCTTCAGGGAGCCTGCCGCAGGCTTGGGGAAGTGCGGCGGGGAAACTGGTTAGAAGGGCAGGATCGCGTCCATGACCTGCTGGCCATAGCGGGGCTGCTGGACGTCGGTGATCTGGCCGCGGCCGCCATAGGCGATGCGTGCCTCGGCAATCTTGGTGGAGGGGATGGTGTTGTTGGCCTGAATGTCCGACGGACGCACAATGCCAGCGACGATGAGGTCGCGGACTTCGAAGTTGACGCGCACTTCCTGGCGCCCTTCGATCACCAGGTTGCCGTTGGGCAGCACCTGCGTCACCACTGCGGCGACGGAAGTCTCAAGGCTCTCTCGGCGGTTAACCGAGCCATTGCCCGAATTCTCCATGCCCGAATTGATGTCGATAATGCCGCTAGGATCGATAGTGCCCGCACTGACATTGTTCACGGCAACGCCGAAGATGCCACCTAGGCCCGCCGAGTTGGTCGAGGACCGGCCGGTCTGGGTCGAGTTGTCGATCTGGGCGCTATCGTCGACCGTGACGATCACGGTCAGGATATCGCCGATACGGTGCGCCCGCTCGTCCTTGAAGAAGCCCTTGGCCGAAGTGCGGTAGAGCGAATTGGGCTGGTAGGTATCGGCGATGGCGGCGGGCATTGGCATGCGCACCGGCTGATAGCCAGCTACAGTGGTTGGATCCTCGATGGCGGTAAGCACTGGTGCATTGCCGACATTGGCGAGGCGATCGGTGGTGTTGCAGCCGGCAAGGGTGGCCGTCAGCGTCAGGAGAGCGGCGAGTTTGAAGAGGTTCATTGGATATTCTCCTGCAGCAGTTCAGAGGCCGGCAATGGCGAGCGGGTCATGGCTGACCTCGACTGCACCTGCGGCGAGGGCGGTGGCGCTGATGACGCGCTTGGACATGAGATTGAGGACCTGGACCGGTTTGCCAGGGGTGGCGCTGGTCAGTGCCTGGCCTTTGACGCTGAGGGTCATTGGTCCTTTGCGGAAGTAAATGGTGACCAGATCGCTCTTGCTGATCAGCATCGGGGTTTGGACGTCCGAGGCTTTGAGCATCATGCCTTCGCGGCTCTGGCGGCTGAGCGACTGACCCACGATGTCCTCGACGCCGACAATGCCAGTCGGCTCGGCGAAGCGCAGGGGTACGGCGCGCATCTCGAGGTGCTCGGGCGCCAGCACGGTGCCGGCCGCTAGGGACGAGACCAGGTGGGGGACTTCGATCATCACCTCGATGGTGCCGGTCAGATCAAGCGGCTGCTCGTATCCCGCCACCACAAAGCGGGCGGTGAAAGCGCCAGTGCCGGGAAGATACCGCAGGCTGACGATCTTGGCGGGTTCGGCAACTGCCTCAGCATTGATAGCGGCGATCGGCTGGGAAAAGAGCGTATCGGCGGACATGCCTTGCCGCAGGATGCCGCGAGCAGTGAGATCGGCAGTGATAAGTTCGTTCAGCAATGCTTCATCAACGAGGGTTGCACTGCGGGTAACCCGCACGGCCTCGAGCCCTGCGGGGTTGAAACCAGTCAGTCCGGCGCGATTGGCTGCCGCCCGTACATCGGCCAGCGGTACGATGCCAGTCGTGCCGGGCTGAGGGGCGCGGAACAGGCCCACCTCGGCTAGGGCACCGGCATCGGCGAACATATCGCCGACCGTTACGACGGGAGCGGCGACTACTACGTCGGACTGCAACATCGGTTCCGCCAGGCAGGTGCCAGCGAGAAGCAGGGTCGAGAGGGTGAGGGCGGTCAGGCGGCGGATCATTATGGCGGCCCTCCTAACGTAGCTGGGTCGTTGACTGCATCATCTCGTCGGCTCCGGAGATGACACGGGAATTCATTTCATAGGCGCGCTGCGCAGCGATCAGATCGGCAATCTCGGTCACCGAATTGACGTTGGCCATTTCCAGGTAGTTCTGCAGCAGATTGCCGGTGCCGTCCGCGTTGGGCACGCCGATCTGCGGTGCCCCGCTCGCCGGCGTCTCTATGAACAAGTTGTCGCCCAGAGACTCAAGACCTGACTTGTTAGCGAATCGGGCCAATAGTATTTGACCCTGCTGCATCGGCTCTGGCGCATTTCCCACGAAGGCCTCGACAGTGCCGTCCGCTGATATTGATACAGAGCGAGCGTCAGCTGGTATGTTAATACCACCTTCTAAAGCGTACCCGCTCGAGGTAACTAGCATGCCATCCGCCGAGCGTTCGAAGGAGCCGTCCCGCGTATATCCGGTGCGGCCGTCGGGCAGTTGCACCATGAAAAAGCCCTCGCCGCGCACGGCAACGTCGAGTTCACGCTCGGTCATGTTGACCGTGCCCTGGCTCATGACGCGGGGTGCCGAGACGGTGCGAACGCCCGAACCGATCTCGAGCCCGGCGGGCAGCATGGTGCCCTGGTCCGAGGTCGTGGAACCGGCGCGGGAGATCTGTTGGTACAGCAGGTCCTCGAACTCGGCCCGCTGGCGCTTGTAGCCAGTGGTCCGCATGTTGGCGATGTTGTTGGAGATGACTTCGACGTTGCGTTCCTGGGCGCTCATGCCGGTCGATGCGATATAGAGTGCTTTCATGGCAGTGCTCCCGATCAGGCGTTGGGTTCGCCCAGGCGCTGGATGGCTGTGCGGCGCATCTCGTCCTGGCGTTGGGTCATGGAGGCTGCCGATTCATAGGCACGCGTCACGCGGATCATCTCTGCCATCTCGCTGACGCCGGACACATTCGACCGCTCGACGAAGCCCTGCATGGTGCGGGTTCCGGTCGCAGCCACAGGTGTGCCGCCAGCGAAAAGGTTGCTACCTTCGCGGGTAAGCTCCTGCGGGTCGGCGAACTCAACGAGGCGGAGACGCCCCTTCGGTCCTTGGCTGGTGCTGATCGAACCGTCGGCGGCGATCAGGATGCCGGTTTCCTCGGGGCCGAACTGGATCGGACCGCCTTCGCCCAGAACGGCGTTGCCGTTGAGGTCCACGAGCGTGCCGTTCGCGTTGATCTGGAAGGAGCCGGACTTGCTCCAGCGCTCGCCGGCCGGGGTTTCGATGGCAAAGAAACCATTGCCGCTGAGGGCGACGTCTAGCTCATTGCCGGTCTGAACCATTGCGCCGGCCGAGAGGTCGTGCACCGTGGTCCAGTCCTGAACGTAGGAGAGGGGTTGGTCGAGGCGCTGGAAGTCGCGGTTGCGGGCGACCGGCATCACATATTCCTCGAAGAGGATGTTTTCTGCCTTGAAGCCAGAGGTGTTGATGTTGGCCATGTTGTTGGCCACCACGTCCATCTGCCGCTGCAGCGCCATCTGCCGCGAGAGGCTGATCAGTTGCGCATTTTCGATCATCGCTGATCCCCGTTAACGTCCCCGGAACTGCCCACTTCCCCAAGCCGGTGGTTCCGCCGTTTACCTTGCGAAAACCATGCCAAGGCTCGAGAGCAAGCAATTTCAGACACTTAGCCGAAGTCCTGGGTCGACAGCTTTTGAGCGGATCAGGCGCCATGCGGCAAAAGCTGCCCGGCAATTTCTGCCCACCAGAGGCACCTTGTAACCAATCGTTAACCATCAAGCGCTTAGCTGGAGTGGACACCGGAATCGTCCGGAAATCCGAGGCACAGCAGGGTTGGCATGGCCGCTGAAGCAGACATCGAAGGCGCCGGCTCGGCCAAGAAGGGCATTCCCAAGCTCTTCATCATCATTGGTGCGGCGGCCGTCGTCGTGTTGCTCGCTGGTGCGGGCCTCTACTTCTTTCTCTCCTCAGGCACAGCGGAAGCCGAGCACGGCGCGGTAGACGCGCACGGCGTGCCCGCCGTCGAAGCACCGCAGACGTTTATTTTCAATCTCCCGCCCATGATCGTGAACCTCAACAACGAGGCGGACGGCAAGGCTTTCATGCGCCTCACGGTGGCTCTGGAGGTCGAGAATGAAGCGATGATGATCGAAATTCAGCCGCGGGTCGCCAAGGTCATCGATGCCTTCCAGGTCTATCTGCGCGAACTGCGGCGCTCCGACCTCGAAGGCTCGGCGGGCGTCTATCGCCTCAAAGAAGAGCTGCTGCGCCGCGTCAACGTCGCCATTTACCCGAGCCGGGTGGAGTCCATCCTCTTCAAGGAATTGCTGGTGCAATAATGGCGGGTCCTTCCGAGCAGGATAAACTCAGTGACGATTGGGGTCTTGATGATCTCGATATGTCCGCAACCGGTGCGGCCGAAGTGGCGGAAGAGGATATGACCGAGGAGGAGAAGGCTGCCGCCGCTGCTGCGGAATGGGCCGCCATGCTCGAAGGCACCGATGCGGACGGGGAGGGCGCCGATCGCGTCCTCAACCAGGACGAAATCGACAGTCTCCTCGGTTTCGATGCGGCCGTGGGCAGCACGGTGGAACTGACGGGCGTCCAGGCCCTGATCAATTCCGCTCTGGTCTCCTACGAGCGTCTGCCGATGCTCGAAATCGTCTTCGACCGGCTGGTCCGGCTGGCGACGACCTCGTTGCGCAACTTCACGTCCGACAACGTTGAAGTCACCATGGACTCGATCTCCTCGGTGCGGTTTGGCGACTACCTTAACTCCATACCACTGCCAGCCATCCTCTCGGTCATCCGGGCCGAGGAATGGGAGAACTATGGTCTGCTGACCGTCGACTCCTCCTTGATCTATTCGATGATAGACGTGCTGCTGGGCGGCCGGCGCATTGGCGGTAACATTCGCGTCGAGGGGCGTCCCTATACCACCATCGAAATGGCGCTGGCGCGCCGCATGATCGAATTGATCCTGGAGGATACGCACCGCGCCTTCGAGCCGGTGACCCAGGTCAACTTCAAGCTCGAGCGCATGGAAACCAATCCGCGCTTTGCGGCCATTTCGCGCCCCGGCAATGCAGCAATCCTGATTGAGTTGCGCATCGAAATGGACGATCGCGGCGGAAAGATCGAGATCCTGCTGCCCTATGCCACCATCGAGCCCATCCGCGAGCAATTGCTGCAGATGTTCATGGGCGAGAAGTTCGGCCGGGACCCTATCTGGGAAGGCCATCTTGCCACCGAAATCTACTCGGCCGACGTTGAGATCGAAGCCGTGCTGCATGAGCAGGACCTGCCACTCGCCCGCATGCTGACGATCCAGCCAGGCGATACCATCATGTTCGATCGTGAGCCGTCCGACCCCGTGCGCCTGCGGTGTGGCGATGTCGAACTTACCGAGGCCATCATGGGCCACATCGGCAACAATGTATCGGTGCGGGTAACGCGCCCCCTCAATCCGCCCAAGGTCACCATGGCCGATTTCGAGGCGATCGACGCGAATATGGAAGGACGATGATGATGAGTCTGCCCCTGGGGCTCTTGGTCGAAAGCGCGGTGGCCGTTCTCCTGGCCCTGACCATCGGCTATTGCATCGTGCTCAACCAGCGCCTCAAGCGCCTGCATGCCGACAAGGACATGATGCGGCAGATGGTGGCGGATCTGGTCAGTGCCACCAACCTCGCCAACCAGGCGATCAAGGAGTTGAAGCAGACGGCGGTGGAGGCCGATCTGACGCTCAACACCCGGCTGGAGGAAGCCGAGCGCTTCGGCGTCGAACTGGCCCATCACGTCAATGCCGGTACAGTGCTGATGGAACGCATTGCCAAGATCACCAGTGCTGCGCGACCGGCACAGCCTGCCGAGCCCATCGAGGCGCCCAACAAGGTGCAGTCCGCGCTTGAACAATTGACCGCGCGCGTGCGCACCCGCGGAGCCGCCGCGTGACCAATATCCGGCTGCTGCCCGTCGTCGTCCTGGCCATCTCGGCCCTCCTGGTGCTCAAGACCCTGGGTCTGGTGACCGAGGGAGGCTATGTCTTGGCCGGTGTGGGGGTGGCGCAGGCCGCTGGTGGTGGAGGCCATAGCCCTGCAGCCCCTGCCGCAGATGCAGGCGGGGAACAGAGCATCGGCGAGCCGACGGTCGAGGACACCAGCCCAACCATAGCCGATCCCGCTCCGATGCTGCCTACGGCCAAACCTGCTGCGGAACATGGTGGAACTGACGAGGAGCACGGCGCCAGTGACACCCATGATGGGGCTGTTGTCCCCGAGGGTGCCGCTCAAGCGAGCGGCCCGGCGATTTCCAGCGCCTACTGCATCGACGGTGACGCAACGCTGATCGAGGATGCGACGGGTGCTCTGGTGCAGGCCGAGACCGAGGGCGATGCCGAGGGTAGCCATGGCGACGCCGAATCCTCTGACCACGAAGAGGCCCCCGACGCCGACGCCCAGGCTTTCGCGGAGATGATGAAGGTCGAGTGCTTGCCCAATGGGGACGCGGTGCCGCTGGCACTCAATGGGGGAGCCGTCACCCAGTTGATCGATACCGAGGGTTCTTCGGCGACGGAACAGCAATTGCTGGCTCGCCTTGCCGCCCGGCGCGAAGAGCTGCTGCAGTATGAGCAGGATCTCGCCATGCGTGCATCGCTGGTCGACGCTGCCGAGCAGCGGATCGAGGAGCGCTCGCTAACCCTCGAAGCTCTTGAGGCGCAGATCGCCTCTTTGGTCGACCAGCGCCAGGAAATGGAGCAGGGGCAGTTCGCCAGCATTGTCGCCATGTATGAAGCGATGAAACCCAAGGACGCGGCCAACATCTTCAACAATCTCGAGATGGAAGTGCTGTTGCGGGTTGCCAAGACCATGAGCCCACGCAAAATGGCGCCGATCCTTGCCGAAATGAGCCCCGCCCGCGCGCAGGAGCTGACCGTCAAGATGGCTGCCATCGCCGATCTACCGCCCGCGCAGATCACACCGGACGACTTGGCGGAACTGCCCCAGATTGTTGGCCAATAGGCAATTCTTGCAATGGCTTTGTAAGGGGACGTTAAGTCACCCCCGCTAGGTTGCACACCTAGAGTGTTGTAACCCGCGCGTCCAAATGAGCGAGCCGAAGGCTTGGTCCCGACGTGCATGAGTACGTCGGGACAGGCAGAAGCCGGTGAAGACGACCATCAGACGAGCTTGGCATGGGGTCCGCATGGGCCTGGCGATCGGCGCTGCGCTGGTGGCGCTTGGTGCCGCCCCGCTCATGGCGCAGGAGGAGGGGCAGCTTTTTGCTACCCAGGAAGAGGGCTATGGCCGTCTGATCCTGAGCTTTCCCGGCCGCGACACCCTGCCCAAATACAGCATGCGCCTCGAAAACGGGGTGCTGTCTCTGGAATTCGAAGAGTCCATCTCGATCATCCTGCCCGATGTCGGCACGACCATGCCCAACTATTTGTCGGTGGCCCGGGTGGACCCCGATGGTCGCGGGTTGCGGCTGGGCCTGCGCTCGGCTTTCACCTTCAACCGCATCGAGGCTGGCGAAAAGCTCTTCATCGATCTCCTGCCGAACTCCTGGCAGGGCATGCCGCCGGCCCTGCCGCAAGACGTGGTGGAGGAATTGGCAGAGCGGGCACGCTTGGCTGCAATCCGCGCCGAGCAGGACCGCAAGCGGGCAGGGGTCGAGGAGTTCAATCCGCAAGCCACCATCCGCGTCGGACGCAATCCCACCTTCATGCGGGTGCAGTTCGATTGGTCCGTACCGACGACGGCCGAATATGTGCAAGAGGAAGATCTGGGTCTGATCGCCTTTGAATGGCCGGTCGACATTGACTTGCGGGAACTGGCCAGCAATTTGCCGGCCGAAATTCTGAGCGTCGAAGGTGAGGTGACGCCGGACGGATCTCGGGTGCTGCTGCAGGTGGCCGAAGGCATAAAGCCGCGCTTCTACGAAAACTCGCCCCAGCAATATGTCCTGGATATCGATATCGCTGGCCAAGGCTTGCCGCAGTTCGAATTGCCCGATCCGCAGGCAAACGTGGCGCACGCCAGCACGGCGCCGAACAGCGATCATCCCCGTCCCGATGTCGATGCGCTTTATCCGGCCAGCGCCACCGCGCCGATCAAGCCATTCGTCAGCGTTTTGGGCTCTACCGTGCGGATGGTCTTCCCATTCGAGCAGGATACTCCCGCAGCGGTGTTCCGGCGGGGCGATACCGTATGGCTGATGTTCGACAGCACCGTCGGGATCCTGCCGCCCGACGCTTCGCAAGATTTCGAAGCGGTCGCACAGACGTTCGATGTTATGGCGTCGGCCGATGCCCAGGTGGTACGGCTGGACTTGGCGCAGGACCGTTTGGCAACCCTCGGCTCGGAGGGGCGTGCGTGGGTGTTGTCCTTGGGCGACATCATGCTCACCCCCACAGAACCCATCGAACTCAGTCGTCGCCGCGGCTTCGAGGGCGAGTTCGAAATGGTCGCAAAGTTGACCCGGCCGGCGCGTATCCATGAGTTCCGCGATCCGGTGGTGGGGGACCTGCTCAGGGTGGTCACCGCCTATCCTCCGGCTCGGGGCATCACCCGCACGCTCGACTATGTGGAGTTTTCGGCTTTGCGCAGCGTGCACGGCCTGGTGGTCAAGCCTGAGGTATCCAACCTTGCTGTGAGTATCGAGAGCGATCTGGCGGTCATCGGTACGCCGGGGGGCCTTACCGTTTCCGCACTGGATGCACCGCGCAGTACGGCTGATGCGGCAAGCACTGAGGTGCGCAGCGGATTTGTGGATCTGGTGCGATTGGAGCAGACCGATTTCGGTGCCTATGACCGGCAGCTGCATGACCTACAGGTGGAGGCTGCTCGGGCTGAGGGTGAGCAACGGGATCGGGCGCGACTAGATCTTGCCAGGTACTACATCGCCAATCAGTTTGCCCATGAAGCCTTGGGCGTGCTGCGGGTCCTCGAGAACGATATCGAGAACAAGGACAACACCCGCGAACTGCGTCTGCTGCAGGCTGTTGCCACCACGATGGCGGGTCGCACGCCCGAGGCGCTCGCCATCCTCAATTCCGCGACGCTGGGCAAAGAGCTCGATGGGCTGATCTGGCGGACCATCGCCCGTGCCGACGCCTACGACTATCGCGGTGCGCGGCTCGACGCCATGGAGGCGCAAGCCATCGTCGAGTCCTACCCGGCCTGGGTGCGGCATGCCTTCTCCTTTGCTGCCATTCGAGCCGCGATCGAAGCCGATGATCTGCCCATGGCAGAGTCCTTCCTGCAGGACATAAAATTTGCCGAGCTCGATCCAGAGCAGGCAAGCGAATACCACTTGCTGGCCGGGCGGATCGACGAGGCGCGGGGCCGTATCGAGGAAGCCCTCGACACCTATGGTCAGGTGATCGCAGCCGATTTCCGGCCGACACGCGCTGAAGCAGTGTACCGAACGCTGGGCCTCTTGCAGCAACAGGGTACACTCGATCTCGGCAAGGCCGCTCAAACGCTCGCTGCCGAGGCCATGCTGTGGCGGGGCAACCCGTTGGAAGCCAACATGCAGAACATGCTGGCCAAGCTCTACTTCGAGAACGGCGATTATCGTCTCGGTTTTGAGACGGTGCGACAGGCGGTTTCGACCTATCCAGAAAGCCCGCCGGTCAACGCCTTGCAGGAGGAAGCCGCGCGCTGGTTCAACAAGCTCTTCCTTGAGGGTGCGGCGGATGCGCTGGGTCCGGTGGAGGCGCTCAGCGTCTACTACGATTTCCGGGAATTGACCCCCGCTGGCACGCGCGGCGATGAAATGATCCGCAATCTCGCACGACGGCTCGTGCGGGTGGACCTCCTCTCGCAGGCGGCGGAACTCCTCGAATACCAGCTCGACAACCGCTTGCGTGGCGTTGCGCGCACGCAAGTGGCCGCCGATCTCGCCGTCATCTATCTCGCCGATCGACGCCCCCAGGAGGCGCTCCGCGTCCTAAACGCAACGCGACTTCCCGGCCTGCCGGACTCGCTGGCGCGCCAGCGCCGAATCCTGGAAGCGCGCGCCATGATCGATGGCGGACGGGATCAGCTCGCGCTCGACATGCTCCGTGACATGGCCGGCCGTGACGTCGATCTATTGCGCATCGAGGCACATTGGAAGGCGCGACGCTACAGTCAGGCTAGCGAAATGCTCGAGGCGCTATATGCCGGTGCTCCCGCCAGCGGCGCCCTTGCCCAGCCCGCCCGCATGAACCTCGTCAAGGCGGGGGTCGGCTACGTGCTGGGCAATGACAGCATCGGTCTATCGCGCCTGCGCTCCAAGTTCGGCGATGCCATGGTGACGACACCGGAATGGCCGATGTTTGATCTGGTCACCGGGCAGGTTGAGGTCACCAGCCTCGAGTTCAAAACCGTGGCGAGCCAGATTTCTAATGTCGAGGGCATCAACGCTTTCCTTGCCTCCTATCGGGAGACCTACGGTGCCGATGGTGCGCTGGCGCCGATGGGTGCCAGCGAGCCCGGCGCTGGTCTCGCGGCTCGCTAGCCGCCGCCTCCGTCCACAAAGCTGCGGACCAGCGATCCGGCGACCAGATACCAGCCGTCCACCAGGACAAAGAAGATCAGCTTGAACGGCAGGGAGATCACCACCGGCGGCAGCATCATCATGCCCATGCCCATCAGCACCGAGGCGACCACCATGTCGATGACGACGAAAGGCAAAAAGAGCAAAAAGCCGATCTCGAAAGCGCGCCGGAGTTCGGAGATCATGAAGGCGGGCACCAGCAATTGGAGCGGCACCGCCTCGGGCTCGGCGGGTATTTCCGCTTCGGTCAGGTCATAAAAGAGCGCCAGATCCTGCTCACGAACATTGGCCCGCATGAACGCGTGAATGGGACCGGCCGCCTCTTCGAAAGCCTCAGCGAACTCGATCTCGCCCGCGATCAGTGGGGCGATGCCTTGGTCGTAGCTGGCCTGCAATGTCGGCTGCATTACGAAGAGCGTGAGAAACAGCGCCAGCGAAACCATGACGGAGTTGGGCGGCGCGGTTTGCAGCCCGATGGCCGTGCGCAACAGCGACAGCACGACCACGATTCTCGTGAAGCTGGTTACCATCACCAGGATGGAGGGGGCCAGCGACAGGAGCGTGATGAGGCCGATGATCTGCACGGCCCGCTCGGTCAGGGTCGAGTCATCACCGAAATCGATCGAAAGTTCCTGTGCCGAGGCAATCGCGGGCGACAGCATCAGCAGCGCAATTGCGGCCAGTCCGGCAAGAGGGAGGCGGCGGCAAAGGCGCGCGAACGTGCCCTTAGCTTCGGTTCGCCTCGTTGTTACCTGCCACAAAATCGGTGCCTTCCGCCCGCCGCTGCGCTTCGTTCTCTTTAGCTGAGTCGGTGTCGAACCGATCGGCTATGTCCGGGTTATCAGCAGTTTCCGTGCCCGGGCGCAGCAACCCCGTATGGCGCAGGGAACGCGGCCCATTGGCAGCGGGTCCGAACTCGCGCAGCTTCTCGATCGCGGCGGCAGGGGAGGCAGCCGGTTCGGTCCGAGCCGCCACCGGTTTGCCTGGAGCGGGTTTGCGCGCGGCAACTGTGGGGATGGGGCGGCGGGAGGGTTGCGCAGGAGCCTCGCTTACGGGAATGCCGGTTTCGACCACAAGGTCGTGTTGGCCGCCGGTGAGGATCAGATGCTCCACATTGTCGCGCCGCACGATCAGCAATTGGCGCTTCTGGTCAATCGGCAGGCTGTCGATCACCGCCAGCCGCCGGTTCCGCCCACGCGCTACATTGCCCGATGCGTTGAACACAAATTTAAGCAGCCACACACCCAGCACGATCAGCACCAGCACCACGCCCAAGGCGAAGAGTGCCGTCAGTACGGAATTGCCCGAACCGCCAAAGAGGCTGGTGATGAACTGCATAGTCGCTCCCGAGTGCCCACCGCCGACTCTGGTCGGCAGCTTCTGCCTAGTTAGCGGCGGAATGTGCAGAATGCGAGACCAAAACGGCGCCAAGCGGTCGCGGTTAACTTCCGGTTAACCATGCAGTGGGCAAGTATTGCCTATCGCATTCCAGCCAGTTGGGGATTCGGCCGATGGGCCTCATGGACATGCCAGTCTTCTCGGCGCTGACGGACAAGATGCGTTGGCATCAGGCACGCCAGGGCTTGCTAGCCGAGAACGTAGCCAATGCCGAGACGCCCGGCTATCACGGCCGCGATCTCCGGCAATACGCATTCGATCCCGCGGGTGCGGCATTTTCCAGTGCCTCGGTGAAAACCGTAGCGACCCAGCCCATGCACTTCTCGGTGGGTGGCAGCGGCGAGACCGCTTTTGGCGCTCAGCGCATGGCCAGTTTCGAGATCACGCCCGAAGGTAACGGGGTGACCCTCGAAGACGAGATGATGAAGGTCACGACCAACCTCATGGACTATCAGGCCGCCACTTCCCTCTACCAGAAGTCGGTCAAGATGCTCCGCACCGCGCTCGGTCGGCAGGCTTAGGAGTAGGAACACATGGACTTCAACGCTTCACTCAAGATCGCCGCAACTGGGCTCCACGCCCAGACTGCGCGCATGCGCGTCATCGCCGAGAACCTCGCCAATGCCGACTCGGCCGGCAAAGCGCCGGGCGAGGAGCCTTATCGCCGCCGTATCCCTACTTTCGAATCCAGCTTCGATGCGGAAGTCGGCGGCCGGATCGTCGAGGTGGGCAAGCTCGCCTATGACATGGGCGACTTCTCCAGCCGCTACGAGCCAGGCCACCCGGCCGCGGACGAGAAGGGCTATGTGCAGTATCCCAACGTCAACTCGCTGGTTGAATCAATGGATATGCGTCAGGCCCAACGCACCTACGAAGCCAACCTCAACGTCGTCACCGTTACGCGGCAGATGCTCGGGCGCACGCTCGACATCCTGCGCGGCTAAGGAGCATCGCCATGGCGATCAACGCCCCGTTCAACGCTGCCACCGCCGCCTATGGGCAGGTTGGCAAGCTCATCAGCCAGTCGGCGCGCCCGCAGACCGATCTCACCGCGGCGGCGCCCGCCAGCGGCTCGAGCTTTGCCGACATGCTGGCCAGCCAGGTGCAAGGTATTGTCGATGCAGGCAAGACCAGCGAGGCCATGGCCATGGACATGGTCAACGGCAAAGCCAATGTCGTGGACATGGTGACCGCCCTCAGCGAAACCGAGATCGCCATCGAGTCCATGGTGACGGTCCGCGACCGGGTGATCTCGGCTTACGAAGAGATCATGCGGATGCCGATCTAGTCATTACGCTGCCCGCTCGGCGCGTTTGGCTTATGATGGGTTAACGATTCGACGGAAACTCTGCCATGACCGGCGCCGACGCCCTCGATATTGCCACCGATGGCATCTGGACGCTGATCATCATCTCCTCGCCGATGATGATCGTGGGTCTGCTGGTTGGCGTGGTGATCGCGCTGTTCCAGGCGCTGACGCAAATCCAGGAACAAACCCTGGTCTTCGTCCCCAAAATTCTGGCGATCTTCATTACGATGCTGCTGACGCTGCCCTTCCTGGGTGCTACGATGGGTGGCTACATGACGCGCGTAGTAGACATGATCATCGTAGGCGGCTGAGGTGACCATCGGGCTCGACTGGCTGCCCAATACGGCCTTTCTCTACCTGCTGCTGTTCGCGCGCATTGGCGCCATCCTCATGCTCATGCCGGCGTTGGGCGAGGATTTGATCCCGGTCCGCATGCGGCTCTCCTTTGCACTCGCCTTCACGCTGGTGGTCTTCCCATTGCTCGCGCCCAGCCTGCCCTCCATGCCGAGCGAGATCATGGCGATCGTGGGCCTGCTGTTTCATGAGCTGGCCATCGGCTTGATGCTGGGTGCCATCGTCCGCATTCTATTGATGGCGACACAGGTGGCCGGGGCCATCATCGCGTTCCAGACGGGGCTTTCCATCGCGATGACCGCCGATCCGACACAAGCGGGCGTGCAGGGCGCAATCTTCGGCAGCTTTCTCAGCCTGCTCGCCGTGACGCTGATATTTGCGACCGATCTACATCATTTGGCCCTCGCCGCCACCTATGACAGCTACGCGGTCTTTCCGCTCGACATGCCGCTGATGTTCGATGATGCGGCGCAGCTGGCCATCCGCACCGTTACGCAAGCCTTCAACCTGGGCATCCAAATGTCGGCGCCCTTTATTGTTTTCGGGCTCGTGTTCAATCTCGGTGCCGGTATCCTCGCGCGGCTCATGCCGGCCATGCAGGTGTTTTTTGTGCTGATGCCGGCCAACGTCATGGTCGGGCTCGTGCTGTTCGCATTGCTGCTCTCGATGATGATGGGGTGGTATCTCATGGCCTTCGAAGAGCATTTGACGATGTGGAGGGGCTGAGATGTCGGACGAAGCCCCCGATCAAGAAAGCAAAACAGAAGACCCCTCCCAAAAGAAACTCGAGGACGCGCACAAGAAAGGTGACGTTGCCAAGAGCCAGGAAGTGGTCACCTGGTTCATGCTCGCCGGCTCGGCTCTCGTCTTTGTCATGATGGCCCCCGCCACCAGCGCTTCGCTGATGGGCTCGCTTCGCCTCGTCATGGTCAATGCCGACCAGTTCGAGGTAGGTGGCGCCGGATTTCAGTCCTTCTTCAACAATCTGGCGCTGGCGCTGGTCGGCACCATCCTGGTGCCGCTGCTGATCCTCTCGTTCTGCGCGATCGCTGCCAATCTGCTGCAGCATCGCTTCGTCATGTCGGCCGAGCCGATCACCCCCAAATTCTCCAAGGTCTCGCCGCTCGCCGGCTTCAAGCGCCTGTTCTCGAGTGAGTCCCTGGTCAATTTCGGTAAGGGCATTCTCAAGATCGCCATTGTCGGCACAATCTTGGTGCTCGTCGTCTGGCCCGAGCGTGACCGGCTCGACACCATGATGACCGCCGATCCGCTGATCATCCTCGCCGAATTTCAGGAAATCGGCCTCAAGATCTTCGGCGCTACGCTCGCCGTGGTGACGCTGATCGCCTTTGCCGATTTCCTTTATGTGCGCCACAAATGGTGGAAGAAGCACATGATGACGCTCAAGGAGACTAAGGACGAATACAAGCAGATGGAAGGCGACCCGCATGTGAAGGGCCGCATCCGCCAGCTGCGCCAGGAGCGCTCCCGCAAGCGCATGATGGCAGCGGTCCCCGACGCCACGGTGGTCATCACCAACCCCACCCACTTTGCCGTGGCGTTGAAATACGAGCGCGGCATGCCGGCGCCGAAATGTGTCGCCAAGGGCGCCGACGCCATCGCCTTCCGCATCCGCGAAGTGGCCAAGGAGCACGACGTACCTATCGTCGAGAACCCGCCGCTGGCCCGGGCCCTCTTTGCCAGCGTCGATGTCGATGAGAGCATCCCGACCGAGCACTTCAAGGCCGTCGCCGAGGTAGTCGGGTTTGTCATGCGGTTGAAGAAGGGCGCCGGCTGGAAGGCGCGGTAATGTGCTAATCAGGGCTCCAGCACCCCCACCCTGCCTCCCCCTCCCAGGGGGAGGCGAGGTGGGGGTCTCTACCCCATCTATCCACTTATCCCCCTCCCCAAAACCTCAGCTACACTCCCCTCCATTCCCCCGCAGGAGCGGCGCTGCAGCGACCAGACAGGCGGGTGGAACCACGGGACTTCGGGGAGATCGCCCCCGGAGTGGGTCCGAGCGGTGTTGGTCGGATATACGCCTTTCCCTGCCTGCTTTGGGGAGACGCAACACCAGCTGGTCCGGCAAATCCCGGCTAACCCCGAGGCGAAGTCGTCTCACCTACTACCAATCCCAAGAGGCGGTTTCGCCTCGGGGTCCGCTCCACTTCGCGCAACCGACGGGACCAAATTTCGGCGGCGCATCGGCACATCGGCAACAAACCTGGTCCCCCAAGCGTGGAAAAGCCGCTACTGTCTCCCGCCAACGATATTCCTTTGTTAGACCTTTTGCTGCACCCGATTCGCTCGCACCCACCGGAGCCCACCAGCCATGGCATCGACGCCGCTCGGCGATGACAACTATCCCGATCCGCTCGTCTCCTCCCCACAAGGTGGCGGCAGCGTGTGGCGCGTGGTGCTGTTAGGTCTCTTCCTGATTGGCCTGTCGGTGGCCTTCTCGCTCTACAGCGATCGAATCCCCCCCGATGCCACCATCGCCTTTGTCGGCGTCCTGGCGGTGGTGGGCGTCTTTTGCCTGTTCGGCCTGGCAGCTGGCCTGTTTCGCTTTGCCGGGCGCGACGAGCGTCGGACCGTTCCGCAGGCGGTTGCGGATAGCCTGCCGTTCGGTGCCGTCGTGTCGGACCGGGACGGCAAGATTTCCTATGTGAATGCCCAGTATGGCAGCTTCACCGGCGCCATGAACAACGGCGTGCCCGTGGGTGTGCCGCGGCTTTTCGCCGGACAGTCGGACGCGAGCGAAGCCATCTACCGCCTCTCGCGGGCCGCCAAGGACGGTCGTGGCGCCATCGAGGACATCCGCATCATGGGTGGACTGGGTGGCTCGCAAACCGAAAGCCAAAGGGCTTTCTGGTATCGCGTTGCGGTGCGGCCGCTGCCTGAGACCGACGACGCCCGCAAGCCGCTGGTGATCTGGAGCGTCGAGGACATTACCCGCGACAAGGAAAACAACGAGAGCGCCTTTCGCGACCTGCAGCGCGCCATCGACTATCTCGATCATTCGCCCGCCGGCTTCTTTTCAGCCGATGCGCATGGTCACATCCAATATCTCAACTCCACCCTGTCCGATTGGCTGGGCTATGACCTGGCCGAGTTCAATGCCGGCCAGCTCCGGCTCTCCGATCTGGTGCGCGGCGATGGCGCGACGCTGCTCATGCGGGGCCGGGGGGATGGCGAGATCCGGACCGAGATCATCGATATCGACCTCGTGCGCCGCAACGGCACCAGCCTGCCGGTGCGCATGCTGCACCGGGCCGCACGCCTCGCGGATGGTGAACTGGGTGAAACGCGGACCCTGGTCCTCGATATGTCGAGCGCGCCCGACACAGAAGAAGAATTGCGCGCGGCGGAAGTGCGCTTCTCCCGCTTCTTCAACGATACGCCTTTCGCCATCGCGACGCTGGACGGGGAAGGGCGGATCATTCGCACCAACGCCCCCTTTGGTCGCATTTTCCGCTGGGTCGACGAGGAGAAGAGCCTCGAACTGCAGCCCCTAAGCGATCTGATTGGGGAGGGCAGCCGCGAGCGCTTTGGCCGGGCCATCGCCGATGCCCTCGCCAACCGCTCGGAAGTCGAGCCGGTCGATGCATTGCTGAGCGGGGAAGGCGACCACGCCGTGCGCCTCTATGTGTCGGCATCCGAGCCGGGCGCCGGCTCGCCTGAGCGCGTTAACGTCTATGCCCTGGACATGACCGACCAGCGCAAGCTCGAAGCCCAGTTCGCGCAGAGCCAGAAGATGCAGGCCGTGGGCCAGCTCGCCGGCGGTGTGGCGCATGACTTCAACAATTTGCTGACCGCCATCATCGGATTTTCGGACCTCCTGTTGCTCAAGCACAAGCCGGGCGACCCCTCGTTCAGCGAACTCATGCAGATCAAGCAGAACGCCAATCGCGCTGCCGGTCTGACCCGCCAGCTCCTGGCCTTCTCGCGTCGGCAGACCTTGCGCCCGCAAGTGCTGGAGCTGCCGCTGATCGTGGATGACCTCACCGTCCTCCTCAAGCGCATGATCGGCGAGAAAAACACGCTGACGGTCGAGCATGGTCGCAACATCTGGCCGGTTCGCGCCGACGTTGTACAACTGGAGCAGGTGATCATTAATCTGGTGGTCAATGCCCGCGACGCCATGCCCGAGGGCGGATCGATCACCATCCGCACGTCCAATATTGCGCAAGGCGAAGCCGAGCGCCTGAGCTATGAAGGTATGATCGCGGCCGATTTCGTCCTCATCGAAGTGCAGGACACGGGCACGGGCATGAGCCCCGATGTGCTGCAGAAGATCTTCGAGCCGTTCTTCACCACCAAGGAATTGGGCAAGGGCACCGGGCTGGGGCTTTCGACCGTCTACGGCATCGTCAAGCAGACCGAGGGCTATATCTACCCAGAGTCGATGCTTGGCGTTGGCACCACATTCAAGATCTACCTGCCGCGGCATGTTCCTGCTGCCAACGAGATTGCCGCCAAGACTCTGGCAGCGGCGCCGGTGCGTGATCTCACCGGCCACGAGCGCATACTTTTGGTGGAAGACGAGGAAAGCGTCCGCGCCTTCTCGGCTCGTGCCCTGCGGGCCACCGGATACGAGGTTTTCGAGGCTGATGGCGGCGATGAGGCGCTGGAAGTTCTCGAGGACATCGAGTTCAAGATCGACCTCATGATTTCGGACGTCGTGATGCCCGAAATGGATGGCCCCACTCTGCTCAAACATGTCCGCAAGACGATGCCTGACCTTAAGGTCATCTTTGTCTCGGGCTACGCTGAGGAGAGCGTCCGTCGCGACATCGAGGACGACCAAAGCGTCGAATTCCTGCCGAAGCCCTATTCGCTCGACCAGATCAATTCCAAGGTCAAGGAAGTGCTGCAAAAGCTCGAGAAGCGCGGCAATTGAACATGATGGGGCAGCCCGGCCCGGGGGAACGCAACGTGCTCGGCGAATCGCTCCAGCCCTGTTCGAGCGATCCGCTGACGGGCTTTTTCCGCACGGGCTATTGCGCTGCCGGTCCTGACGAGGCCGCGGTGCATCTGGTTTGCATAGAGGCGACGGCCGAGTTCTTGGCGTTTTCCGCCACGGTCGGGAATGATCTATCGACACCGCGCCCGGAGATGTCCTTTCCCGGCCTCGTGCCAGAATCGCTGGTGCCTCGTGGCGCAGCGCTGGGCGCAGGCCCACGCAGCCGGTTTGGCACCGCGCGTTTATCTACGCGCCACCAACCAAGCCGTGCTGGGACTAATTCCGCTCGAGGTGCTCAAGAGCTATGCGCTCGATCTGAACTAAGCCGTGCCGCCCGGAATAGGTGTGCCGGGCGCCAGCAGGCCCTGTTCCGCAAGGCGCATCCAGAGCACATCGGGAATCGGGGCATCCCACCAGGCCAGGATGCCATCCAACTCCTCTGGCGAGCGTGGCCCGGGCAGGACATTGCAGACCGCTGGATGCAGCAGTGGAAACTGCAGCGCCGCCGCCGGGAGGGGGACATCGAACTCCCGGCAGACAGCCTCGATTTGCCGGACCTTGCTAACGACGTCGTCAGGCGCCTTGGCATAGTTGAACGTCGATCCGCCGACCAGGACGCCTGAGTTGAACGGCCCGCCAATCACCACCGAGGATCCGCGCTCCAGGCACGTGCGCATGAACGGCTCGAGCGAGGTCTGCTCAAGGAGCGTATAGCGCCCGGCCAGGAGGAACACGTCCCAGTCGCCCAGCGCCATGGCATCCATCAGCACCTGCCACTCATTGACCCCCAGCCCGATCGCCTTAACAACGCCTCCGTCCCGCAGCTCGCGCAGGGCGCGGTAACCACCACTTTCCAATTGCTGCCAGAGCGGGCGATTGCCCTCTACGCCGTGCGTCATCGTGCCGATGTCATGCACATAGAGAACGTCAATTTTATCCACGCCCAGTCGCTGGATGCTATCCTCGTGCGAGCGCATGATGCCGTCATAGGAGTAGTCGTAGACTTGGTCGAAGGGCAGGGGATCGACCCAGTTGTGAGGGCTGGAGCGGTCCGTGCCGAAGGGGCGTAGCAGGCGTCCCACCTTGCTCGAGAGTACTGCGTCCTGCCGCCGTTCCCGCAGCACATCCCCCATCAGATGCTCGGACCGGCCATAGCCATATTGTGGGGCGGTATCGAGATAGTTGATGCCCATCTCGAGCGCGTGGGCGATGGTGGCGCGGGCCTGTTCTGCCGGCACGCGAGAGAAGATCCCGGCAAGAGAAGCGCCGCCCAGACCCAGTGTGGTGATCTCGAGTTCGGTTTGGCCGATGCGGCGTTTCTCGAACTGGCGTGCGCTCATCGTTATCCCCTCCAGATGAAGGGGATAACTGACATGTTAGTGGATGAGCTTCAAGCTCAATACAGCTGGCCGACGATGACGGGATGCTCGTCTTGCACGCGCACCGGGTTCCGCAAGGGTGCGCCGAACTGCGCCTCCTCAATCTCGAAGACGTCGTTGGGCTGCGTCGAGATACCGTCCGCAAAGCTCAGGGTGGCGGTGCCGAACATATGAATGTGCACGTCACCCGGTTGCCGGAACAACTCATACTTGAAGTGATGATACTCGAGATTGGCGATGGTGTGGCTCATATTGGCCTCGCCCGACAGGAAGGGCTTTTCCCAAAGCACCTTGCCGTCGCGATAGATGCGGGACATGCCTTCGACGTTCTCGGGCAGGTCCCCCAGCCGCAATTCCGGTCCAAAGGCGCAGGCGCGCAGCTTGGAATGGGCGAGATAGAGATAGTTGATGCGCTCGGTCACATGGTCCGAGAACTCGTTAGCGAGCGCGAAGCCCAGCCGCCGCGGCTGTCCATGCTGGTCGATGACATAGATGCCCGCCATCTCGGGTTCTTCGCCGGCGTCGAGCGCAAAGGATGGCGATGGGATCGGGTGACCCGGATTGACGACGATGTGGCCGTTGCCCTTGTAGAACCACTCCGGCTGCACACCCTTGCTGCCATCTGCCGGTTTACCGTTCTCCAAACCCATGCGAAACATCTTCATGGAGTCGGTCAGGGTCTCCTCGGCCTGCGGTGCGGCCGACTTGTGCATGGCGTCGCGAGTAGCGGCCGAGCCCAGATGCGTAAGGCCGGTGCCGGTCACATGCATATGGGCCGGATCAGGATGGTCGATGGGGGCGAGCATGCGCCCCTCAGCCAGGATCTTGCCGGGATCGACAGCGTCGCCGAGCCCATGTTCAGCCACCAACGCTGCAAGGCCCACCTGCCGCTCCATCGCCGCCAGCGCGAGCGCGTAGACACTCTTGGCGCCGGTCACCACGCGGGCCGTGCCGCCGTCAACTGCCCCAACGAGCCGGTTGCCGTCGTGATCGAGAAACTGGATGAGGTTCATGGCGGCTCCTCCGCTGGACGCCCCCGCGGGCGAAACTGGCGCGCATAAAACGCAGACATCGATGGAAGCGCAAGCAGAAAAATCATACTTTTCGCCCGCCACGCCAAAGGCGGACTCGATTCTCTTGCGCACCTATATCTGTTCTCATTTTGTCCCTTGACTTGGCTGAAACAAAATGAGAACAAACAAAGCACATTCACTGAAAACCCACTGCGGAACCGGTGCGTTGCACGGCTATCCAGAGCGTGGAATAAGGAGACACATCATGGCTAGCTCACTGCGCGTTGTTGAAGGTGGATCGATGGATAAGGACAAGGCACTTGCTGCGGCGCTCAGCCAGATCGAGCGCAATTTCGGCAAGGGCTCGATTATGCGTCTGGGCGAAGCCTCCTCCATTGAGGTGGAGTCCATCTCGACGGGCTCGCTCGGTCTCGATATCGCCCTGGGCATTGGTGGTTTGCCCAAAGGTCGCATCGTCGAAATCTTCGGGCCGGAATCTTCAGGTAAGACGACGCTGGCGTTACATGTCATTGCCGAGGCGCAGCGTAAGGGTGGTATTTGCGCCTTTGTTGATGCCGAGCATGCGCTCGATCCGATCTATGCTCGCAAGCTGGGGGTCAATGTCGATGATCTGCTGATCTCACAGCCTGATGCTGGTGAACAGGCCCTCGAAATTACCGACACACTGGTGCGCTCTGGGGCAATCGACGTGCTGGTGGTGGATTCGGTGGCGGCGCTCACCCCGCGTGCCGAACTGGAAGGCGAGATGGGCGATAGCCTTCCTGGCCAGCAGGCTCGTCTGATGAGCCAGGCCATGCGCAAGCTCACCTCCTCGATCAGCAAGTCCAAGTGTCTCGTCATCTTTATCAACCAGATCCGCATGAAGATCGGCGTGATGTACGGTTCGCCTGAGACCACGACGGGCGGCAATGCGCTGAAGTTCTACGCGTCGGTTCGTCTCGACATCCGGCGCATCGGTGCACTCAAGGATCGCGAGGAGATCGTCGGCAACCAGACCCGCGTCAAGGTGGTGAAGAACAAGCTGGCGCCACCGTTCCGCCAGGTCGAGTTCGACATCATGTATGGTGAGGGTATCTCCAAGACGGGCGAGCTGCTTGATCTCGGCGTTAAGTCGGGGATCGTCGAAAAGGCTGGTGCCTGGTTCTCCTGGGACAGCCAGCGGTTGGGGCAGGGGCGCGAAAATGCCCGTCAGTTCCTCAAGGACAATCCCCAGATCGCAGCCACCATCGAGCAAGGCGTGCGCGAGAGTTCGGGGCTGCTGGGCGAGGTGCTGCTGGTGGCCGGTGGCGAAGAAGACACCTCCGACGAATAAGTCAGTTCCCATGCAAGGAAACGTTAGGAGGGCGCCGCAGATGCGGCGCCCTCCTTTTCTGTTTTGTCGCGGCCTCGCTGCCGCCGCAATGCTGGACAGGGCGGCAGGCGGCACGATAGAAAGCCTGCCAAATATCCGGGGCGCCTTCGCGCCAGTCTCCGCCACGAAAGCCTATTGATGACCAGCGTAAACGATCTTCGCTCGAGCTTTGTCGACTACTTCGCCCGCAATGGGCACGAAGCTGTGTCATCAGGCCCGCTCGTTCCGCGCAACGATCCCACCTTGATGTTCACCAATGCCGGGATGGTGCCGTTCAAGAACGTCTTCACCGGAGTTGAAAAGCGGCCCTATTCCACGGCTACCTCGGCGCAGAAGTGTGTTCGTGCCGGCGGCAAGCACAACGATCTGGACAATGTGGGCTTCACTGCGCGGCATCACACCTTTTTTGAGATGCTCGGCAATTTCTCTTTTGGCGATTACTTCAAGGATCATGCGATCGAGCTCGCCTGGAACCTCCTGACGAAAGATTGGCAGCTTCCAAAGGAGAAGCTCATGGTCACCGTCTATCAGGATGATGACGAGGCACTTGAGCTGTGGAAGAAGATTGCCGGCCTCTCGGAAGATCGCATCGTTCGGCTTGGAGCCAAGTCGAACTTCTGGCAGATGGGCGATACCGGCCCCTGCGGCCCGTGTTCGGAGATCTTCTACGACCATGGCGAGCATGTCTGGGGCGGTCCCCCGGGATCGCCCGAGGAAGATGGCGACCGCTGGATCGAGGTTTGGAACCTCGTTTTCATGCAGTTCGAGCAGCATGGAGACGGTTCGCGGACCGCGCTGCCGCGCCCCTCCATTGACACCGGCATGGGCCTGGAGCGTGTCGCGGCCGTCATGCAAGGTGTGCACGATAACTACGACATCGACCTCTTCAAGGCGCTGATCAACGCTGCCGCCAATTCCACGGGTGTGGATGTCGACGGGGGAGGCAATCGGAGCCTCCGCGTGATCGCCGATCATTTGCGATCGATGAGTTTCCTGATTGCCGAAGGGGTGCTCCCTTCCAATGAGGGGCGTGGCTATGTCCTCCGCCGCATCATGCGCCGGGCTATGCGGCATGCCACCCTGTTAGGCGCCAGCGAACCGCTTATCTACAAACTCGTGCCCGCTTTGGTGCGCGAGATGGGCCAGGCTTATCCCGAGCTCAGCCGCGGCGAGGCGATGATTGCCGAGACGGTGCGCCTTGAAGAGGGGCGCTTCCTCAAGACGCTGGGTCGTGGGCTGCAGATTCTTGAGGATGAGACGCGCGGGCTTGGTGAGGGTGCCGTGCTGGATGGAGCAACCGCGTTCAAGCTCTATGACACCTATGGGTTCCCGCTGGACCTGACCGAGGATGCCCTGCGCAACCGCAACATCAAGGTGGACCAGGCCGGGTTCGATGCCGCCATGGCGGCCCAGAAGGCCGAGGCGCGCAAGAGCTGGTCGGGCTCAGGTGAAGCCGCCACCGACATGGTGTGGTACGGCTTGGCGGACAAAGTCGGTCCCACCGAATTCCTTGGCTATGAGACTGAAACCGCCGAGGGCGAGATCAAGGCATTGCTGAAGGACGGAGCGGAAGTCGCAGCTCTTGCCGCTGGCGAGGAGGGTTATGTTGTCCTCAATCAAACCCCCTTCTACGCCGAGAGTGGCGGTCAGGTGGGGGACACGGGGCAACTCATGGGCGAGGGGGTTGAAGCGACCGTTTCGGACACGCAGAAATTTCACGGCGTCTTCGCACACAAGGTGATGGTCACCGCCGGCACGCTGAAGCCCGGCCAAGCGGTGGAACTGCTTGTCGACCACGGACGGCGCTCCGCCATTCGGGCCAATCACTCGGCGACGCACCTGCTGCACGAGGCTTTGCGCCTCGTCTTGGGAGATCACGTGGCGCAAAAGGGATCGCAGGTCTCGGCAGACCGGCTGCGGTTTGACTTTGTCCACACCAAGCCGATGAGCCCCGAGGAAATTTCCGAGGTGGAGGATTTGGCCAATGCGATTATCCTGCAGAATGCGCCCGTCGAAACCCGCCTGATGGGGGTGGAAGAAGCCAAGGAATCGGGCGCTCGTGCCCTCTTCGGCGAAAAGTATGGCGACGAAGTCCGTGTTGTTTCTATGGGGCAGCCGACCGGCAACGGGCTTGGCTGGTCAGTTGAATTGTGCGGCGGCACCCATGTTCGCCGTACTGGCGACATTGGTCTTGTCTCGGTGGTAGCCGAGAGTGCCGTGGGCGCTGGTGTGCGCCGTGTCGAAGCGCTCACCGGCAATGCAGCGCGGCGCCGTGGCAATGAAAATGTAGCGATCGTCGGTGCCGCTGCGGGTCTCCTCCGTTCCGGCACTCAGGATGTCTTGGAGCGGATTGCCGCTCTGCAAGAGCAACTCAAGCGCACCGAGCGTTCCTTGTCCGATGCCAAGCAGAAGCTCGCCATGGGTGGCGGCTCGGCCAAGGCGGAGGGGCCCGAAACCATCAATGGCGTTGCCTTTGTCGGCCGCGTGGTCGAGGGCCTGCAGCCCAAGGATTTGCGTGGGCTCGTAGATCAAACAAAGAAGCAGGTCGGGTCCGGGGTCGTCGCCATCGTCGGCGTCACCGAAGATGGAAAGGCTGGTCTCGCCGTGGGCGTCACCGAAGATCTGGTGGGCAAGAAGTCGGCCGTCGAGCTCGTCAAGGCCGGTGCCGCAGCCCTGGGCGGGCAAGGTGGTGGCGGACGTCCGGACATGGCCCAGGCCGGGGGCCCGGACGGTGGCAAGGCCGAGGACGCTTTAACGGCCATCCGCGCCTTGATCTGAGGATCAGTGCAAATTCAGAGGGCCCCGCATGATGGTGCGGGGCCCTTTTATTGGCCAATGCGGAAGAAGAAGACGCGGGGCTTCCAGCGGATCGGACGGTTCTCTGTCAAGACGTTTAGCATGCCGGCGCTGACCACGATCAGCATGCCGATAATGGCAATCCAGTCCGGGTACTCTCCGAAGAAAAGCGCGCCGAAGAGAATGGCCCAGATCAGTTGGCTGTACTGCACCGGCGCAATCAAATTGGCCACAGTGCGCCGAGTGGCGCCAATCAGCAGCAACCCGCCCACGCCGCCCAAGAGGCCGATGCCGAGGAAGATCGCCATCTGCTCCAGCGTCGGCACGACGAAATAGGGGATCATCAGCACGCCGTTGACGATGCCCGAATAAAGCACCTGCAGGCCTACAAGGCTCACCCGCCGCTCTTTGGGCGCCACATAGCGCAGTACGGTCGTGGTTATGCCGCCGAAAAATACGCTGAGCAGAATGACGAAGTGCCCAAGCTGCAGATCGCGGGCGCCAGGACGGATAACCAGTACTACGCCTAGAAAGCTGATGATCAGTAGTATCCAGCGGTGCAGCGCCACATGCTCCTTGAGCACCAGCACTGAAAGCACTGTCACCATGATTGGCGTCAAAAAGCCGATGGCATAGACGTCGGCAAAGGGGATGTGTGTGAACGCGTACATGACGCAGGCGGTGCCGGATATTGCGGTTGCGCAGCGCAGATGGACGAGCCAGGGATGCTGGAGCTTGTAGATGTCGCGCCAGCGCTCTCCGCGGGTGGTGAGGGCCGCCGGAATGATCGAGAAGGTCGTGGTGAAAAACGCGATCTCAAAGACCGACAGGGAAGGTCCGGCCGTCTTGATCAGGGCATCAGCAACCGAGAAGCTGGCATAGGCCAGGAAGGCGAGAATGACGCCGACTGGCATCGCTGTGATCCGGACTGAACGAAGATTGGAGATTCGGGGCGGGGTGATGACAGCATACAGCGCACATCAAGCCTGGTCATCAGCAAGTAAGAGCCCCTGATCGGTTCAGGTGATAGGGGTGGTTGGTCGAACAGTAGAATGGCCCCTGGAGGGGCCATTCTAGTCGTCTCAGCTGGAGTTAGAACGAAGCCTTGAGGCTGCCGCTGACGGCGAACACGCTGCCGCGATCCCAGCTTTCACCCCGGGCGTTCCGGCCGCCATCAATCAATGAATAGGAGACGCCGCCGGATAGCTCGACATTATCCGCTATGCTGTAAGCACCGCCCAGAGTGACGCCCCAGCGATCGATTTGGGTGCCGGCTTCTAGCACGCCTGAGCTGTCCTCGCGCGAGGTGCCCTTGTCCCAAGTCAGTGAGCCCAGCACCGTCAGGTCCTCGGTCACTGCATGGCCGAGACCCGCGGTGACGGTCCAGCCATCCTCGTAGCCGAGCGTGGTAGCGATAGGGCTAGTTGCGTTTTGGACGGTCAGAACGTCTAGCACAGACCAGTCGACCCATTTGATGCCGCCAAGCGCAAGCCAGCGGGGTGCTATGCCCATTTGAGCCTTGATCTCGACGCTTTGCGGCGTCGTCACATCTGCGGTGGCGCTCGCTGCGGGAAGCACAGCGCCAAAGGCATTGCCGGACAGTTCGTAGTCGATTGCGGCGTTATAAATGGCGCTTACCCGGAGGGCAATCTCGGGCATCTCGTAAGCCAAGCCGGCCCGCCAGCCAAAACCCATACCGTCGAGCGAAACGTCTTCGGTGCGTACCGGGCCGGGGAAGGGTAGTGCGACCGTTGCTTCGTAGTCGAGGTGCTGCGCGGAAATGCCTCCAATAATGCTAGCCACACCGGGGCCGACGCCAAATCCATAGGCGCAGGTCAAGCCAAGGTCAGTGGAGGTGATGCGCTCCCGGACGGATTGGCGGGTGCCGCGAGCATAGGCTGCGTCGCGGTCCGTGCCTGATCCAAAGGGATTTTGGACAGAAACCGCGCAGGATGCATTGTCGAGTAGATCGGCTTTGAAGCCATAGTTGTAATAGATGCGATTTGCGGACGTGGCGATGGTGCTTCCACCGAACTCGACGTCCTGATCGATGACGACATAGGTTACGGTGCCCTTGCCGGCGTAAGTCGCCGGATCAAAGAGCAGATCCCAATTGTAGCCATTGGCTTCGAGACCGCCGGCCTGCGCCGAGCCGGTTGCCATCGCCGCGGCAAGTGCTGCGGCTGCGAAAATACGAGTGTGGCTGGGTGCCATCGGCTTCCTCCCAAATGATGCAACAGACGGCGCTCCTCCGCCGCCCATCAACAGCTCTCATGTGAGAGGCGATGTTGACGTATGCGTCAATGAAGGCAGTGTTCGCTCGGGCGGTCAATCTGTGGCGCGTCAAAACGTGACGAAAATATGTCGGTGACGCGGAACTGCCACAGTCAGCAATTGCATAGGCCTGATGCCGAACAAAAAAGCGGCGCCGAAGCGCCGCCTGGGAAGTACGTTAGCAGAGGCGAGACTTATGCCATGGCCTTTTGCAGGTTCTGGTCGATAGCATCTAGGAAGCCGATGGTGGAGAGCCAGGGCTGATCGGGGCCGACGAGGAGCGACAGGTCTTTGGTCATCTTGCCTTCCTCGATGGTATCGACGGTGACCTTTTCGAGGGTGGCGGCGAACGCTGCCAGTTCGGTGTTGTCGTCCAGCTTAGCGCGGTGTGCGAGACCGCGCGTCCAGGCGAAGATCGAAGCGGTCGAGTTGGTCGAAGTTTCCTTGCCCTGCTGATGTTGGCGGTAGTGACGGGTGACGGTGCCGTGTGCGGCTTCGGCTTCCACGATCTTGCCATCGGGCGTCATCAGCACGGAGGTCATGAGACCGAGCGAACCGAAACCCTGCGCAACGGTGTCGGACTGCACGTCGCCATCGTAGTTCTTGCATGCCCAGACATACCCGCCGGACCACTTCAGCGCCGCTGCGACCATGTCGTCGATCAGGCGGTGTTCGTACCAGATCTTCTTGGCCTCGAACTGCTCCTTGAACTCGGCTTCGTAGATCTCCTGGAAGATGTCTTTGAAGCGGCCGTCATAGACCTTGAGGATAGTGTTCTTTGTCGAGAGATAGCAGGGCACACCGCGGTTCAGCGCATAGTTCATCGAAGCGCGGGCGAAATCGGTGATGGAGTCATCGAGATTGTACATGCCCATGGCGATGCCGGCGCCGGGTGCATCGAACACCTCGTGCTCGATTTCGGTGCCGTCCTCGCCGACGAACTTCATGGTCAGCTTGCCCTTGCCGGGGAACCTGAAGTCGGTGGCGCGGTACTGGTCACCGAAGGCGTGACGGCCCACGATGATTGGCTGTGTCCAGCCGGGCACCAGGCGCGGTACATTCTTGCAGATAATGGGCTCGCGGAAGATCACGCCGCCCAGGATGTTGCGGATAGTGCCGTTGGGCGACCGCCACATCTTCTTGAGGCCGAATTCCTCGACGCGAGCCTCGTCCGGCGTGATGGTCGCGCACTTGATCCCGACGCCGTGCTTCTTGATGGCGTTAGCGGAGTCGACTGTCACCTGATCGTTGGTGGCGTCGCGATTTTCGACCGATAGATCGTAGTACTCGATCGGCAGGTCGAGATAGGGATGGATGAGCTTGTCCTTGATCGCCTGCCAGATGATGCGGGTCATCTCATCGCCGTCGAGATCGACGATTGGATTGGCGACTTTGATCTTGCTCATTGGAAAATCTCCCTGAATTCCACGGATAGGCACTCGGCCAAGGTTCGGCTGCCCCTATAGCACCGGCGGGAGGAAGCGCAAAGTATGCCTCGGCATGGGGCCTTGCCCAATAGAGGACGCTAGACGGCGGTCATTTGGCAGGCAGGGTTTCGACGAAGGCGAGCGCAAGGTCCAGCCAGTCTCGGAGAGCCTCTTCCTCCTCGATGACATCCCCTGGGACCTGCACGAAGCCGGTCATGATACGGTCGCCCATTTCGATCCGTTCGGCCCCCGGGCGGTTCAGCGCCACCGCATATGCCTCCTTGCCCACGCGCACGAGCATGCCGCCATCGGACATTGCAGCAACCACCATGTTGCCGTTCAGCATGAAAGCGCGGCCGCCGAACATTCTCCTTTCGGTAAGCACCCTTTGCGCCGGTAGCATGTCGCGGATGCGATCCGACAAGTCCTCGGAAGCCAGACTCATGTTTGCGCCGGCGGTCGATAAGTCTCGTGCCGCGGCAGATGGTCGGCTATCACATCCCAAGTTTGATGAGAGCGCGCGAAGATCATCTGGTTGGGATCAAACCACTCGTTCTGCCCTACGAAGAACCCGACCGGCAGCATCCGAAGTTCCGGCACTCTAGAGGACTGTCCATAAAGAGGAGTACCGCAGTCTGGGCAGAAGTGGCGGGTGAAAGTCGCACCCGACTCGCTTGACCGTGCAAAGGATTTAGGTCGGGCACCCTCCACCGCAAGGGCTTCGCTGCGCACCAGTGCCACGCAGGCGTGTCCGCCTCCCGTGTAGCGCTGGCAATCGGTGCAGGCACAGAAGAACATGGACGCTATCTCGCCCACGAGTGACATCTCGATTGCTCCGCAGGCGCAGCGTGCAACAAGATCGACTGTGGGTCTGGAGTGCTTGCTCATGGAGCGCAAGCTGCCACGGACAGGGAACCTCGGCAAGAACTAGGCCTTGTCTTCACTGATCAGTTCGGCACAGTGCAGTGGATATGGAAACAGCATGCCGCTCTATCCCGACTATCCGCTGACGACCGGCCGGCTCCGGCTCCGCCCCTTCAACCGGGGCGATGTCGATGCGGTTTATTCCTACCGACGGCGCGAAGATGTCGCGCGCTACCTGTTCGACGTGGCCCTCAGCCGGGATCAATGTGCGCAGGCGGTCCAGGCCCGCATTGGCCAAGTTGCCTTGGAGATCGATGGCGACAAGGTAATCCTTGCTGTCGAACTGCTTGAGAGCTGTGCGCTGATTGGCGAGGTGTCCCTGATCTGTCGCAGCATGGAAGCTCGGCAGGGGGAGGTCGGCTGGATCTTCAGTCCGGAGTATCAGGGGCAGGGGTTTGCTACCGAAGCGGCAAACGCGATGCTCGATCTCGGGTTTGGCCCAGGCGACATGCACCGCATCTCGGCACGTTGCGCCGTGCGCAATACTCCATCGTGGCGGTTGATGGAGCGCCTGGGCATGCGACGGGAGGCCCATCTCCGAGAGCATTCGCTCTTCAAAGGCGAGTGGGACGAGGAGTATATCTATGCCATTCTATGGCGAGAGTGGCGCGCCATCCGCAAGGCCCAAGGCGTTGAACCATAACGCTTTCACTGGTTCAGCTTAGTAGGTTATTCCACGTTAGTAGAGGAACCTCGGGAAGGGATCAGCGTTCAGGCAGCAGGCTACAACTATGTAGCTAGCAGGGAGCGCGCGATCGTCATGTCATCACTATCCTCACCCATCGAAACAGACAGGTTGATCCTGCGCACCTTCGAACGGAGTGATGTCGAGGCGCTTTGCGCCTACCACGCTCTTCCTTCCGTGCAGCGCTATGTCTTCAACCGCACCCGCGACGAGGTTGAGGTGGCGACCGCACTTAGTGTTATGCGCGAACATGTGAGCCTACAACGTCCTGGCGACATCATCACCCTCGCGATCGTTCGCAAGGGCGATCGTAAGCTAATCGGCCATGTGTCGCTGCAATGGTCCGATGCCACGGCCGGGCAGGGCGAAGTCCGCTTCGTGATCAATCCCAGCTTCGCGGGCCAAGGCTATTGCCGTGAGGCGCTGAGCGCCATGTTTGATCTCGCTTTCGATCGTTTCCGAATGCATCGGGTTTTCGTCCGTTGCGATGGGCGCAATCACCACTCCATCAAACTCATGCAGCAGATGGGCATGCGGCTCGAAGCGCACTACCGCGAACATGCACTGTTCCAGGGTGAGTGGGACGAGGAATTGCATTTCGCAATTCTCGATCGGGAGTGGCAGCGCTCGACGAAGGTGAAAGATTTTCCGCATCGCCAACGCGTCGCCTGATTTGCGTCGCTTCGGCTAAATCGGCTATGTGCGCCTGATCTTTATGGATTAGGGCGCCATGGCCGGTACGGATTCTTCTATCAAGTTCGAGTTGCGGGCGACGCCTGCAATTATCCTATGTGAACCGCAGCTGGGCGAAAACATCGGTACGGCGGCGCGCGCCATGGCCAATTTTGGCCTGTGGGATCTTCGTCTCGTCCGCCCCCGTGACGGCTGGCCTAACGAGAAGGCTGTCGCTGCGGCATCGCGCGCCGACCATGTGATCGAGCGCGTGCGCGTGTTCGAGACGCTTGAAGAAGCTATTGCCGACCTCACGCTGGTTTACGCCACAACCGCGCGTTCTCGCGACATGCAGAAAGAGGTCATCGGACCGGATATAGCTGCCGGGCGACTGACCGCCCATATCGGCGGCGGCAACAAGGCAGGGCTGCTCTTTGGCCGCGAGAAATGGGGCCTGCTCAACGAGGAGATCGCCCTGGCCGACAGCATTGTGACGCTTCCGGTCGAGCCGGCCTTCGCCTCGCTCAATATTGCACAGGCCGTGCTGATCCTGGCCTATGAGTGGCGCCGCCAGTCTGGCTTGGCCGAGACACTGCCTTTCGGCAGCGGGCTGGCTGATGTCGCCCCCAAGAGCGAACTGGTCGGACTTTTCGAGCATCTCGAGGGCGTGCTCGACCGGACTGGGTTCTTCACCACGCCCGACAAACGGCCCAGCATGGTGAACAATCTGCGGACTGCCCTCACCCGTGGGGATTTCTCCAGTCAGGAGATCCGCACGCTGCGGGGCGTCATTTCATCCATTGACCGGCGACACGAGCGGCCCAATCCCAACAGGCAGAAGCCTGAGAGCAACAACCACGAATAATTGCCGGACGCGTACGCATTGCTGGATTTCGGTCTTTGACTGCGACCATTGGTCGTGCCATGCCCGACTATCATGAGCACAGCTGCACCCACAAAAAAAGACCGACTGGCTTTCAGCTATGTCGGTTTCCGCTTCTTCTGGCTGACCACCCTCTTGGTCAGCTTCGCGGTGCAGATCATGTCGGTGTCGATCGCCTGGCAGATCTACGACGTCACAGGCAATGTGTTCCTGCTAGGCCTAGTCGGGCTGTCGCTGTTTCTGCCCGCTCTCTTGCTCATTCTCCTCACGGGGCTGACTGCTGACAGGTTCAACCGGCGCTTGATCATGGCGATGTGCCTGGGCGTTGAACTGCTCTGTGCTCTGGGCTTTCTTTTGTTCGTCAACGCCGAGGCGCACGAGGTCTGGCCCATATTCGGCATTCTGGTGGTGCTGGGCACAGCACGGGCGTTCTGGAATCCGGCAGCGCAGTCGCTGGCGCCCAATCTCGTGCCGCCCCAGGCCCTCTCGAACGCCATCACCGTTAATGCCTCGGCCTGGCAGTTCGCCGCCATCATGGGGCCGGCGGCCGGCGGGTTGCTGTACGGTATTGCGCCTTCCGTTGCATTTGGCACGGGCGCGGCGTTGTTGCTGGCCGCGATGGTCTGCGTGCTTTTCATTCCCAGGCCAGCACAACGCGACTCGGCGCAGGCAACGAGCCTTGAAACCATCCTGGCGGGCTTTCGCTATATCTTCTCCAACAAGGTCGTACTGGGCGCAATATCACTCGACATGTTCGCCGTGCTGATGGGCGGTGCCGTGGCGCTGCTGCCGGTCTATACCAAAGACATCCTGCATGCGGGTCCGCAGGAGCTCGGTCTCCTCCGAGCAGCGCCGGGTATAGGCGCCATCGCCATGGCGCTGTTTCTCACGCGCTTTCCGGTGCGCGATCACGCCGGCAAGATACTCTTTCTCTTTGTGGGGCTCTTTGGCGCCTTCACTGTCGTTTTCGGATTGTCGACCAGCGTGTGGATTTCCATTCCGGCTTTGGCACTGGTTGGCGCATCGGACATGGTGAGTGTCACCATCCGCGAGACCATAATGCAGCTCTGGACGCCCGAGGAGGTGCGCGGTCGGGTCAACGCGGTGAACTCGGTCTTCATTGGCGCCTCTAACGAATTGGGCGAGTTCCGTGCAGGCACTGTAGCCCATTTCATTGGCCCTGTAGCTGCGGTGGCAATGGGTGGTTTTGGCGCCATTGCCGTTGCGGTCATCTGGAGCCGCATCTTCCCCGGCCTGCGGGAGCAGCGCTCCTTGGACAAGAAGATGGTGCCCGATGAAGCCGCTACGACCGCCCAGCTTGACGTTCCGGGAAGAATTGCTTAAGAGGCGCGCACCTAAGCGGGCATTTGTCCCATAGGCGCACCCGGGATCTCCTACATTGATGAGGTCTGTCGGTCATCCGCAAGGATGGCAGAGGAGGGCGCGATCCCATTTCGACGTTTGAAAAGGATACGCGATGTCGAAGCGCATTTCTGCTAAGCACAAAATTGATCGCCGTCTTGGCGAGAACATCTGGGGTCGTCCCAGCAGCCCGCTCAATGTCCGCGCCTATGGCCCCGGCCAGCATGGCCAGCGCCGCAAGGGCAAGCTCTCGGACTACGGTCTGCAGCTGCGCGCCAAGCAGAAGCTAAAGGGCTACTACACCTCGATCACCGAGAAGAGCTTCCGCAAGCTCTACGCCGAAGCTTCCCGCCGCAAGGGCGACACCGGTGAAAATCTGATCGGCCTGCTCGAGAGCCGCTTGGACGCGATCGTTTACCGTGCCAAGTTCGTGGCCACTCCGTTCGCTGCCCGCCAGTTCGTCAACCACGGCCACATCCTGGTCAATGGCAAGCGCGTCAATATTCCATCCTACCAGGTCAAGGTCGGCGACAAGATCGAAGTGCGCGAGCGCTCCAAGCAGCTCACCGTGCTGCTCGAGGCCACCCAGCTGGCAGAGCGTGACGTGCCGGACTATGTTGAAGTCGACCACAACAAGATGACCGCGACCTATGTACGCGTGCCAGCTCTGTCGGACGTGCCGTATCCGGTTCAGATGGAACCGAACCTGGTCGTCGAATTCTATTCGCGCTAAGCGAACCGCAGTTCATCCAAAATGGGAAGGGCCGCTCCTTGGAGCGGCCCTTTTCTTATTGAGCGGGTTGCGGCTGCGGCTCCAACTCATCCGGGCTGGCGGCAGGAACGAAGCGCTCGTCGTCATAGTCATTGATCAATGGAGCGTCTCGCGGAATGAAGGTCTCGAACAGGCGCAGACGCTTGTAGACCGAGATCAGCGAGATGATGGTCGTCCAGGAACTGGCGAGGAACTTGAAGGAGTCCTCAACCTGACCGAAGGCATTGCTCACCTGCGTGAAGATGCCGAAGGTAATGGCTCCAGTAGCAATCGATGGTGACATGGCCAAGATCGGAATAAACACCGATCCTTGCAGATAAGCATACCGCGCCACATTGAAGTACATATAGTGCTTGTAGAGGCGGAAGTAGTTCTTCTGAACATTGCCGAACAGCTCGCGGATGCCGACCGGCTCAGCGCGGTGTTCGTTGTCTTCGCCATAGACGAGCTCTTTGCGGTAAGCGGCCTCGACCTTCTGATTGTCGAACTCGAGCCCGGGCAGTTTAAAGCCCACCGCTGCGAGGAGGACGGTCCCAAAAGCGGATGATACCAGCGCTACCCAGACGAGGCTCCCATCGACCTCGCCGATGAAAGGCAACTCGGTGATGTTCTGCGAAAGCTCCCACAAGATTGGCAAAAACACGATGAGTGTCATGACCGAGGCGACAAATGAAACCGTCAGGCCCTCAACGATGCTCGCGAAGCGCTGAGTATCTTCCTGAATACGCTGGGATGCGCCTTCTACGTGCCGCAAATGCTGCCAGTTGCTGAAGTAGTAGGCCGACATCGCCCGACGCCATCGAAAGAGATAGTGAGCGATGAAAAAGGCATTCAACACTAAGACAGTGATGTTGGGGAGGAGCACATAAGCGACAGTTGCCAACTCCGTCAGCAATCGATCGAGTGTCACCGAACCAGGTTCAGTCAGTGCAGCCTGAATAAGGTTGTAAAATTCGCCGTACCAGTCGTTCAGCCAAGCGCTGATCTGAACGTTGAAGTAGACGATTTCGATAATGGTTACGCTACCAACGACCGACCACCAAAACCATCTGCGATTGCCGCCGATCCAGTACCAGGGAATGCAGAAGAGGTACCCCGCCATGATAACGTATTGATAGAGCCATATCTTTTCTGGAGAGAAGAATGGCTCTGGGTTTGTTTCGCTGGGCTGCAGCCCGATCCACGGTCCAAGACTGAAATATGCACTCAGCCGTTCACCGAGGGTGTACCAAACCAACATTGCGACCGCCGTCCACAACAGGGCTGCGGGAAAGAATAGTCGAGGATTAGGAAAGAAGGAGCGAAACACCGCTAACTCCAGGGTGCCGAGAACGCGTCATCTAACTGTCGCATTTGGCTTAAATCAAGGAGTAGAACTTAATCTTTGGTAATGTAGAGCAGCAGCCGGTTTCTCTTCCCTCCAGGCTTCCGGACCGTTATCAGCACGTAGACGCACAGAAAGGTTCGACATGAGTGAAGTCATGGACGCACCGGCCGAGGATATCGACGCCGGTGCTCACCCCATTTTCGCCGGTGCCTCGAGCAGTGTCGAATTCAACAAGTTGCGCAAGCGGCTGATCCGCCAAGTGCGCGAGGCGATCGAGAAGTTCGCGATGGTCCAACCGGGCGAGCGGTGGCTAGTGGCGCTGTCCGGGGGCAAGGACAGCTATGGCCTCTTGGCGCTGCTGCTCGATCTCAAATGGCGAGGTCTGTTGCCGGTAGACCTGCTCGCCTGCAATCTGGACCAGGGGCAGCCGAACTTCCCCAAGCACATCCTGCCCGAGTATCTCTCTGCGCTCGGCGTGCCGCATCGCATCGAGTATAGGGACACCTATTCCATAGTCACCGACAAGCTGCCGCAAGGAGCGACCTATTGTTCCCTGTGCTCGCGCCTGCGCCGCGGTAATCTCTACCGCATCGCGCGAGAGGAGGGGTGCTCGGCTCTGGTGCTGGGCCATCACCGTGACGACAGCCTCGAAACCTTCTTCATGAATCTCTTCCATGGCGGCAAGCTCGCGGCCATGCCGCCGCGCCTGCTCAATGACGAGGGAGACATCGAGGTGCTGCGGCCGCTGATCTACTGCGCCGAAGAGGACCTTGCGCGGTTCTCGGAGGCCATGGCATTTCCGATCATCCCTTGCGATCTTTGCGGCTCACAGGATGGGCTGGAGCGCAATGCCATGAAGGCCATGCTCACCGATATCGAGAAGCGTATGCCCGGCCGCAAGGACGTGATGATCCGTGCGCTAGGCAGCATAAACCCATCCCACATGCTTGATCCCCGGCTGTTCGATTTTGCAGGCTTGTTCGATAAGAGGACGCGATCGTGACCATCGATATCATGGCCTTGGCCGATCTGCTGCGTGACGCCGCACGTGCGGAGGCAGTATCTCGTTTCCGTCGGCTTGATGCTTCCATGGTCAGCATCAAAAGCGAGGCCATCGATCTGGTGACCGAAGCGGATGTCGCGACCGAGCAGGCGATCAAGGCGGGAATCCCCGGCTTGCTGCCCGGCGCACTTTTTGTAGGCGAGGAATCGGTCGCTGCTGATCCCGACCTCCTGCCGCAACTGGCCCAAGCCGATTTGGCGGTGGTCGTCGATCCCATCGACGGCACTGCCAACTACGCCGCCGGCCTGCCGCTTTTTGCGACCATGGCAGCCATCGTCTCCAAGGGCGAAACCGTAGCGGGCATTATCTATGACCCCATGGGCGACGATTGGGTCATGGGCGAAAAGGGGAGCGGCGCCTGGCTCCGCCGGCCTGATGGCAGCTCAGTGCGGCTCACGGTTGCCGCGCCACTGCCGCTCGAACAGATGGTCGGTACCGCCTCCGTCGCCTATATGCCACCCGAGAGCCGTTCGCAGATTCTGCAAAATACTGACAAGGTGCGCCTCGTCTCCAATTATCGTTGCGCTGGCCACGAGTACCGCACCTTCGTCTCGGGCCATGGACAATTCCTCAGCTACAACAAGCTGATGCCTTGGGATCACCTTGCCGGCACGCTGCTGGCCCAAGAGGCGGGCGCCTATGTTGCGCGCATGGATGGCTCGGCCTATCTTCCCACCCACGTTGCAGGGGGGCTTTTGGCTGCGGTCGATCGACCCAGCTGGGATGTGCTGCGGCGAGAGGTCTTTACCTTCTAGCCGCGCAACGCTCCTGCCGCCGCATCGACGGCGCCGCTGCCGTGGGGAATGCCCAGAGTCTGCATGCCAGCCTCCATTGCCCCAAGTACACCCAGGGTCATGTGCATGTTGACGTGCCCCATATGAGCTACGCGTAAGAAGTCCCCATAGGCGGGTTCCGTCGGCAATGCCATGCCCAAGCCTATGCCCAGCGTGACCCCAGCTTCCTGTTCGAGCCAGCGCCGGAGCGCACCCGCCCCGCCACTGGGGATGGTCGCCGCCGTTACCGAGTGCCCGCGCGCCGACAGGTCAGCCATATTGAGTTTGATGTCCGTGCCCTTGCCCCAGGCGTCGAACGCGGCCCAGACGGCACGGGCCAGACGTTCATGCCGGAGCCAAACAGCAGGCAGCCCCTCCTCTTCTAGCAGCATGGTCAATGCCTCGCGCAAGCCATAGAGGTGATGCGTCGGCGCAGTACCGCCGAAATACTGGTAAAACAGCTCCCCAGCAGCGCGCGGCTTCCAGTCCCAATAGGGCGTCACCATCTCAGCGCTGCGGGAGAGTTCCATCGCCTTGTCGGAGAACCACAGAAAGCCCAGGCCCGGGGGTACCATCAGGCCTTTCTGACTGGCGCCGACGATCACATCGATGCCCCATTCGTCCATCCGCAACTCGTCACAGCCCAGCGACGCGATTGCATCCACCGCCAGCAGGGCAGGGTGGCACACCGCATCCATGGCAGCTCGAACGGCCGCTACATCGGTCTTGGCGGTTGATGCAGTATCCACATGGGTCAGCATCACCGCCCGGATCTCGTGGGCTTTGTCGGCCTTCAGCGCATCGGCGATGCGGTGCGGATCGGCGGGGCTGGACTTGCCGAAATCGAGCACGTCAACGGCGACGCCCATGCGCTGCATCGCCTCTGCCCAGCCCCAGCCGAAACGTCCGGTTGCTGCCAGGAGGGCCTTGTCGCCGCGGGAAAAGAGATTGCAGATCGCTGCCTCCCATACCCCATGGCCGTTGGCAATGTAGATGGCGACGTGCTGCTTGGTTAGGGCCATGCGCTGGAGGTCAGCCACGATGCCCGGTGTCATGTCCACCAGTTCGCCCTCGTAAATATTGGGCGCAGTGCGATGCATGGCATTGAGCACCCGATCGGGCGATACGGAAGGGCCGGGAATGGCGAGATAGTGGCGGCCCGATTGATACGACATGATGGTGTTCCGAGACGTGGAGCCAGGCAGCTCCATTGTAGGTCTCTATCACTAGCGCGCCGCCAATCGTTCGCAACCCCTCGAGCGGCAGGTTGTCGGCGCAAACCTCTTAGGTCGCTGTTAGACGGAGCACCGGCGGCCGAATTGAGAGCGAAGTTACTCCGCTTATCCTTGCCGCCCAATTAGAGGTAAACTGCCGCTGTCTTCTATCACACTGCGCCGTAGCAACGAACAGCCGGTTCATGGGCACCAGATGGAGCAGGGGGTCGCCCTGTTTCATTTGGAAGAAAGTGATTTGGACCCCGAGGCGTTACCGGGTCGGGCAGACAAGCACACGCGCTGCCGGCTTAGTCGGAAACGGACTGGATCTGCAGACGGTCTTCACCAAAGAGGCTCTGGTTCAGCAGGGGGCGGGATGTGTCCCACGGTTCGCCGGACTACCGGCTCTACGTCCACAACCTCCCCGATGTCAGCCGGGCAACGAAAACTGCTGCCAGCAACTAGTGAGCAACCTCTTGGGTCATGTCAGCTTTCGCAAATTCCTGTCCAACGCCGAACAGCTTGCCCTGTTCGGCAACGAGAATGCAGATGAGCGTCAACACGCCCATGAAGAAATAGCCCATGGCGGTGGGTATCGTCGTGCCGTCGAACATCTGCCCGATATAGCTCCCGATAACCGCGCCGCCCACAGTCTGGATGAAGCCGAAGACGGATGCGGCCGTTCCCGCCACAGCACCGAGCGGCTCCATGGACAGCGAGTTCATGTTCGAGGCCGCCCAGCCGAAGCTGAACATGATGATGCAAAGCAGGCCGAAGAAGAGGGGAAACGGTAAGTAGCCGGCGCTGGCGAAGGCGAGCCAGACGGCCGATCCGATGGAGAAGACCAGCACTGCCCCGTGGGAAATCCGGCGCATTCCGAGGCGACGCACTATGCGTGAATTGGTGAAGGACGACACGGCCATCAGAGCCGCTACACCGGCAAAGGCGGCTGGAAACCAGACGCCCAAACCGTAGATGTCGACATAGATCTGCTGGGAAGAACTGATGAACCCGAACAGCGCGCCAAACAGGAACATGCCAGCAAGACCGTAGGAAATCGCCACCCGATGGGTAAAGACGATTCGGAATCCGTCGATCACGCCAGCGATCGTGAGGGGCCGCCTGGCGTCGAGGGGCAGCGTCTCGGGCAGTCGGAAGAAGGTCCACAGCCAAAAGACTGTGGCAAGGCCGCCCATGAACAGAAAGATCATTTCCCATGGGCCGGTCAGTAGCAGAATCTGCCCGATGCCGGGCGCGATGATCGGGATAGCCATGAAGACCATAAAGGTCAGAGACATGACCTCTGCCATCTCCCGACCGGAATAGCGGTCGCGCACCACAGAGGTTGCAATCACGCGCACGCTGGCAGCACCCATTCCCTGAATGAAGCGCATCACCAGGAGCGTCGTGAATGTGGGAGCAAACACGGCGGCTACCGCGGCTACGACATAGATGCCCATGCCCGCCAGCAACGGCGCTCGCCGGCCGAAGCGATCTGTGAGCGGCCCAAAAGCAAGCTGCGCCACGCCCATGCCGATCATGTAGGCCGAAACAACGAACTGCCGCTCATTCTCGTCGGAGACGCCAAGTGCTTCGCCCATGTAAGGCAGAGCCGGCAACATGACATCGATCGCCAGCGCATTGAGCGCCATCAGGGCAGCAATAAGTGCAATGAATTCTGGGCGGGAGAGAACCCGCGTAAAGTGGTCGGCCATGAAAAGATCTCAGAAAAAGCGCGCCGCAGGAGGGGCGGCTGGGAGAGCAAGGACAAACCTTGGACCCGGAGCCGGACCTTGGCAAGGGTAACATCGGCAGAAAACGATGGGTTCCTGCCGATGGACTATTAAGCAGGCTTCAGTACGAAATTTGGCGCCGAACGCTCGTTGATGGGTAGATGCACCGCCGCAGACCCTAGGCCCAGGAGTATCCCGAGATACCACACCAGATCGTAGGCCCCGGTCGCATCATAGACATAACCGCCCAGCCAAACCCCGAAGAAGGAGCCAACTTGGTGGCTGAAGAAGGCGATGCCGTAAAGCATGCCCATGTAGCGCGGTCCGAAAAAGAGTGTCACAAGCCCGGCAGTCAAAGGAACAGTGGAGAGCCAGAGCAAGCCCATCGCGGCAGCAAAGACATAGGCGGTGACTTCGCTGACAGGCAGCAGAAGGAAGCCGCCGATCGCGCAAGCACGCAGGAAGTAGATGGTCGCAAGCAGCATCTGCTTTGGAAGGCGACTGCCGAGATAGCCCGAGAGGAGCGAGCCGGCGATGTTGAACAGGCCGATCACAGCTATGGTCCAGCTACCGACCTCGGGGCTGAGCCCACATTGCACGAGATAGGCCGGCATGTGGACGTTGATAAACGCCAGATGGAAGCCGCAAACGAAAAAGCCAACGACCAGCAGCCGATAGGAGCCGTGCCCCCAGGCCATAGACAGAGCGCGCATAAACGGTAGGTCGGCTTGGCCTGGCGTGCTCTCGGCGCGGCCGCGCAACGCGGCAGCGAGCGGCACGATCAGCAGCAGGATGCAGGCGATGCAGACCAGCGCCATGTGCCAGCCGAATGCGGCGATGAAACCCTGGCCGATCGGGGCGAAGACGAACTGTCCGGCAGAGGAGGCAGCCGTGGCGACGCCGAAGACGAAGCTACGCTTTTCGGGAGGAACCACCCGCCCGAACGCCGCCATGACGACGCCGAACGACGCAACGGCGATGCCGACACCGGTGACCACACCGGCTGAAAGGGTCATCAGCCCCGGGGTAGGCGAGAACGCCATCCAGAGCACCCCAACGGCGTAGATCAGCCCGCCGAACGCCAGGACTCGCGCGCTGCCATAGCGGTCGGCCAAGCCGCCAGCGAAGGGTTGGGTGATGCCCCAGACTAGGTTTTGGATAGCCATGGCCATGCCCCACTGCTCGCGGGAGAGACCCAGATCTGCAGTGACTGGCAGGGTGAACAAGCCAAATGCGCCGCGCGTCCCAAAGCCGATCGCCGCAATGATGCAGCCGGCGATGATGACCAGTGGCAACGGAACCGGGGGGCGACGCAGGGCAGTTGTCATGATGCGCATCCAGCAAGCTTGGACGATTTATTTACGCCCGTGCTCCCAATCCTCAAAGCAATATTGCGGAATGGAGCCGATCAATGCTGATGATGGGTTGACGCAAGCGTCAGTTGCACCCAAACAGCGCGGCGCAACAGGAGCCTGATCGTTGATCCGCCACATCGTCTTTTTCACCGCCAAGGAGCCGCAGAATCTTGATGCCATATGCAATGGCCTCTCGCTTCTGGGTACCATTCCGCATTCAGAACATTTCGAAGTGCGGCGGAACAGCAAGGTGGACCAGATCTCCAATGAGGTGGACGTTGTGGTATATGCCGAGTTCGCCGATGCGGAGGCTCTTGCGGCCTACAAGGCGCATCCCATCTACGCTGAAGCGACCCGCCAGGTCAGGCCCCTGCGGGAGTTGCGGCTTTCCGCAGACTTCGAGGCAAAATAAAACGCCGGACCTTGGGTCCGGCGTTGCTAAGCTCTTGAAAGTGCCTAGGCGCTCTGCTTGACCGGAATGCCGGCCTGTTCAAAGTGCGTCTGCAGCTCGCCGGCTTGGAACATCTCGCGCACGATATCGGCGCCACCGACGAACTCGCCTTTAACGTAGAGCTGCGGAATCGTTGGCCAGTTGGTGTAGGCCTTGACACCATCACGCAGTTCCTGGCTTTCCAGCACATTAGCGCTGCCATAGTCGACGCCAAGATAGTTCAGGATTTGGACGACCTGGCCGGAGAAACCACACTGAGGGAAGTCAGGCGAGCCCTTCATGAAGAGGAACACGTCGTTGGTCTTCACCTTGTCGTCGATGAAAGCATTGATGTCGGTCATGGGCGGAGCCTTTCGCTAGCCGGGGTCAAGTGCCGGGGTGTTCTGCCTTAGATAGGATAGGGTCGCGGCGCTGTCGAGAGCGACACCTAAACGTTGATCGCAAGCCGTTCGGCGATCCACGGGTGCCTCGTCAAATCAACATGGGTGTCGAACAGCACTGCTTCCCAGCCCCGTGCCTTGGCTGCATCTACGACCTTGGGCGTGTCATCGAAAAACAATGGGGAAGCTTCCTGGCGCCCAATTTTGTGCTCTATAAACTCGAAGAACTTGGGCTCCGGCTTTCGCGCGCCAATTCGGGCGGAATAGAACATGTCGTGGAACAGGTCACCGAGCTTCAGGACAGACCAGAGCCAGTGGGCTCGCAGGTGCTCCTGGTTCGTCGCGATGTAGAGCCGGATGTCGTCCTGCTTGCGCAGCTTACGGACAATATCAAGTACTGGCTGATTCAGGTTGGAGTCCTTCTCAATCCAGTAACGAGCAAAGTCCATTGGACTGCCCTTATAGCCGAGCGCCGGCAATCGCTTCTCGATCGCCTCGATGAAAGACATTTTCCCGATGATTACTTGCTTGACGAAGATGTCAAACGTGAATGCCTGGCGCAGTTCGTCAGGATGGACGCCCAGATCAGTGAACAAGTCCTTGTCCCAGGCGACCACACGAGCGGGATTGGAGTGATAGCCGTTGATCAGCACCCCATCGATATCGAAGATAACCGCGCGGCTCACCGCTGGGGCGCTGCCATTGTGCCGAGACCAGCCAACACTTGTGCCGGTATCTTCAGTTCCTGGATGACGTCGCCGTGTCGCTTAAAGCCCAGCAGTTCTCGCTGGACGAAGTAAGCCCACACCACTTGCTGCGCGTGATGAAGGCGGCTCACGTGATCGGATCCGTCGGAATTGAGGTCTGCAATAGCTTTCACCACCCGCTGCTCGGCAGCGCCAAGGGAGCTGGCGCGCTCGGCAGCAATCTCGTGCTCCAGCGCCGTCGTGCCCGCCTGCGGGCGAACCATGCGGATAAGATCAAGCGAGTCGCGGAGACTGTTCACTGCCTACTCCGGAACACCGGTTTGTAGCGCCAGCGCATGCAGGGCTCCCCCCATGTCACCCTGCAGGGCAGCGTAGACGATTTGGTGCTGCTGCACGCGAGATTTGCCGCGGAACTGCTCCGAAACGACGTTGGCGGCGTAGTGATCACCATCGCCGGCGAGATCGCGGATTTCGATCTGTGCATCGGGCAGCGCCGCCTTGATCCGGCGTTCGATCTCGTTGGCATCCATCGGCATGGTTAGACTCCTCTTATACCCATCGTCGACTTGGCCGACTCTACGAAGATAGGACGGGCTAAGCCTGCCTTCAACGTCATTGCGCCGGAGCACTCTCTTCGGTCGTCTCTTCCAGGCCGACGCAGCAGTCTGCGTCCGCACGCGTCGAGAAGTTGGCGATGATGAAATCAACCACAGGGCGTGCTTGCTCGGCAACTTCCGTGGCAAAGAGACAGTCGAGGCTGTAGCCGCGACCGTTGTCCACCGTCTCGGTATGAAACACGGTCAGCGGAACACCCATCGGGGAGTCAGAGCTCGTACCCTCATATAGGAGGGCGGTGGCACTCTGGTACGGCACAGTTGCACTGTTGGCCAAGGTGAAGCCGGGCAAGCTCTCGGCCCAGCCAGCTGCAATATCCTCTTCTTTCAAGGACGCGAGGGCCGTCTCTGCGGACCAGGCTGCATCGTCCACTGGAACGATCGTCAACTCGCATTGCAGGGGGGCATCGGGATGATTGATGATCAGCGGTTCTCCAGCGCCACCGCTTGCCACCATGGTCTCGGGATAGATCATGGTGAACGGCTGATCCTCGAGAATGGATCGTGTGACGTTGATACCCTGCGCCAGAGAGGCGGCCGGCAGAAGAGCCAGGGTGAGAGCCACGAGGCCGCCGATCACCGGTCGAAAGTTCATTGTAGTCTCCGCTATGCTTAGGCGCCCCGGATTGCAGAACGCGCTAAACAGCGGCGAACATATGGCAAAGTCGCCAATCAGGCGACCGCACCGTCCATGAAGTTGGGGAACCATGCTTCGTGCACTTTACGCAGTTCGGCAACTGAAAGCGGACGCGCTTTGCCCAAGACGAGGTCAGTGCCACCGGTCGTGCCGATCCAGGGCGCATGAATGCCAAGTCCCTTGGCTTCCTCCCAGAGAGTGGCAATCTCCTCACCCTGCGGGTCGAGGTGGACGGTCACGACATAGCGTCCCTGATCCTCCGAGAAATACTGGAGAGTGAGGTCGGTGTCCTCAAGATCGACTATTTCCGCGCCTATGCCAGAGGCAACCGCCATTTCGGCAAGGCCAACTGCCAGACCTCCGTCCGAAAGGTCATGGACCGCTGTGGCAACGCCAGAGCGGATCAGCTTTCTCACCCAGTCTCCGGTCCGCTTCTCGTGCTGCAAGTCGACGGGGGGCGGCAGGCCTTCTTTGCGGCCAAAGAGATCACGCAGATAGATGGATTGGCCGAGATGGTGTCCCCGATCTGCCGGCGCACCGACCAGCAGGATCATCTGGTCTGCGCCTGCGAAGCCGATGCGTGCCATCTTGCTCCAGTCGGGAAGCAAGCCAACACCACCAATAGTGGGCGTGGGGAGAATGCCTCGGCCGTTGGTCTCGTTGTAGAGCGAAACATTGCCCGACACGATTGGGAACTCCAACACGCGACAGGCCTCGCCGATACCTTTGATGGCATGGACCAGTTGACCCATGATTTCCGGGCGCTCAGGGTTACCAAAGTTGAGGTTGTCGGTGGCTGCGAGAGGCTCTGCACCAGTCGCGGTGAGATTGCGCCAGCATTCGACGACGGCCTGCTTGCCACCCTCGAACGGGTCGGCTTCGCAGTAGCGCGGCGTCACGTCCGAGGAGAAGGCGAGCGCCTTGGTTGGATGGCCTTCGACGCGGACAACACCGGCATCCCCGCCGGGACGCTGCAGGGAGTTGCCCTGGATCATGGTGTCGTACTGCTCGTACACCCAGCGCCGGGATGCAATTTGGTGGCTGCCCATGAGCTTTAGCAGAGCGTCGGCAACTTCCATTCGGGGGATGTCGTCCTTGGCAAGCGGCGCAGGCTTTATAGGTTCAACCCAGGGGCGGTCATATTCGGGGGCTTCGTCGCCGAGTTCCTTTATGGGCAAGTTGGCCACTTCCTTACCCTGCCACATGACGCGGAACCGCAAATCGTCGGTCGTCTTGCCTACTGTCGCGAAATCGAGCTCCCACTTTTCGAAGACAGCCCGGGCCTCAGCCTCCTTTTCGGGATGGAGGACCATAAGCATGCGCTCCTGGCTCTCGGACAGCATCATCTCGTAGGGGGTCATCTGCTCTTCGCGGACGGGTACTTTGTCGAGATCGAGTTCGACACCCAGGTCCCCCTTGGCGCCCATTTCGACGGCCGAGCAGGTGAGGCCTGCTGCGCCCATATCCTGAATGGCGATGACGGCGCCTGTGGCCATCAGCTCAAGGCAGGCCTCGAGGAGACGCTTTTCGGTGAACGGATCGCCGACCTGCACGGTGGGGCGCTTCTCCTCAATGTCGTCGCCGAACTCGGCCGAAGCCATGGTCGCCCCGCCGACTCCATCCCGTCCGGTCTTGGCGCCGAGATAGACCACCGGCAGGCCGACACCCTCGGCCTTGGAGTAGAAGATCTTATCGGTGTCGGCGAGGCCCGCCGCAAAGGCGTTGACCAGGATGTTGCCGTTGTAGCGTTCATCGAACTCGACTTCACCACCTACAGTGGGGACGCCAAAGGAATTGCCGTAACCGCCGACACCGGCAACCACGCCTGAGACCAAGTGCTTAGTTTTTTCGTGTTCGGGGGCGCCAAACCGCAGCGCGTTCATTGCTGCGACAGGACGAGCGCCCATGGTGAAGACGTCGCGGAGAATGCCGCCGACTCCGGTTGCTGCGCCCTGATAAGGTTCGATGAAGCTCGGGTGATTGTGGGATTCCATTTTGAAGACGACAGCCTGGCCGTCTCCAATGTCAACGACGCCAGCGTTTTCACCCGGACCCTGAATGACGCGCGGCCCAGTCGTCGGCAAGGTCTTGAGCCACTTCTTGGAGCTCTTATAGGAACAGTGCTCGTTCCACATGGCAGAGAAGATGCCGAGCTCGGTATAGTTGGGCTCGCGTCCGATCAGGCTGACGATCTTTTCGTATTCGTCCGGCTTCAACCCGTGATCGGCAACCAGTTGCGGCGTAATGGCGATGTTATTGTCGAAGGTCATGAGACTGTCCGGGGCTTGCGGGCGAGTAGCTTGTCGAAGGCGATGGTGACGGCGCAGAGGACGGCTAGGCCAAGTGCAACGATGAGGCCGTTGAGGAGAACGGTGGCGTAGCCCAGGCGGCCGACTTCCAGAATGGGGTAGGGGTACTCGTTGAGAAAGGCGCCGCGCAGGAGTATGTAACCGAAATAAACTAGTGTCGGCAGCAGCATTGTGGGCAGATCACGCCAGTCGACGCGACCATGCGGAACGAAACGCCACCACCACAGCCAATAGATCAGCGTCGTGGCGTAGTGCAGGAGTCGATCGGCGATGAGGTAGAGGCCTTCTGGCTGCCAGAGCCCCGACAGCAGGAGATGATAGAAGATCGTCACCAGACCCATGACCGCCACCATCATGGCTCGGGTGACCGGGTGCCGGAACCATTCCAACCAGCGATGGGAAGTCAGCTCGGATAGGTAGATCAGCACCAACGTTAGATTGCTGAGGATGGTGAAAAACGAGAAGAAGCTCAGCAGTGCGAAGGGGAGGCCGCGGCTATCTGCCGTGGCCGGCACGGAGAGCATGAACTGAAGGACCAGCGCGGCAGCGCCGATCACGAGGCCGATGCCTGCGTTCAGCCGGCGTGGCTCCATCAGGCGGCGTGATCCAGGAGACTTGCGAACAGGGCTCTGCCGTCCTCGCCACCATGGGCGGCTTCGATCAGGTTCTCGGGGTGTGGCATGAGTCCAAGGACGTTCTTCTGCTCGTTGAAAATGCCAGCGATGTCGTTGATCGAACCGTTGGGATTAGTGCCTTCGGCGTAGCGGAAGGCGATCTGGCCTTCACCTGACATACGATCCAGCGTCGCAGCGTCGGCAAAGTAGTTGCCGTCATGATGCGCAACAGGGCAGCGGAAGGTCTCGCCCGGCTTGTACCCACGGGTGAAGGGCGTCTCGGCGTTCACCACCTCGAGCTTGACCTCACGGCAGACAAAACGGAGGCTCTGATTGCGCATCAGCGCACCGGGGAGCAGTCCGGCTTCGATCAGGATCTGAAAGCCATTGCAGACACCAAGGACCTTGACGCCCTGTGCGGCGCGTTCACGCACTCTGTCCATGATGGGCGAGCGAGCGGCGATGGCGCCGCAGCGCAGGTAATCGCCGTAGGAGAAGCCGCCCGGGATCACGATGAGGTCGGTCTGGGGGAGGTCAGTTTCCTGGTGCCAGACTGTCGCGGGTGCTTCTCCAGAAATCTTGGTCAGCGCCCCGACCATGTCGCGGTCACGGTTGAGGCCGGGAAAGACGATGACGGCTGCCTTCATCGGCTGGTCCTCGCTAATGTCAGGGGTTGCGCGAGGCCCTTGTGGTGGGTCTTGGGCGAAAAGGCAAGGGCTGGGAACGGCTATTCCCAACCCTGTGAGAAGGCGGTCTCGGGCGCGGCTATTCCGCCGGCGTGGTCAGCGGCTGCTTGGCCGGGAGGCGCCGGGTCCCCGGCAGGTGTGCCCAGTCAGGGCGCTCGAATATGAAGAGGCCAAAGCCGGTCTTTTGCACGGCCCAATACAGGACCAGCGGGCAGATGATGGCGATGGTCATTGTGGTAAGGCTCAGGACAGTTGGTTCGACAATGCCCACGCGGATCAGAATGGTGCGTGCCACGCCCATGGGCAGCACAAAGGCGACGTAGATGATCAGCGATCTGGAGCCGAGCCAGCGTAGCCAGGCCATAGCGGGGATACGGGCGAGGAGGGCGGCAGCGACGCAAAGCGCTGCGGCACCGGCGAAGGCAAGGACCAGATGCAGGCCAGGTAGGCCCGCCAGCCCCATGACAGGGTGGATGGGGTGCATGGCGAAGCCGGGGGAGAAAACGAGGACGCCATTAACCAGCGCCCAAGCCAGGAGCCCGGCAAATGCTACAGCAGCGTGGGTCCTAGCCCAGCCAGCCAAGCGAAAAAGCTGCGGCGCCAAAACATAGCCACCGTAGAAGTAGACGAAATATTCCGCAAACTGGTCGATGGCATAGATGCCGGTGTGGATCGGGAGGATCTGGAGCAGGGCGCCCGCGCCGAACACGAGCCAGACGGGCAACTTCATCTGCCGTAGCAGTTTGGTAGCGGCGCTTACCACGGCGAGCATGTAGATGAACCAGAGCACGCCATAAGGCTGGACTATTGCCCAGGCGATCTGCTCGACAGCGCCTACGGGGTTGGTCGCTAGGAGCCCCACCTTGAAGACGATGTGGATGACCGCCCAGAGCGCATAGAAATAGAGGTAGTGGACAATTCGGCGATCGGTATAGGCGCGCCAGGGGCGGTCGACCACGCTTGCCAGAAAGAGGCCAGAGATCAGAAAGAACTCGGGCATGCGGAAAGGTGTGGCGAATGCGACGGCCCAGTGCAGGGCACCGACACCGCCGGTGTCCTCACCCACGCTCGAGGCAGCGTACATCATTACAACGAGAAAAATGGAAAGGCCTTTGGCCACATCCACCCATTCGAGCCTATCTGTGGTTCCCGACATCTGACGCGCTCCAGGACTGTTTGGAGGCGCATGATAAGGCGAAGCCGCTACCCAGGGGATAACGGCTTGCCAGCAGTCTCAGCAAATGTGCGGAAGCGGTAACGGAACCGCTAATGCATGGCGTCTGGGTCAGACCGGAACTGACGCATAGGCTGCGAACAGCAGGCCCATGGTGGCGAAGAACATTACAGAGAGCGAGAGCGTTTTGAGCATGGCAAATACAGTCCTGCGCCTCACAGCGGCGCGCCTGAAGTTATGGCCCGAAGGCGTTAATTTGTGATTTCGATCGAATAGTTTTCGATCACAGTATTGGCCAGCAGCTTTTCGCACATGCTGGTGATCTGGGAACGCGCGTCTGACTCGTCGGTTCCCTCGAATACGATGTCGAACACCTTGCCTTGTCGCACGGAGTTAACGCCGGGAAAGCCAAGGCTCTTGAGTGAGCCCTCGATAGCCTGCCCCTGAGGGTCAAGCACACCAGATTTCAGCGTGACGGTGACGCGTGCCTTCATCTCTGCTCTCGAATTCTACTGAACCAGCCGTGGGCCGGTGGTCAGCGCGTTCTCGGTTTCCACCAGGATGCCAAGGCGCTGAGCGACTTCACGATAGCTCTCGACCAGACCGCCGAGATCCTCGCGGAAGCGGTCCTTGTCCATCTTGTTGCGGGTCTTGATATCCCACAGGCGACAATTGTCGGGGCTGATCTCGTCGGCCAGAACGATACGCATCATGTCGCCTTCGTAAAGGCGGCCACACTCTATCTTAAAGTCGACCAGCTGGATGCCGACGCCCATGAAGAGGCCCGTCATGAAATCGTTGATGCGGACCGCCAGGCTCATGATGTCGTCGAGTTCAGCGGGCGTGGCCCAACCGAACGCGGTGATGTGTTCCTCGGAAACCATCGGGTCACCCAAGGCATCGTCCTTGTAGTAAAACTCGATGATCGAGCGGGGCAGGGGTGTGCCTGGCTCGAGCCCAAGGCGCTTGACCAGCGAGCCCGCGGCGACATTGCGCACGACGATCTCAAGCGGAATGATCTCGACTTCCTTGATCAACTGCTCACGCATGTTGATGCGGCGCAGGAAATGCGTCGGGATGCCCAGGCCATTGAGCTTGGTGAAGATGAACTCGGAGATGCGATTGTTGAGGACGCCCTTGCCATCGATGACTTCGTGCTTGGCGCCGTTCCCAGCGGTGGCATCGTCCTTGAAATACTGAACCAGCGTGCCGGGCTCGGGACCCTCAAAGAGGATCTTGGCCTTGCCTTCATAGATTCTGCGGCGACGGTTCATGGAGATTCCGGCGATGAAGGAGAGGGGAGTGATTGGGCCGCTTCATGCGCCAGAACAGGCCAAAAAAGCAAGCTCTTTCGCGTGCAGGCTGGGGATAGTAGCCATGCCGCTTAATTGCGGAAAGGCAGCCAGAGCATAAGGTCGCAGCAGAGGGGCGGACGTTGATTTGCCAGGGGGAACAGCCTATGTGCGTGAATGCGCAGAGGTAATGGCGCAGTGAGCCAAGCGGGAGAATGAGATGAGCGGGTTCGACGATCGGCAGCGCGGCGAAGAAGCCAAATACGCCTTCGATGCGGAAAAGCAGTTCAAGGCAGAGGCCCGTCGCAACAAGCTCCTGGGTATCTGGGCGGCTGAGCTGATGAGCCTTCCCGAAGACGAAGCTCGCCAATACGCCGCCGAGGTCGTCGCTGCAGACTTCCAGGAAGCCGGTGACGAAGATGTGTTCCGCAAGGTGCAGGCCGATCTCAAGGCCAAGGGCCTGACGGTGGAGGACAGCGTGATTCGCCAGAAGATGGTGCAGCTTAAGCAGACCGCCAACGAGCAGGTCGCCGCTGAGGGCTGATTGTCTGTTAGCCAGCCAGATTCAGAAAGCCCCGCGCAGCGTTGAGCTCGCGGGGCTTTTTCATGGCCTGAGACGCTGCATCAGGCGTGTGAACATCAAGAGTCCCTCGGGCCAGGGTCCATGCCCCGATTCCACGTTGATGTGGCCAGCATCACCGGCCTGATGGAAGTCCGAGCCCCAGCAGGTGGAGAACTCTACCGCCCGATCAACCGAGCAATAGGGGTCGTTGGTGGAAGCCACGAGCATAGAGGGAAACGGGAGCGGGTTGCGCGGGATAGGCCGGAAGGCGGTCGTCGCCTCTGGCACGTCTGGGTGCAGCTCGATATCCGGAGCGGCGACCAGAAATGCGCCGCGGGCATTGGTGTCCGCTAGGCGCGGGGCCGCATGCGCTAGCGCAATAACTGCAAGGGAATGAGCGACCAACACGACTGGACGAGTGGCGAGGCGCACTGCCTGCTCGATCGTGTCGGCCCAATCATCCAGTTCTGGCTCATCCCAGTCAGCCTGTTCAACAATACCGGCATTGGCCATGCGCTCGGCCCAGCGCAGTTGCCAATGGCCCGGACTGGAGCCGCCCAGGCCAGGCAAAATTAGAATATCGGCCTCAGAAATCTTCATGCAGCATCCCCGAACACCCGGCGGAAGATCGTGTCGACATGCTTGAGGTGGTACCCATCGTCAAACATCGCGTCGATCTCAGCATCGCTGAGGGTTACGTCCGGATCGTCCTTGAGGTTCCGGGCAAACTGCCCGGTTCGGTCGCCCCGCATTTCCCAGACCTTCATGGCGTTACGCTGGACTGCGGCATAGCTGTCCTCGCGGCTATAGCCTGCCTGGGTGAGGGCGAGTAGGACGCGCTGGGAATTGTGCAATCCGCCCAGCAGGTCAAGATTTTTACGCATGTTCTCGGGATAGACGACGAGCTTGTCGATGACACCGGTGAGTCGCGCCAGGGCGAAATCAAGCGTGACCGTTGCGTCTGGGCCGATCATGCGCTCGACGGACGAGTGGGAAATATCGCGCTCATGCCAAAGAGCGACATTCTCCAGAGCCGGGGTGACCATGCCGCGGACGAGGCGTGCCAGCCCGGTAAGGTTTTCCGTGAGCACGGGGTTGCGCTTGTGCGGCATGGCCGACGAGCCCTTCTGGCCCGGCGAGAAAAACTCCTCGGCCTCGAGCACTTCGGTGCGCTGGAGGTGACGGATCTCGACAGCGACCCGCTCGATGGAGGAGGCGACGACGCCGAGAGTGGCAAAGAACATGGCGTGGCGATCGCGCGGGATCACCTGCGTTGAGACCGGCTCGATCGAAAGGCCAAGCTTCTCGGCGACATATTCCTCAACCCGGGGATCGATATTGGCGAAGGTGCCGATGGCGCCGGAGATGGCAGCGGTGGCGATCTCGGCGCGCGCGTTGACGAGGCGCTGCCGGTTGCGGCTGAACTCGGCATAGGCTTCCGCCAACTTGACGCCGAAAGTGGTGGGCTCGGCATGGATGCCGTGCGAGCGGCCGATGGTGATGGTGTCCTTGTGCTCGAAGGCCCGACGCTTGAGCGCCGCGAGCAGGGCATCGATATCGGCGATCAGCAGGTCGGCAGCGCGCGCCAGTTGCACCGACAGCGTGGTGTCGAGAATGTCCGAGCTGGTCATGCCCTGGTGCACAAAACGCGCGTCCGGACCAACGATTTCACTGAGGTGAGTGAGGAAGGCGATGACGTCGTGCTTGGTGGTGCGCTCGATCTCGTCGATGCGCTCAACGTCGAAACCGTAGTCGCCACCCTCAGCCTTGCGGGCATTCATCACGTCCCAGATCTTCTGCGCGGAATCCTTGGGCACAACGCCGAGTTCGGCGAGCTTGCTGGTGGCATGCGCCTCGATCTCGAACCAGATGGCGAAGCGGTTCTCCGCTGACCAGATGGACACCATTTCGGGGCGGGAATAGCGCGGAATCATGGACTTGTGCTCTCGGTTTGAGAATTCGATTCAGGTGCGGTGCTGGCGGTCGACCCCCACCCGGCCTCCCCCTCAGAGGGGAGGAGAAGAGGGTTTAGGCTTGTATCGTCGAAGCGGCGGTCCGGACGGCTTGGATGCGTGGGGCATAGGTGGTTGGATCGTTCCCGCCCAAAATCGAGGAGCCTGCGACAAAGACGTTTGCACCGGCATCGGCGACGGCGCGGGCGTTCTCTGCGGAGATGCCGCCGTCGACCTCGAGGTCGATGGGGCGGGCTCCGATCAGGGCATTAGCCTGACGCAGCTTGATGAGCGTTTCGGGAATAAAGCTCTGGCCGCCAAAGCCGGGATTGACCGACATGATGAGGATGAGGTCGACATCGTCCAGAACGTGTTGGAGCACGGAGACCGGAGTAGCGGGATTGAGCGCCACGCCAGCCTTCTTGCCCTCGGCGCGAATGGCCTGGAGCGTGCGGTGCAGGTGTGGTCCGGCTTCGGCATGGACGGTGATGATGTCGGCACCAGATTTGGCGAAGGCGGAAATGTAAAGATCGACCGGAGCGATCATCAGATGCACGTCGAACGGCTTCTGCGTGCGCTGGCGTACCGAAGCCATAACGGCGGGACCGAAGCTGATATTGGGGACGAAATGGCCGTCCATGATGTCGACATGGATATAGTCGGCGCCCGCCGCATCGATTGCCGCCACTTCCTCGCCGAGCCGCGCAAAGTCGGCTGAGAGGATGGAGGGGGCGATGCGAATGGGTCGAGCGCTCATGAGCCAGCCTTGCCGCAATGAAGGTGTGGTCTTGCCATAGCCCCCGTGTGCAGGAAGGGCAAGGGCAGGGCGTGCCGATGCGCCCGCTGGGTGCGGGTCGTGGCGAGCGGCAATGGCGAGACCACGGTCTCGGTGCTAATTAGTAGTGATGAAACCGGGGTCTCGCCACTGCGCCGGGGCTTTTCGCAGGTCCGCCACGCCGTGTCCCAAACACAGCCGCTGACAAGACCCACGTGATGAAGGCGACCCTTCATCCCCGGCTGGCCCCACGCTCATCACTCGTCATGATCGCGCTTTGACGCGGGGATGGGTGGAGTATGGCAGAGCTTTATACTGCGGGGAGAAGATGGAGGAACGCGCTGACTTGCAGGGGGATAGCCGCCGTGCGCCCTTGCTTCACGAGCGTGCGATGCGACATCGGGGGCGTTTGCATTGGCAGGCTGAGACGCTAGAACTGCGCGCACAAAAGGAGCGTCAGCCTCTTGGAATTCTCCCTGCCCCTCGTCTTCGGCGCCGGTATACTGAGTTTTCTCAGCCCCTGCGTGCTGCCGCTGGTCCCGCCTTACCTCACCTATATGAGCGGGGCGAGCTTCGACCAGTTGCGGGCAACCGGCACGGGGGCGGCAGTCCTGCAGCGCCGCGTGGCGGTGACCTCGCTGTTCTTCATTCTCGGCTTCGGTGTGGTGTTCACCACGCTTGGTGCCACGGCGACAGCCTTCGGGCAGGTGTTCCGGCAGGCGCTACCGGTGTTGACGCCGATTGCTGGGCTCGTGATCATCGCCATGGGGCTACATTTCCTGGGGGTCTACCGGATTGGCCTTCTGGATCGGCAGGTCCGTCATCAGGGGCCGGGGATGGCTAGCGGGCCGCTGGGCGGGTTCCTGCTCGGATTGGCCTTTGCCATCGGCTGGACGCCTTGCATCGGGCCGGTGCTGGCGGCGGTGCTTTCGGTAGCGGCAAGCCGACAGACGGCTTTGGACGGCGCGGGGTTGTTGGCGCTCTATTCGCTCGGGCTGGGCGTGCCGTTCTTTCTGGCTGGCATCGCGGTTGGGCCATTCCTGACGTTCTTCAACGGATTCAAGCGGCATCTGCATCGGGTCGAACAGGTGATGGGCGGATTGTTGGTGGTGACCGGTGTCCTGTTTCTCACCGGCAACTTCACCCGGATTTCCTTCTGGTTCCTCGAGACCTTTCCGGTACTTGCCAATTTCGGTTGAAAGCCGCGCTTAACCCTTGCCGCCCAAGCAATAAGCTCGTCAGCCAAATTTCAGGTCTGTTTACCCGCCTGGTGCAGAGTAGCACCGAGCGGGGGACGAAGATGCTGAGAAGCGGAACTACGGAAATGGTTCTGGCCGACGCGCGGGACGGATTGAGCGACGCGCCAGCTCGGACTGTTGTGGCAGCCAAACGGGACACCATCGACGTACTCGTCACCAGCAGCATCGCCGATGTGGAGACGGAGTGGCGGGAGCTCACAGGCGGACCAGTCGAATCTCCAGGTCAGAGCTATGACTTCGTGCGGCTGTGGGTGGAGGATCGGGGTGTGGAGCCTGCCGACCAGCGTTATGTTCTGGGACGGGTCGATGGTCGACCCGTCGCCCTGTGGCCATTGCACCGGCGGCGGGTGCGCGGCGGGTTGACCCTGTTCTCCTGGTTCCCTGGCACTCATGTGGGGTGCTACGCGCCAATTGCTGATTACAACCGCCTTGCCGCCCTTGGGTCCGGAGGGCGCAATGCACTTTGGACTGAGATGAGCGGACAACTAACAGGGGCCGACCTCGTCTATCTCCGCTCTATTCCCACCGAGATTTCCGGCTTTGGCGGCTTGTTCGACGAACTGGGGGCGACCCTGCCGATCGAGACGCTTTATCGGTCGGAATATGCGAGTTGGGACGAGTGCGACAAGCTGCAGCGCACCAAATCGCGGCGCAAGCACGACCGCCAGCAGGGGGACCGCCTCAGTGCCCTGGGGGAAGTCAGTTTCGAGGAAATCCGCAACGGCGGCGTCACGCGATGCGCCATCGAGACCATGTTCCAGCAAAGGTCGGCTCGGTTCAAGGCCATGGGCATCCGCGACACATTTGTGCGCGAAGGGCTGATCGCGTTTTACCACGATAGTGCGAAGGCGGATTCGGGGATCGATGTGCGCCTTCACGTGCTGCGGCTCGATGGCGCCATCGTAGCCGTCCGCTACAATGTGGTGCATGGCGACCGCATGTTCTGCCTGATCTCCTCGATGAGCGACGATCCGGTGATCCAAACCGGGTCCCCGGGCAAGCAGTGCCTCTTGCGGGTAATGCAGAGAGTTTTTGACGACGGCATTCGCGTGTTCGACATGGGCGCGGGGTTTACCGACGAAAAGCGGCATTGGTGTAATGTGCAGACGCCATTGCGCCACCACTATGTGGGACTGTCGCGGCGGGGTGGCATGGTGATTGCGGGACACCAGGCGTTCCAGCGGGCGCGCGCGGCGATCAAAGCTAACAAGCAGCTCAAAAGCGCGGTGCGGCAGGTGCAGCAGGTCTTTGACCGAATGACCGGCTTTCGGGCAGCGGCGCAGCAGAAATCAGATTAGCTTCAGCGCCCGCAAGGATGCATGCCCGGACTTGCCGATGACGATGTGGTCGTGGAGCGTGATGCCCATGGGCTTGGCAATGTCGGCAATCTCTTGCGTCATGCGCACATCGGCCGAGGAGGGCGCCGGATCGCCCGAGGGGTGATTGTGCACGAGGATCAACGCGGTGGCGTTGAGTTCAAGCGAGCGGCGGATGACTTCGCGCGGATAGACGGGCGTATGGTCCACGGTGCCGGTCTGCTGCACCTCGTCGGCAATCAGCCGGTTCTTCTTGTCCAGGAACAGAATGCGGAACTGCTCGATGGATTGGTAGGCCATCTGCGCGCGGCAATAATCGATGAGCTGGGTCCAAGAGGAGAGGATGGGCTGCTCGACATCGATGCGGTCACGGCCAAAGCGGGCAGCGACCGCCTGGATGACCTTGAGGTGGGCAGTTGTAGTAGAGCCAAGCCCTTTTACCTTCTCGAGCCGGGCCGAGCTGGCATTGAACACGCCGGAGAAGGAGCCAAACTCCCGCAACAGAGTTTTGGCGAGGGCCTTGGTGTCGCGCCGCGGGATGACCAATTGCAAGGCGAGTTCGAGGAGTTCGTAATCCTCCAGCGCATCGCCTCCAACCCGCAGGAACCGATCGCGCACGCGCTGGCGGTGACCGGCACGGTCATCATGGGTATCGGGTGCTTCGGGGAGCGGAAACGGGGCCTCGGCGAGTTGGTCTGGCCCCGCGCTCATCAGGCTGCCTGACGCGCGGCAAGCGGATTGAAGAGCCCGCCGGGCGAGAGCGTGAAGACCTCGCAGCCCGTCTCGGTGATCCCGATTGAGTGCTCACATTGCGACGAGAGGGTGCGGTCGCGGGTAACGGCCGTCCAGCCATCGGAGAGAATCTTCACATGTGGCCGACCCAAATTGATCATCGGCTCGATGGTGAAGATCATGCCCGGCTTGAGCGGAACGCCACCTCCGGCTGTGCCGAAATGCATGATGTTGGGCTCGTCGTGGAAGAGCTTGCCCAAGCCATGGCCGACGAAATCGCGCACGATGCTCATGCGTTCGGCTTCCGCCAGCGCCTGGATGGCAGCGCCGATGTCACCAGTGGTGTTGCCAGGCTTGGCCTGCGCAATGCCCGCTTCGAGCGAAGCATAGGTGACCTCGATCAGCCGCTCGGCTTTGCGGGAGATCTCCCCGATGGGGTACATGCGACTGGAATCGCCGTGCCAGCCGTCCACCACCAGGGTGAGGTCGATATTGACGATGTCGCCTTCGCGCAATGGCCGCTCGTCGGGGATGCCGTGGCAGACCACGTGGTTGATCGAGGTGCAGACCGAATGGCGGTAGCCCTTGTAGAAAATGGTCGCCGGCACGGCGCCATGGTCGCGCGCGAACTCATAGGCGACGCGGTCAAGCGTGCTGGTAGGGACGCCCGGCTCGGCATATTCGGTGAGCACGTCGAGCGCGCGTGCGGTCAGGACTCCGGCCTTGCGCATGCCTTCGAAGCCTTCCGCGCCATGCAGCGGAATGATGCCGGCGGTGCGGCGGGCTTTGGCAGGGGCATCGACATAAGTAATCATCAAGGTCTCCAGGCGTCAGGCGAAATCTAGTCGCTGACGCGGCCGAATGGAAGGGTCACACGCTCGCTTGACGGAGCAGCCGGGCAGGGGCATTGCTGGGGCACCAGTCCCCCAGGAAGTTCAGCATGTCTTCTACCGACCGTGTTACCGCCGGCCTTCTCGTGATCGGTGACGAGATCCTTTCGGGGCGTACCAAGGACGTCAATATCGGCGCCACCGCCGACTTCTGCACCGATCTTGGGATCGACCTCATGGAAGTGCGGATCGTTGCCGATATCGAAGACGATATCATCGCCGCGGTGAATGCTCTGCGCCAGCGCTATACCTATGTGTTCACCACGGGCGGCATTGGGCCGACGCATGACGACATCACCGCCGACGCAATTGCCAAAGCGTTCGGGGTGGCGCTGCCGATCAATCCCCAAGCCCGCGAGATGCTGGAATCGCGGTGGAAGCAGGCCGGGACGGAAGTAAACGAAGCGCGGCTGCGCATGGCGCGGATTCCGGACGGCGCCGACCTTATCGTCAATTCGGTCAGTGCCGCGCCCGGCTTTCGCATCGGCAATGTGCATGTGATGGCCGGTGTGCCGGTGATCATGCGGGCCATGCTGGAAGCGTTGGCGCCAACGCTCACGGGCGGCAAGAAGGTGCTGTCAGTCGCCATCAAGGCGTGGGTGGGCGAGGGGTCTGTCGGCAGCCAGCTGGGCGAAATTCAAGCGCAGTACCCCGACGTGAAGATGGGCAGCTACCCGCAGATGGGCACCGGTCGGCCGACGACGGAACTGGTGTTGCGGTCGTCAGATCCGATGCGGCTGGAGGAGGCGGCGGAGAAGGTGCGCGAGATGGTCAATGCCGCGCACGAAAAAGCTGGTGTGGTTCCGCCGCAAGAATGATTGGCGTGCCGGCCTGCTTTTGCTAAGCAGGCGACCTTCAAGCACTCGGACGCCGGAAACGGCGCTGGCCCAGGAGACAGTGACAGTTGAGCAACCCCAACCAGAAGTCCTTCCCGGTGACCTGGGACCAGTTTCATCGGGACAGCCGCGCCCTCGCCTGGCGGCTGGCCGGCAATGGCGGGTTCGATGCAGTGGTGGCGATTGCCCGCGGTGGGCTCGTGCCGGCAGCGATCGTGGCGCGCGAGCTTAATATCCGGACCGTGGAAACGGTGGCGGTCAAGAGCTATGACCATCAGAACCAGCAGGGCATCAAGGTGCTCAAAGAGATCAGCCAGCCGGTGCTGGACCTCGCCAAGAATGGCGGCAAGGTGCTGATCGTGGACGACCTAGTGGACACTGGCGCAACCGCGCGGGTCGTGCGCGAAATGCTGCCTGGTGCTCATTTTGCCACCGTCTATGCCAAGCCCAAAGGCCGCGAGATGGTCGACACGTTTATCACCGAGGTCAGCCAGGACACGTGGATTTTCTTCCCCTGGGATCTCGACGTGGCCTATGTGGCGCCGATCTCCGGCGGCACCGATTAGGCGCTAAGGCGCGTCCAAGACTTCGCGGGCGTGGTGGAATGGTAGACACACCGGACTTAAAATCCGGAGGGGGTATCCCCGTGCGGGTTCAAGTCCCGCCGCCCGCACCACCAACAAGGACGAACTGATGATCGAGCGGATCGACGTAGGAATGGCTCCCTCCAGCGCACCGGTGAGCGATGCCGTGCGCGCCGGCAAGCAGGTGTGGCTTGTGGCCATTTCGGAAGATCCTGCCACGGGCGAGATCGTGGGCGGCGATATTGGCGTGCAGGCGCGGCAGACGTTGGAAAACCTCAAGCGGGGAATCACCGCTGCGGGCGGCACCATGGCCAATATTGTGCAGGTGCAGATCTATCTGACGGACAAGGCCGATGCTGCCGGCATGAACGCGGTGTATCGCGAGTATTTTTCGCCGCCCTATCCGGTGCGGGCGACTGTGCTGGCCGGAATGCTGGCTGAAGGTCTCAGAATCGAGATGCTGGCGCAGGCGGTGCTGGACTAATGCTGCTCAAGCGCGATCTGCTCGAGGACATCAAAGCCGGCAGGGTCGATGTGATCTTCCGGCGTTGGAGCCGGCCGACGGTCAAAGCTGGCGGGACGCTCAAGACCAAGGTCGGGTTGCTGGCCATCAAGGCCATGGACGAGATGGACCCGGCGGATGTAACCGAATCCGACGCCAAGCGGGCGGGCTTTGCGGACCTTGCGGCGTTCCGGCGTTGGCTCGACACCATGAAGCCGGGGCATTTGTTTCACCGGATCGAAGTCGGCTACGTCGGCGAAGCCTAGAATGGTGTCGGCGCGACGAAGGTGGTGAACTCGCCCGTGGTAGGGTGGGTAAAGCCCAGTTCGGCGGCGTGTAATTGGAGGCGGTCGGCCGCGGCAAAGCTCCCCGGGTCGCCATAAAACGCATCGCCCAGAATCACATGGCCAATTTCTCTCATGTGAACTCTGAGTTGATGTGTGCGCCCCGTCAGCGGCAAAAGGCTGACGCGGGTGGCGTTGTCCTCGCGCTCCATCACCGTCCATTCAGTTTGCGAGGGCCGCCCGCGCTCGTAGTCGACGCGCTGGCGCGGCTTGTTCTCCCAGTCGGTTGCGAGCGGCAGGTCGACAAGGCCGGAATCCGCTTCCATGCGGCCAGCGACGCGCGCGACATAGGATTTAGTGGTCTGGCGATGCTCGAATTGGCTGCCGATGCGGCCATGAGCGCGCTTGTTGAGCGCCAGCACCAATACGCCGGAAGTATCCTTATCGAGGCGATGCACGATGCCGGCGGTGGGCCAGGTCTGACGGGCGCGATGTTCAACGCAATCCCAGAGTGAAGGGTCCTTGCCGGGCACGGTCAGAAGTCCGCTTTGCTTGTCGAGGACAAGGATGTCGTCATCGACATGGAGCACGTTGAGATAGGGCTCCATGGGCGGGAAATAGTTCAGCAGGGTGGGCATTGGGCCAGTCATGGCGCGGCTTTAGCAGAGCCGACATGGTTTGACCAACCGGATCACGACGCTGTTTCGTGATGCAACGTTCAAAGGTCGGCACCGTTGAGCAGGCAGACCGAAAAGCGAAGGAGATTCCGATGCATAAGGACGAAGCCAAAGGTGCCGGCAAGCAGGCCATGGGCAACATCAAGGATGCTGTCGGCGACGCAACCGGCAATGACCGGATGAAGGCTGAAGGCAAGGCCGACAAGGCCGAAGGCAAGGTGCAGCAGAAGGCCGGTGAGCTCAAAGACGATGCCCGCGATGCGCTGAAGCACTAAACCGACTCAGTTGATCAATAGAAGGGCTGCCCTGCGGGGCGGCCCTTTTTTTGTGTCTTGGCCGTTGTCCTCCGCGAGGGGGCAGCTACCATCGGGGCGATGCAAACCCAGATCTTCGAAACGGCACTCGGACTTTTTGGCATCGGCTGGACCGACAGCGGTATTGCGCGCGTGCACTTGCCGGGCTTGGAGCACTGGGAGCTGGCGCAGCGCTTGGCGGCGGGTGGGGCGGTGCCGAGCCTGCCTACGCGCGAGGTCGAAGCGATAATGGAGAGGATTGAAGCGTATGCTGAAGGCCAAAAGGTCGACTTCAGCGATGTGGCGCTTGATCTGACCGGTGCGCCGGACTTTCACCGCCGAGCCTACGCATGTCTGACGCAAATCGGCTGGGGCGAGGCGACGACTTACGGTGTGGTAGCGCGGCAGTTGGGAAACGTGAACCTTTCGCGTGCCGTAGGGCAGGCGATGGGCACTAACCCGATCCCGCTCTTAATCCCCTGTCATCGCGTGCTGGCGAGCAATGGACAGGCCGGCGGTTTTTCTGCGCCCGGTGGTGCTGAAACGAAGCAGCGTATGCTGGCGTTGAAAGGGTCTGGTCCAGGGGCGCCGAATGGCCAACTGACCTTCGGTTTTTGAGGAGCGGGAATGGCTTACGCGTTCAGGCAGCAGAGCGACATCGAGAAACAGGTACGGGGGATTGCGCTCGAGCAGATCAACAAGGCGCTGGATGAAAGTCGAGGCCGGGGCGATCCGGATGAGGTAATCCATGGCCTGCGCAAGCGGTGCAAGCGGCTGCGGGGGCTGGTGCGGCTGATCAAGCCGGCGTTCAAGGGCTATAAGGATGAGAACCGCGCCTTTCGCGAGGCCGCCAATGGGCTCTCGGGTGCGCGCGATGCAGCGGTTATGCTGGAGACCTTTGAGGCGCTGGTGGAGTTCGATACTAACTCTGGCGAGGAGCGCAAGATCGCAACGGCGCTGGAGGATGCGGTGCGGCTCCTTTTGAGCGAGCGTAGCAAGGACGCTCAGGAGGATCGCGACCAGGGTGAGATGCTGGAGCAGTTCCAAGGGCTAATGGAAGCCGCCGAGAAGCGCGCGAAGGACTGGTCATTGCGTGGCCGCGGGTTCGACCTCATCGGCGAGGGACTGGAGGAGACCTATCGCAGCTTCCGCAAGCAGATGCAGCTTGCAGCCGAGGAACAGACCTCTGACGCTTTCCACGAATGGCGGAAGGACGCCAAATATCACTGGCACCATGTCAGCTTGTTCGAGAAATGTGCGCCTGACGTGCTGGGCGCCCGCAAGGAGCAGCTCAACCAATTGGGTGGGTATCTCGGCGACCACCATGATCTAGCGGTACTAGAGGATAGTCTGGTGAGCGATCCGGGACCGATTGCCGCTGAAGAGATCAAGACCTTGCGCAAGATTGTCGAGGACCGCCAGGATGTACTGGCTCAGCGCGCGTTGGCCTTAGGGGCACAACTAGCGATCGACAAGCCGGCGGCGCTTGCCGAGCGCTTTGAACAATTCTGGCTGCTGCTGGACAAGGATTGACCCATGGGTCGTGAAATCGAACGCAAATTCCTCGTTTCCGATGACAGCTGGAGGGAAGGGGTGACCGAGAGCGCAATGCTGCGGCAGGGCTATCTCTCGTCCAACGCTAAAGCGACGGTTCGCGTGCGCACTTTTGACGATGGCCGGGCGGTGGTTACGTTCAAGGGCGCCAGCTCGGGTATGTCGCGAGCCGAGTTCGAGTATGAAATTCCCGTCGAGGATGCACGCGAACTGATGGAGATCGCACAGCCGCACGTCATCGAGAAGCGCCGCCATCATGTGCATCATGGTGGGCTCCTTTGGGAAGTCGACGTTTTCGAAGGCAAGCTGGCGGGGCTGATTATGGCCGAAGTGGAACTCGACAGCGAGGAACAGGCGGTTGCGCTGCCAGATTGGGCAGGCAAGGAAGTGACCGAAGACGATCGATATTTCAACGCCAGCCTCTCCCGCGCCGAGGGGCCGCCGCAGGACTGATCAATCAAAGCGATGGGGTGACAGGCAGGCGGCGCGGGTCTATTGAAAAGTCATACTTTTGAGTAGACATTTTCATGACCAAACCCAATCCCGTGCTTGCCCTTTGGCTGGCGACGTTCGCGCTGATCGTCATGGCGGCCATGTCAGCTTCCATTCACGAGGTGGCCAAGGTCGCTCCGGTGGGACAATTGGTGTTCTGGCGGAGCGCCGTGGCATTGGTGCCGATCGTGCTCTACATGGCGGTGCGGCGCCAATTGGGGCCGTCGCTACGCACGCGCTATCCGCATAAGCACCTGGTTCGCGGCCTTCTAGGCTGCGCGGTGATGTTCTTTTCGTTCATCTCGCTGGCCTATCTTTCGGTCGGCGTGGCTACCGCCCTAAGCTATTTGACGCCGATCTTCTCGATCGTCGCGGCGATGGTGTTTCTGCGGGAGCGACCGCGCAACGTCATCTTCCTTGGTGTGGTGCTGGGCTTTGGCGGGATTTTGCTGATGCTCTACCCCTCCCTTGTCGGGGCGGAAATGCGCGAGGGCGCGCTGATCGGCGTCGGTGCCGGGATTGCCATGGCGGCGACCAACGCCTTGTCTCGGGTGCAGGTGAAAGACCTGACGCGCACCGATCCGCCTTCCAGCATCGCGCTTTCCTTTGCGGCAATCTGTTCAGTGGTGGGGTTGGCGACGGTCTATCTCGGCTGGGCGGAACTGGACGGTTTTGCCTTCGCGCTGCTTGTTGGTGCAGGGCTGCTTGGTGGCGTCGGTCACATCCTGATGATGGAAGCGGTGGCGCGGGCGCCGGTCTCCCTGCTTGCCGCCTATGAGTATTCGGGCATTCTCTGGGCGTTCATGTTCGACGTGGCACTGCTCGGCGTCGTGCTCAATGGCTGGGCCGTGACCGGAGCGCTCGTGGTGGTCGGCGCCGCAGCGCTGGTTGCTTACGGCCAGGGGAAGCTGCCCATAAAGCCGGAAGCTACTGCCAGCGCTTGAACGTCTTGAGGTGATCGAGCTCCTTGACCACGGTGGTGGTGATCTTGTCGACGCTGTCCGTTACCGGCACGACCAGAACGTTCTCGGTGGCGGGATCGGGCTCCTCAAGTGTGCCAAACTGTGAATCGAGCAGGCTCGCGGGCATATATTGATGCTGCCGGCGGGCAATGCGCTCGCCGATGACCTCGCGGCTGCCCTGGAGGTAGACGAAGAGGATGGGTTCACCGGCTTTCTCTATTAGATAATCGCGATAGGCCCGACGCAGCGCCGAACACGCACCGACCACAGCATCCTTCTTGTCAGCGGCTTCGTGAAGAGCAATCGCGAGCGTTTCGAGCCACGGCCAACGATCCTCATCGACCAGCGGAATGCCGGCGCGCATTTTCTCGACATTAGCTTCGGGGTGATAGCCGTCGCCATCGAGGAAGGGCACATGGAGGCGCCGCGCAATGGCTTGTCCGGCGGTGGACTTGCCCGATGAGCTGACGCCCATGGCGATGATGATGCGAGCCTTAGACAGTGGCTGTGAAGGCGCCGTCGACATAGAGGATGTGTCCATTCACGAAACTGGCGGCGGGGGAGGCGAGGAAGACGGCAGCGCCGCCCAGCTCCTCGAGTTCGCCCCAGCGGCCCATGGGAGTACGCTGCTCGACCCAGCTATTGAACTGCGGGTCGGCCATAAGGGTCTTGTTGAGATCGGTCTTGAAATAGCCAGGCGCGATGGCGTTGATGTTGAGCCCGTGGCGAGCCCAATCGGCAGCCATGCCACGAGTGAGATTGGCAACCGCGGCCTTGGCGGCGCCATAGGGTGCGGCAGTGGGACGGGCCACTTGAGTAAGGACCGAGCAAATATTGATGATACGGCCGTTGCCGCGTGCAATCATGCTTTTCGCGACCGCCTTGCTGACGGCAAAGGTGGCGGTGACGTGGGTGGCCAGCATCAGCTCGAACTTGTCGACAGCGTAATCCTGGAGCGGACCCCGGATCTGCATGCCGGCATTATTGACGAGGATGTCGATAGGGCCGATCTTGGCCTCGCAATGATCCACTGCCTCATTGACGCTGTCCTCGCTGGTGACGTCGAAGGCCAAGGCCTTCACCGACATGCCAGCGCGGGACAGGTCATCGGCTGCAGCCCCGAGGGCCACGTTGTCGCGCCCATTGAGTACGAGGCTGGCACCGGCCTCGCCGAGCGCCTTCGCCAGGGCAAAGCCAAGGCCCCGGCTAGAGCCGGTCACCAGGGCGCGCTTGCCGGTGAGATCAAAGGGCGAAGGCATCGGTTAGGTCTCCAAATTGGCGCGGACCGTAGGTGCCTGCCGCTAGCCTGGCAAGACATTCTACCATACAAGACGCCAGAAACGCGGAATTATTCCCCAGTTGCGGCTTCCGTCGGAAGCCGGTTTATGATCAGGATCGCCGCCGTGCGGTATGCACCGCGCGCATGGCAAAGACGAAGACTTCGGAAGGACGTTTGCATGTCGACAGCGGATATCGGCCTGATTGGCCTGGCGGTGATGGGTTCGAACCTGGCCCTCAATATCGCCGAAAAAGGCTACACCATCGCTGTTCACAACCGGTCCTCCGGGCGTATCGACGAATTCGTGGCTGAGGCGACCGCACAGGGGCTCAACAGCCGTACGGTTCCCAAATACGACCTAGCCGAATTCGTGCAGGCGGTGAAGCGGCCGCGCTCGATCATCATCATGGTCAAGGCCGGCGCGCCGGTGGACGCGATGATCGAGCAATTGCTGCCGCTTCTGGAAGAAGGCGATGCCATCATCGAGTGCGGCAATTCGCTGTTCACCGATACGCAGCGCCGCTTCGACTATCTCAAGCCCAAGGGCATCGGTTACCTCGGCGTGGGTGTGTCGGGTGGCGAAGAAGGCGCGCGGCATGGCCCCTCCATCATGGTGGGCGGCTCCAAGGAGCAGTGGCACAATGCCGAGGCGGTGCTGACCGCCATCGCTGCCAAGTTCAACGGCGAGAGCTGCTGCGCCTATCTCGGCGAAGGTGGCGCAGGCCATTTCGTCAAGACCATCCACAATGGCATCGAATATGGCGACATGCAGATGATCGCCGAGGTCTATGGCGTGATGCGCGACGGGTTGGGCATGACCCCGGCAGAATGCGCCACGGTGTTCAAGCAGTGGAACAAGGGGCCGCTCAACTCCTATCTCATCGAGATCACCGGCCATGTGCTGGCCGCGGTGGATGCCGAGACTGGCAAGCCGCTGGTCGAGCTGATCCTCGACAAGGCGGGCCAGAAAGGCACCGGTGTGTGGTCGGCTATTGCTGCCCAGCAGATGGGCGTGCCGGCGACGGCCATCGAGGGTGCTGTTGCAGCCCGCTCAATCTCGTCGCGCAAGGATGAGCGCGTTGCCGCCGAAGGCATCTACGGCAAGCCGAACCGCAGCAAAACCGATGTGACGCTGGAAGATCTCGAGCAGGCGCTGCTGGCTGGCAAGATCGTGAGCTATGCCCAGGGCTTCGCGGTGATTGCCAAAGCTTCGGAAGAGAACGGTTGGGCGCTGCCGCTGGCGACGATCGCCAAGATTTGGCGCGCCGGCTGCATCATCCGCTCGCGCTTCCTCGACCAGATGTCGGCAGCCTATGAGAGGGGTGGCAACACCAATCTGCTGGTGGTGCCCGATTTCGTGGAGATCATGAAGGACAGCCATCCCAAGCTGCGCAAGGTCGTAGCGGCCGCAGCCGTGGGCGAGTTCCCGATGATCTGCCTCTCGGCAGCTCTTTCCTACTTCGACAGCTACCGGCAGGCGCAGGGTACGGCGAACCTGATCCAGGGGCAGCGCGACTTCTTCGGCGCGCATGGCTTCGAGATCGTCGGCCGCGGCACCGATCTGCACGGCACCTGGCCCTCTACGCTGCAGCTGGATGCCGCCGAGCCAGTGGTCAACAGCTAAGCTCTTGCACCGGCTACTCTTTGGGGCTCCGCTACGGCGGGGCCTTTTTTGTTAGAGCGCGCGGAACATCACATAGCTGTCCACATAGCCATGGACGGGGTGGTTGAAAGCCTTGGGCAGCGTGCCGACGATCTCAAAGCCCAGGCTCTGCCAGAGCTTGACGGCACGGGTGTTGGTGGACACCACATGGTTGAACTGCATGGCGCGGTAGCCGCGCTGCCGCGCACGGTCGAGAGAATCGAGGCACATGGCGCGGGCGACGCCCTTTCCCAGCGCAGAAGATGAGGTCATGTAGCCGCAATTGGCAACGTGAGCCCCGCCGCCACGCTGATTGGCCATGAGGTAGTAGGTGCCCAAAATAGCGCCATCCGACACCGCGACGAAGACTTCGTGCGTGGGACCGAACCAGTATTCGTGTACCGCCGTCTCATCGAGATCGCGGTCGATGGCGTAGGTCTCTCCGGCGGCCAAGATCGGCGCTACAATGGCAAGGATGGAAGCGTGATCGGCCTCAGCGGCGGGGCGGACGTCCACGGAGATCACCTTCCTCATCTTCATGGGGTGGCGGCCGTACCCGCCCCGGCGGCGCCAATTCTGGCGGGTTGGGGTGGTCGGCGAGACTGGGGCGATGACCCAGTTCGAACCGCCAGGCGGCAACGGCAAAGAGGATCAGCGCCACGCCAACGCAGCCGGCAGCGGCGATAAAGGGCGCACCAGGGAAGTAGTCCGGTGCGCCTGGCGTGTGGGTGAAAAAGGAGAAGATCTGCGTGGCCGCGATGGGACCGAGCGTGGTTGCCAAGGAGTTGGCGGCATTGACGGCGCCCTGGAGTTCGCCCTGGGAATTGTCGGGCACCTGACGGGAGAGCACGCCGTTGATGGCGGGCGGGGCAAGCCCACTCAGCGCGCCCACCATGATGAACAAATATAGGTAGAAGACCTCATCGGTGAAGGCGACGCCAACAAAGGCGCAAATCGCGGCCAGCAGTCCAACCACCACAACCGCTGTTTCGCCAAAGTGCTTTACGGCAGGCGCCACCAACAGGCCCTGGCAGATGGCGAAGCCCAGGCCGAACGCGCCCAGGGCGCGACCGATGTTGGATGAGGTGAAGTTGAACACTTCGACGGTGAAATAGCTGAAGACCGACGGCAGGGCCTGCGCCGCCATTGAGAAGCAGAGCAGGATCGCCAGCAGCCAAAGCACGATCGGGTACTGGCGGAGCGCAATAACGGCGCCGAACGGGTTGGCGCGACGAATGTCGAAACGGCGGCGTGAGTGCTTGGGGAGACTCTCGGGTAAGACGAAGAGCCCAAAGAGGAAATTGGCAAAGGCGAGACCGGCAGCGGCAAGGAAGGGGACGCGCGGTCCCAATTCTCCTAATTCCCCGCCGATCACTGGGCCGATAATGAAACCCAGGCCGAAGGCAGCACCAATAAGCCCGAAACGCTGGGTTCTTTTATGAGGTGGGGTGATGTCGGCCATGTAAGCGGTGGCCGTAGCCACAGCTGCCCCGGCAATTCCGGCGATGATACGGCCGATGAAGAGATACCAGACGACCGGCGCGACCGACATCATCAGGTAGTCAAAGGTGAGCCCGAGCAGAGAGGCAAGCAGAACCGGGCGGCGCCCGAAGCGATCCGACAAATTGCCGAGGACCGGCGAGAAGACGAACTGCATCAGCGCATAGGCGAAGACGAGATAGCCGCCGATCACCGCAGCGCTGGCGACGCTGCCACCCGTCAGCTCTTCAAGAAGATCAGGAAGAACGGGCACGATGATCCCGACGCCGATCATATCGAGCAGGATGGTCACCAGAATGCAGGCCAAGGTCAGGCGTGAGCGGGTGGCTGCTTGCATGCTGGGAAGCTGACCTTTTCTCTCGGAAAGCGGCTAGTGGACGTGGCGCAGTTGACACAGGGAGCCCCGCCTAGGCAAGCCACAGCAGGACAGTTGGTTCCGGACGAGCCTTATTCCTGAATCGAGTCAAAGGCTTGGTAGATCAGGTTCTCGTGCTGATTCCGGCGCTTAAAGCATCGTAGCCGTAGAGCCAGTCGAGTCGCCGCAAATGGCCACGGCTTCCTTGCGTCCTGATCACGAGGTCGCGGGCGGCGCTCATCGGCCACTTCATGTGGAAAATGGAACCGTTCTTGGCCGACACGCGGGCAACGCGCGTCACGCGGTCGCGGCGCAACACTTCGTATCGAACGAAAGCGGTCTCGGCCTGAGGCGCATCAATGAGGAGCGGCGCGAGGACTGCGGCGTCCTCGATGCCCATCGCGGCCCCCTGCGCCTGAAACGGCACCATTGCATGGGCTGCGTCGCCTAGGAGGCCGATATTTCCGCGGTGCCAAGTGGACGTTTCGACCGCATAGAGCGGCCAAGGCGTCCAGTTCTCACCAGCCGCTTGGAGAAAGCCGGACAGTCGCGGGCTTAGACTGGCGCGTCCGATTTCCGGGGCAGTGCCATGTTCGGCTCGCGGATGTTCGGCCGGTGCGAAGAGCGCGACATTGACCTGTTGGCGGTGCGGCAAGGGATAGCACACCACGTGGCAGCCGGGCGCGATCAAAACGGTGACGCGGTCGAGCGCGACATGCGGCGCGGCGGCGCCAAAGGGCAGAAGGGTGCGCCAGGCAACCCGCCCATGATAGTGTGCTGCAGGGCCTTCCAATAGAGCCGTTCGCGTTTGAGAGTGGACGCCATCGGCGCCGATCAGGGCACGTCCACGCACGGTGCGGGTGCGGTCCCCTTGCTCGTCGATCATGAGGGTGACGCCCTTGGCGTAAGAGACGGCGTCCCATCCATTGATGCCGAACTGAATGTCGATATTAGCGAAGCGACGGGTGGCGTTGTAGAGCAACTCGGCCAAGTCGGCACGATGCATCACCACATAAGGGGCGCCGAAGCGCTCCCGCATGATCGCGCCAAGTTCAAGGGTGACCAGTGGATTGGAGCGGCCGCGCGGGATAACGTCGATGCCCGCAGGCTCAAGGCTGTTGGCAGCGACGGCTGAGTCCAATCCAAGGCTATCGAGGACCCGGCGCGCATTGGGGCTGATCTGCAGGCCAGCGCCGAACTCGGCGACGCCAGGACTTTTCTCGAGCACCACGACATGGGCACCGAACTTGGCGAGCGCCAAGGCAAGCGTCAGCCCAGAAATGCCGGCGCCAGCAACGTAGTAGGTCTGGCCGGTGCCCGGCATGGAGCAGGCTTAAGCCGCGGTGAAGATCGCGGAGGGTGGATTGGCCGCGCCAGAATCGAGCTTGGAATTGAACACGTAGTGGGTCGAGCAGTAGGAGCAAACGACCTCGTCTTCCTTGCCCATGTCGAGGAAGATGTGCGGATGATCGAAGGGTGGCAGGGCGCCCACACACATGAACTCCTTGGAGCCGACCTCAATCTGGCGGAGGCCATCCGTGTTGTGGAAGTGGGGCGTGCTGCCGTGTGCCATGATGTAATCCGAAGCGGTATCTCGATTGGGGCGGACCATATGCCAAGGCTTCCGCCAATGGAAGGCGCGCCCCTCGAATTGGGGGATTGATTTCACGCCTCTATGTCGCGAAACGGTGGGCGTGATTAAAGCCAAGGGGGCGTGATGCCGACCTTTCAATCCAGCGGCCTAACACTGGCCTACCACATCTTCGGTGAGGGCCAGCCCGTCTTGTGCATTCATGGCTTTGCTTCAAGCGGCAAGGTGAACTGGATCGACACCGGTTGGGTGGAAACCCTAACAGCGGCGGGCTACCAGGCTATCGTGCTCGACAATCGGGGGCATGGAGACTCGGACAAGCCGCATGATCCCGAACCTTACCACCCGGCCTTGATGGCTGAGGATGCCGTTGCCCTACTTGACCATCTCGGCATCAAGAAAGCCGCGGTGCTGGGCTATTCGATGGGCGCGCGTATCGCCGCCTTCATGGCGTTCGCTCACGAGAATAGGGTAACGTGTGCCATCTTCGGCGGCATGGGCCTGAACCTCATCAATGGCCTGAGCGACGGCAACGACATCATCTCTGGCCTCTTGGCGCCTAGTCTCGAAGATCTCACGCATCCTACGGCGCGGCAGTTCCGCATCTTCGCCGACCACACAAAATCCGACAGGTTCGCCCTGGCGGCCTGCATGGAGACTTCGCGGGAGCCTATGGCGCGGGCGGATGTCCGTCGCATCGAAGTGCCGGTGCTGGTCGCAGTAGGGGAGGCGGACGAGATGGCGGGCGCTCCTAACCTCCTGGCCGAGATTTTGCCCAAGGGTGAGGCCTTCGTCATTCCCAAGCGAGATCACATGCGCGCGACGGGCGACAAGCAATTCAAGGCTGCAACGCTGGAGTTTCTTGGAAGGATGTTCACGGTTGGGGGCGAAACGTGAACCAAAGTCTCGCGAGGGCTTTGTCTTGGAGCACGAGATGCCCTATATCGGTGTCTCACGATGAAGCGGAGTGCGGCCGATGAGCAGCAGGGCCAACAAGACGGCTGAAATCAAATCAGTCGACCCGGTTTGGGATGCGGTTCGCGCAGGGGCGCAGCAGATGCTCACGGCGGAGCCATCGCTGGGCAACATGGCTATCTCTGCTGTTCTCAACCACGATACGTTCGAGCAAGCGCTGGCGCATCGCCTCGCGGCGCGCCTTGATCACGAGGACGTCTCGGCCGACTTGATCCGGCAAGCCTTCGGTGAGTTGATCGCCGATCACCCGGAAATATCCGAATGCGCGCGGGTAGACCTCGCCGCAACGCTGGAGCGGGATCCGGCCTGCCACCGTGCCATCGAACCGCTCCTTTTCTTTAAGGGCTATCAAGCCATCCAGACGCATCGCTTCGCCCATGCGATGCACAAGTGGGGGCGGCGAGACTTTGCGCTTTATCTCCAGAGCCGGTCGAGCCAAGTGTTCCAGGTGGACATCAATCCCGCTGTGCCGATCGGCAAGGGGATCATGCTCGACCATGGTACGGGTCTCGTTATCGGCGAGACAGCAGTTATCGGCGACAACGTGTCCATGTTGCAGAATGTGACGCTTGGTGGGACAGGGAAGTCCGACCAGGATCGGCATCCTAAGATCGGCAATGGCGTGCTGATTGGTGCGGGTGCCAAAGTGCTGGGCAACATCAAGATCGGGGATTGCTCGCGCATCGGCGCTGGTTCGGTGGTGCTCAAGGAAGTGCCCCCACGCGTGACGGTGGCAGGTGTGCCGGCCAAGGTCATTGGCGAGGCCGGCTGTGCGCAGCCGGCGCTGGTGATGGACCAGATGGTGCTGGTGCACGACAAGAACGGGTGAGACTGTCACCCGCCTGTCCAGACTCGCGGGATGCTTGTTACCGGTAAAATGCCACTGATCAGGGGTTGTGTGCGTTGGTCCGGTGACTAGATTGCGCGCTTAATCGAAACGTCAGGACACCGACCGTGAACCATCCGGAAATCATCAAGCTGCAAAAATTCCTGCAGATGAAGTTCAACAACAAGAATATCGATGTCCGTCCTCGCCCGAAACTCAACGATTCCGTTGAAGTGTTCATTGGCGATGAATCTGTCGGGCTGATCCATCTCGACGATGAAGACGGTGACAAGTCGTACATCTTCAACATGTCGATTCTTGACATCGATCTGGACGAAGTCAGTTAAGTCGAAGACCTACCAGGCGCCGATGGGGCTGAGCCACCGCTCCATCTCGGCGTCGAACTGCCGCCAAGACTGTAGCAGGGCGGCATCGAACACGTAGACAGCGGCAACGCCGCTGGCCAGATAGACGGTGCGAACGCATTGCGGTGACGCATCGTCTTCCACAGGCTCCATGCATTTGGCGACGAACGGATTGGGAGAAAGAGCGTCGTACCAGACGCTTTCTCCCGCATATCCGGTGCTGTCTCGCATCGCCTTGCCCACAAGTCCGGGCACTCCACCCAGCATGTCACCGGCGAATTGATGAAGATAAACCGCGTCCAGCAGGCTGGCGCTGGTGCGGGCGCGACTGCGCGGCAGCAGCGTGATGTCGACAGGGCGTGCCTCCTTGGTGTCACTGAACGCCAGAACACGAAGGTCAATCTGATTGGTAAAGCCATCCCGCACCTGCTCGCCATAGCGAAACCACTTGGTGGGAATGGTGAGGGTGCGCCCCGAAAGGGTCTGCGTGACCGGTTCACCATCATTCAGCGAGGGCAAAGGCGAACGGGCAGAGCGGCTGAGATCGTCGACCAGGTAGGCCACGCCAACGGCGCAGAGCAGCACCAGCGCAGCGATTCCACACAGATTGTAGATCAGCGAGGAGGTGGTTCCGCGTGAGGCGCTCTCGGCGGCGTGCGAACTCATTTCGGCCATTAACCAGAATCGCCAAGGGAACGTGACAGCGCAGTGGGGCCCTAATATGCTTAATGAAGCGTAAACAATCGGTCCGGCGGCGGGCACGACGAGCGAGGACGATCATCATGACCAAGGAATTGGTGCTGGCAGCGTTTCTCATCGGGGTTGGCCTCTGCATTGCGGGAGCGGGCACGCATCTCTATCAAGCGCTCACCAAGCAGCAGGCCATGCTGCGCTATGACGGAAGGACTTACTGGTCTTCCATGGGCCATGTTGCGATGAGCTTTATCTGCGGTCCCTACATCATGCTGCAGCTCGGTTGGCAGCACGAAGACAACGGCACGGTCTCGATGACGTCGGCCTTGGTCGCCGCCTTTGTCGCCTTCGGATGGGCGTTTCTAACCGGGCTGCTGTTCATGGGGGCCTATGTAGCCCTGCGGTTCTGAGTTTCATTTTCCCGAAAACAGCAAGGCCAGTCTCGATCGCTCGAGGCTGGCCTTACTCTTCAGACCCCTATCAGGGATAGGCTTTGTGCGGGGTCCAGAACTCGCAGGTGGCTAGCGCGATGCCACTAGGATCTCGCGATCGTCGAGCATGTCGACCCACTGGCCAGAATGGGCCTGGGACTGACGCTTGACGAAGTGGTAGGGGGTGTCGCGCCACAGGTCGACCGAGCCCAGCTGGTTGTCGAGCACGAGGTCGCCGCGGTCGGTGCGCACCATGAGAACGGCATGACCATTGCCATTGGCTTCCTTCACCACGGCGATCAGCAGGGCGCTGGCGGGCCAGCCCGCACTAATTAGTTCGCGACGCTTGGCGAGAGCGAAATCCTCACAGTCGCCGTAGCCGTTCGGGTAGGTCCAAAATTCGGCGGTGCGGTAGAGCACTTCGTCGGTAACCGGCACAACAGCTTGATTCACCGCGTTGTTCACCGTGGTGAGCTGCTGCCAGAGGGGCTCGGAGAGCGTCACCGCGTCGACATAGTCGCGATTTGGACCGCACTCGGCGGGACGGGACTTGCAGAACTCGGCATGGCCGACAGGGATGGAGGTGGTGCCAGCGGCAGTCTGCACGAAAGCGATGTGGGTCGTGTCCATGGCCTGGGCCGGAAAAGCCAAAGCTGCCAAGCACATGGCGGCTCCGATGAACTTGGCGGCAAAGCCGGTTTTGATGGACGACATAATGTGATCTCCCTGATGGAGACCAAGCTAGAGGTCGCAAATTAGGCCGGTCCGAAAAGTGCAACGCAGTTTTTAAGCGAATTGTATGCGTTGCATTTGCTGGTGATTAACCACGCCGGACTGTGCAGCCAAAAGGCATCTGAACGGCAAAGAAAGCTCAGTTCATGCGCAAGTTCTGCTGCACCACAGTGAGCATTTCCTGCGAGGAGGCGAACTCGACCGCGACGCCATTTTGGAAGTGGCGGATGACGCGGGCGCGCATGCGGCCGAGCGTGACGGGGGTGCCCATGGCCGGGCGGACGTCGAGCTCGATGGCAGCGCCCGAGAGCGAGATGTCGATGATCTTGCAATTGTAGCGACGGCCATCGTCGAGCACGACGGTGGAGTGACGGATGTCGGGCACAACGCGCTCGTGACGGCGATCCTCAGGCAGGTTGAGGATGTCCTTGTTGGCGAGCCAGGTGAGTTGCGCCGCCATCTTATCGCGCTTGCGGGAGGAGGCGGCAATATCCATGATGAAGCCGCCATCCATCTGGGAGAGGATGCTGCCCTCGATCCGGCCCACGTGATCGATATAGGCGATGACCTTTTCGCCCACGATGCCGGGAACGGGCGCCACGACAACGGCGTCGCCGGGGGACATTTCGATAATCTGGCAGGGGAATTCGCTGCGATCGGCCAGCATATAGCGGCCGAGTACCGACACTCTGACCCGATTATAGCGGATCAGTTCCGGCTCACTGCGGGCAGGTGCGACTACGCGCAGGGAACCAAGATCATCGCTGAGCATGCGCTGGACCGCCGAACCCGTTGTGTGTGACAACAAGTTAAGCGCTCTTGGTTAACGCAAAGTTTTGCCCAGGCAGGGATAAATCGTCACGCTGCACTCATCCGGGCAATACTTCGCTAAGCCTGCTACTGGCGGCCGCCGTCGATCACCGCTAGGTGGGCGTAGCGCCGAGCGGACCGCCCATAGACCATGGTGGGCAGAGCGTTGCTGGAACCAACATGATTAGAATAATTGGTGTCGTTGACCACTTGAGAGGCAACCTCGCGGACCTCGTCTTGGAGATCCATGTCGTCTGGCCAGATCAGCCGCAACCCGGTGATGCGCTGTTCGAGAATCGGCTGCACGCCAAGCCAATAGGGTTCATCCAAGGCCGTCATGCCGCCGAGCAGACGGGTGTGGGTAGAGCCATTGTGCCGCAAGGGCATGAGAATGGTCTCGAAGCTCACCTTGGTGTGTAGGGCAGTGGTGCCCTGGAACGTGACCAGCGCAACGGCATGGTCTTCGGTGACCGCACGGACAAGCGTCTCCATGGCATCGGAATCGCGCTCATGCCAAAGGCCGGTGAAGGAACGGCCCTTGAGTTCGCGGCAGTAGCTGGTGCAGAGGTGCGACCCAGCCAGGCGGAAGGAAAACTGCTCGTTTTCCCCAAGTTCAAGGATGAAGGTATTGGCCAGGGCTTCCCGGATGCGGGTGGGGTCAATATCCTTGCGGTCAGGCGCGCTTCGCGAACCCCGGATAGAGTTCCAATAGGCGTAGAGCTGTCTGGTGCTAGTTGTTTGCATTTTGTTGAACCCGCTTGTACCCGGCCGACGTTCCCCCCATGGAACGCCGCCCCGCAGCCAAGAGTGGCAAAGGTCGGGCCGGAACGCCCGCTTAAAGGTTAATTAAGGTTAACGCGGGTGTCCCAATGTGGAAAAGAATGCGGCAAGGCCGGTGGCGCCGGGGTCTCGGAGTGAAGCGATGACGGAACAAGAGCGGGTACCGGCTGGTCCCGGTGAAGCGGGGCGTGAGCCGGTCTTCCTGCTGCCCGGAGCGGTGGCCGTGCTTTCGGCGGTGCTTATCGTCATTCATCTTGCGTCAACCCTGGTTCTTAACGCCGAGGGTTTGGTGGAAGTACTCTTCCTGTTTGCCTTTCAGCCCTTGCGGATCGTGGCGGCGCCCGCTGACCCCACGCTCGCGATTCCGCTCATCTGGACGCCGTTCACCCACGCCCTGCTGCATGGCAGCTGGGAACACCTGCTGGTCAATATCGCCTGGCTGGCGATTTTCGCGACGCCAATCGCTCGTCGCTATGGCGCCTGGCCAATGCTGGCGATCTTCTTCATATCGGCGGCGGCCGGCGCGGCCTTCTTTGCCGCCGTCACTCTCTATGACGGTGCCTATCTGATCGGTGCGTCAGGAGGCGTTGCGGGGCTGACCGGTGCTGCGGTGCGGTTTATCTTCCAGCCGGTGGTAATTGCCGATCATCCAGAGACAGGCGAACGCGTCGTACTGGGTCGGCGGCTCGCCACCCTAAGCGATGTGATGCGGGACGGACGGGCGCGAACATTCGTCTTGATCTGGGTGTTGCTTAACGCGGCAGTGCCGCTGCTGCCACTCATTACCGGTACGCCAGTTGCAGTGGCGTGGCAGGCACATCTGGGCGGGTTCTTCGCCGGATTGCTGGTTGTGGGCCTTTTCGAGCGTCGGCCTCACTCGACCAGTTCTCAATAGACCCCGGCCGGATCGAAAAGGCGGGGAAGGCCGGTGTCTTCTAGGCCAGCCGTGCCATCCACAACGGCAACGCGGCGATAGAAACAGGATTTGCGGCCGGTGTGGCAGGCGGCTCCCCGGCCGGTCTGGCGAACGACCATCACCAGGGCGTCCTGATCGCAATCGGTGCGCAGTTCGACCACCTCCTGCAGCTCCCCCGAGGTCTCGCCCTTTTTCCAGATCTTGCCCCGCGAGCGGGACCAGTAGTGGGCAATGCCGCTGTCGAGGGTGAGGCGGAGGGCCTCCTGGTTCATGTGTGCCAGCATCAGCACGTCATTACTGCCGCTTTCGACGGTCACCACCGTGACCAGCCCGTGAGCATCGAAGCGAGGTGCGAATGTCGTGCCCTCCTCGAGAGCTGCGTGGGAAAGCGAAGCGGGATCGGTGAACGTCTGGGTCATGTTGCCGGTTCTATACCGGGCCGTTGAGACGCGCCAGTACGCGGCAGTGCCGGCAATTCGCCATCACGCTTGAGTGGGTGCCAGCATCCTTTGCGAGGCGGCGGGATTGAGCCTTGAACGAGAGAGGCCCAGTGTGTTTTGGAAAACCGGACAAGCATAAACACCAGGCGCATGGCCGGCATCGACATGGCCCGCGGACTGGCGCTCATCGGCATGTTGGCGGTGCATTTCGGCCCCAAGGACGACGACAGCCTACTCGAGACAATTTATGGGCTACCGCATGGCCGGGCCTCGATCCTCTTTGCGGTGGTTGCAGGTCTTGGCATTACCCTGCTGACGCAGCGGGACCGGTGGCGGGGCCAGGTGCGCCTGGCGAGTTTCGCGCTGGTGCTATTGCCGTTAGGCCTAGCCCTGCAGGTGCTCGACCATGGCGTGGCCGTGATCCTGCACCATTACGCGGCCTTCTTCGCTGTGGGCGCCATTGCTGCAAGCTTGTCGACGCCAAGCTTGCTTGGGATCGCTACCGTGATGTCCGTGCTGGGGCCGAGCATCTATTTTGCCGGTAGAGCTGAATGGCCGGACCTGTTTGGCCGTTCCACGGTGGACCTGCTCGACAACCCGCTTGAGATCGGGGAGGCGCTCCTGTTCAGCGGACCCTATCCGCTGCTGACGTGGATCGCGCCCATCCTATGGGGCATGTGGCTCGGGCGGCAGGATCTGGCCCGGCGAAGCGTAGCGTTGCGCTTGTTTCTGATCGGTACGGCGGTGGCGGTGGCGAGCTTGCTGGCTTCCCACTGGCTGGTAGAAATGTTTGGGGCAACACGGCGCATCGATGACTGGCGGCTGCTGCTCAGTTCCTATGCGCACAGCCAGATGCCACTCTGGATCATCCAGTCAGCTGCGATTGCAACGGGGCTGCTCGGTCTATGCCTTGTGCTGTCCGGGTTCGCCGAGCGCCTGTGGTTCCCGCTCGCCGCGCTGGGCCGAATGGTGCTCAGCCTCTATGTGCTGCACCTGGTGATCCTCCACGCCTTCCCCGGCTTCCTCAACCACCGCGCCGTCGAACCGGCCATCGCCTCCGTCCTCGGCTATGTGGCCTTTGGAATGCTGGTGGCGATGGTCTGGGTACCCAGGGGCAGGGGGCCGGTAGAAAGCCTGCTTCACGCCACGGCAGGCCTCATCGAGCGCAGTGTGGCACAGCGCCAGAAGGCCCGTCGGGACGAGAAAGAGGCCTCAGCGCGCTAGCGCTTGCCGATCATGGCAAAGAAACGATCCCGTTCGACGCGGTCCTCGGCGAACACGCCAGTGAAGCGATGGGTGATGGTGGACGCGCCATGGGCGTGAACGCCGCGCATAGTCATGCACATATGTTCAGCTTCCAGCATCACGGCGGCGCCGCGCGGGTTGAGGTTCTCATTGACCGCATCGATGATCTGCGCGGTGAGATTCTCCTGCGTCTGCAAGCGGCGGGCGAAGACTTCGACCAGCCGGGCAAGCTTGGAGAGGCCAACTACCCCATCGTGGGGCAGGTAGGCGATGTGCGCCTTGCCCACGAAGGGTACCATGTGGTGCTCGCAATGGGAATGAAAGGGAATGTCGCGGACCAGCACGATGTCGTCGTAACCGCCGACCTCGCGGAAGGTCTTGGAGAGAATGGCGACTGGATCCTGATCGTAGCCAGCAAACAGTTCGCCATAGGCGCGCGCTACGCGGGCGGGCGTTTCAAGGAGGCCCTCGCGTGTCGGATCGTCACCGGCCCAGGCGATCAGCGTGCGCACGGCAGCCTCAGCCTCTTCCTGAGTGGGCCGCTTGATAGGGGCGGCGGGGAACGGCGTAACGCCGAGCGGCTCGGGGCGAGCGTCCATGATCTTGGTCCTCAAAGCGGCTAGATTACGCGTCCAGCATGGTTCTGGATCAAAGCGGCGGCACATGCCCTGACAGCCGGCTTCTGACGACCTATATAAGCCTCGCCTACCTTCATCACAAGAAACAGTATTTTGCGTGCAATGGAACTGAGCGATCTCTATTCCGAAAAGATCCTAGATCTCGCCGCCAACGCGCCGCAGCCGGGACGCTTGGCGCAGCCGGACGCCAGTGCGCGCAAGACGTCCAAGGTGTGTGGTTCAGTGGTCGAAGTCGATCTAGTGGTGCGCGAAGGAGTCATTGTTGCCTATGGCCACCAGGTCAGCGCCTGTGCGCTGGGGCAGACCAGCGCAGCGGTGGTGGCGCGCGAGATTGTGGGGACGTCGGCGGCTGAGTTTGTGGCGCTGCGCAACACCGTCCGCACCATGCTGAACGAGGAGGGCGCGCCATTGCCCGATGGCAAGTGGAGCGATCTGCGCTACCTTGAGCCGGTGCGGGGCTATCGGGCGCGGCACGCCTCCACGATGCTGGTGTTCGACGCGGTGGTGGCGGCACTCGAGAAAATCGAATCTGCAGAATCGGTTGTGGCCAAAAGCTGATGCGGCGGGTGAGTGATGTCTTCTGGCGGGCGGTGGACCTGCCGTTTAAGTTCACGGCGGTGCTGCTGATCACTATCTACCGCTATACGCTCTCGGCAGTGGTGGGGCGGACGTGCCGGCATTTGCCGACCTGCTCGGAATTCACGCGCGACGCCATCTGGCAGCATGGCTTTTGGCCTGGGGGCTGGATGGGACTGGCCCGTATCACTAGGTGCCGGCCGGGCGGGAGCCATGGCTATGATCCGGTGCCCGAGATGGCACCGGCTGCGGCGCGGTGGTATCTGCCATGGCGCTATGGGCGCTGGAAATAACGGCCAGTCGTGCTAGACAGGCCGCCGCGTAGCGGTTTTGGCTACACTCATTCCTATTCTGGAGATCTCAAATGTCGATCAAGGTGACGTTCCCCGATGGTGCACAACGCGATTTCACGCGCGGCACCACCGGCACCGAAATCGTTGAAGGGATCTCCAAGAGCCTGGCAAAAAAGACGGTAGCGATGCGCTGGAACGGCGTGGTGAGCGACCTCGCCGAGCCGCTCAACGAGGACGGCCGCATCGAGTTCGTGACGCGCGACAGCGGCTCCAAGGACGTGCTGGAACTGATCCGGCACGACACGGCGCACGTGCTGGCCGAGGCGGTGCAGGAGCTCTGGCCCGGTACGCAGGTGACGATCGGCCCGGTGATCGACAACGGCTTTTACTACGACTTCAAACGGGAGACGCCGTTTTCGGAGGAGGACTTCCCTGCCATCGAAAAGAAGATGGCCGAGATCGTCGAGCGCGGCGCCGCCTTCACTAAGGAAGTGTGGGACCGCGAGGAAGCCAAGCGCGTGTTTGGCGCCAAGGGCGAGACGTTCAAGGTCGAGCTGATCGATGCCATTCCGGCCGACCAGGACGTCAAGATCTACAAGCAGGGTCAGTGGTTCGACCTCTGCCGCGGGCCGCATATGCGCTCGACGCGCGATATCGGGCAGGCGTTCAAGCTCACCAAGGTGGCGGGCGCCTATTGGCGTGGCGACAGCAAGAACCCGGTCCTGAGCCGCATCTATGGCACCGCCTTTGCCACCAAGGAAGAGTTGGCGGCCCATCTCCACATGCTGGAGGAGGCCGAAAAGCGCGACCATCGCAAGATCGGTCAGGAGATGGATCTGTACCATTTCCAGTCCGAAGCGCAGGGGAGCGTGTTCTGGCACCCAAAGGGGTATGTGCTTTACAACCAGATGGAGGCCTATATCCGCCGCCGTCTGAATGCGTCCGGATACCAGGAAGTGAAAACGCCGCAGCTGATGAGCTCCAAGTTCTGGGAGCAGTCCGGCCACTGGGGCAAGTATCGCGAGAACATGTTCGTGGTGCCCGACGAGGTGCCCGGAACCGAGGACGAGGGCCCGGTCCTGTCGGGCGAGGGTGACCTCATGGCGCTCAAGCCGATGAACTGCCCGGCGCATGTGCAGATCTTCAACCAGGGCATCAAGAGCTATCGCGACCTGCCGCTGCGCATGGCCGAATTCGGCTGCTGTCACCGCAACGAGGCGCATGGTGCACTCCATGGGCTGATGCGCGTCCGGCAGATGACCCAGGACGATGCACATATCTTCTGCCGCGAGGACCAGATCCAAAGCGAGACCGAGCACTTCGTGCATCTGCTCTATTCGGTCTATGGGCACATGGGCTTCGAAAATGTCGTGATCAAGCTGGCGACCCGGCCCGAGAAGTTCGGTGGTACCATCGAGCGCTGGGATGCGGCCGAGAAGGCGCTGGGCGATGCTCTGCGCGCGACGGGCTATGATTTCGAGATCGCCGAAGGCGAGGGCGCGTTCTATGCGCCCAAGCTCGAATTCCACCTCAAGGACGCTATCGGCCGGAGCTGGCAGGTGGGCACGCTGCAACTCGACTATGTGCTGCCCGAGCGGCTCGACGCCACCTATGTGGCCGAAGACGGCAGCCGCAAATGTGCGGTGATGCTGCATCGGGCGATCCTGGGGTCGCTGGAGCGCTTCATCGGCATGATGATCGAGAACTATGCCGGCAAGATGCCGATGTGGCTCGCGCCCACCCAGGTGGTGGTGGCGACCATCGTCTCGGAGGCGGACGAGTATGCCCAAAGACTGGTGCGCCAGTTGCGCGACGCCGGTATTCGGGCCGAGCTTGATACCCGCAACGAGAAGATCAACTACAAGGTGCGCGAGCACTCGGTGGGCAAGGTGCCGCTGATGTTCGTGGTCGGCCGCCGCGAGGCTGAGGAGGGGACCGTGTCGGTACGCCGGCTCGGCACCGAGGGGCAGAAAGTGGAGCCATTTATGGACGCCATGGTGGCGCTCATGGCCGAAGCTACTGCACCCGACCTCAAGGCGAAGGCTGCTGCCTGATGCCGCAACGGCCATCCAATCGTGAGATGAAGGCCCTCTACCATCTGGGCGAGGACAATGTCCTTGGCCCGGATGACTTTAAGGACGTCGGCGAGAAGGTCTTTGCCGGCATGCTGAAGAAGCAGTGGATCGAAGCGGTGGAGGGCCAAGAGAGCAAGTACCGGACCACCGAGAAGGGCCGCGTCATCCACGACGAGGAAGTTTACTTCACCGGCCGCTGGAAGCGTTAGAGGCCATCTGGGAGCCGTTGCGCCGGCCGCCTGACACGCTTTTCTGCGCTTCCGGTGCTCACGTACAACAAGTACGCTCCGCTCCGGTTCTCAAACAGCGCGCCAGTCGCCTCGGCGCAGCGGCTCCCAGATGGCCTCTAAGTGGCTTGTACGTAGAAGTGACAGGATCCCATGGCCGAGCCGATCAAGATCACGCGCTCTGTTTCGATCGATCCGGGCGAGATCGAGGAGAACTTTGTGCGCGCGTCGGGGCCGGGCGGGCAGAACGTCAACAAGGTCTCGAGTGCCGTGCAGTTGCGCTTCGACCTGGCCAATTCCCCGAGCATTCCCGAGCCGATGAAGCGACGGGTGGCGAGCCTTGCAGGCAAGCGGCTGACCAAGGATGGCGTGCTGGTTATCACGGCTAACACCCATCGCGACCAGCCCATGAACCGGGCAGACGCGCTGGAGCGACTCGTCGGACTGCTGGTTGCGGGTGCGTATGTGCCCAAGGCGCGGATTGCGACGCGACCGACGCTTGCCTCCAAGCAGCGGCGCTTACAGGGAAAATCCATTCGCTCGGGCGTCAAGCAGTTGCGCAAGATCAAGCCGGACATCGATTAGAATTCCACCAGCGATCAGAGGGACCAAGTGATCGGCAGTAGTCTCAAATTCGGAACCAGTGGGCTCAGAGGTTTGGCGAGCGAGCTGGAGGGGCAGGCTGCCCGCCAGTACACCGCCGCCTTCCTGCGGCACATGGCAGAGAGCGGGCAAAAGGCGCAGGGAAAAATCTTTCTGGGCCGCGATTTCCGCTACTCCAGTCCCACCATTGCCGAGGATTGCGCCGCGGCGATTACTGCGGCGAGGCTGGAGCCGGTAGATTGCGGCGCCATGCCGACTCCCGCACTGGCGCTGCATGCGATGGCGGCAGGGTGCGGCGCCATCATGATCACCGGCAGCCATATTCCGGTGGACCGCAACGGGCTCAAATTCTATGTGCCCGGCGGGGAGATCAGCAAGGCTGACGAGGCTGGCATCGTGGCGGCGCTGAGCAATGAGGCGGTGCCGGACAGTCCGAAGCCCATGAGCGACGAATTCGAGGTTGCACAGCAACGCTATCTGGAGCGGTTCACCGGTTTGTTGTCGGAAGGCGCGCTCAAAGGGCTGCGCATCGGGGTGTTCGAGCATTCGACAGTGGCACGCGATCTGCTCAAGACAGTTCTGGCAGACGCTGGTGCCGAGGTTGTCGGCCTGGGCCGGCAGGACGACTTTGTCGCCGTCGATACCGAGGCTTTCGGAGACGCGGTGTTCTCGCCATTGCGCGGCTGGCTCGAACACGAGAAGCTCGATGCAATCGTCTCTGCTGATGGCGACGGGGATCGGCCGCTGCTGATGGATGGCAAGGGACAGTTCGTGCGCGGTGACGTGCTGGGTTTGTTAGCGGCGCAGTTCCTAAACGCCAAGACGGTCGTCACTCCGGTGACGTCCAACTCGGCAATCGAGCGAACGGGCTTCTTCCCGCAGGTGCTGCGCACCAAAGTCGGCTCTCCCTATGTGGTGGCGGCTATGGAGAATGAGAGTGATGCTGTCGTCGGCTTCGAGGCGAATGGCGGCACATTCGTGGGCAGGGGCGTGACGATCAACGGACGCCCGCTTGAGCCGCTCGCCACCCGCGACGCCATCCTGCCGCTGCTTTGCGCATTGGGTTTGGCGGCGAAGGAAGGCAAAAGCATCGACGAGATTGTCGCGGCGCTACCCTTGCAGCATGCCTTGGCCGATCGGTTGCAGAACGTGCCCGGTGAGAAGAGTGGAGCCTTTCTCACGCGCCTCGAGAGCGACAACGGGTTCGCACAAGAGTTCTTTGGTGAGCACGGGATCAGCGGGCTCTCGGCCATCGACGGGCTGCAGTTCCGCACCGGTTCTGGCGACATGGTGCATTTCCGCGCTTCGGGGAACGCGCCGGAGCTGCGCTGCTATGTCGAGGGCGGCACGCCAGAGAAAGCCCAGGCGCTGCTGGATTGGGCCATGGGCGCAGCGCGGCACGAGGTAGCCTAGGCTCGGCATGTGAGCCCAGGGCTTCAACTTACGAAAAAGGGCCGCACGTAGCGGCCCTTCTGCGTTATTCGGCTGTGGCCTGGATGTTGACCTTGCCGATGAGGACGCTGGGGTCTTCCTCGGCTGCCACGAAGTCGGCGAGCCCCAGCCCCGGGTTTTTCTTCGCCGTCATGTTGATGGTCAGGTTCGTGGCGTCGCCGCTGACGAAGTCGCTGATGGCGCTGCCGACGTTCTGTGCTTCGGCTGCCCCAGCCAGAAGGCCGATAACGGTGCCCTGGGCAAGCCCGGCAAAGACCGGGCGCAGGGTCGCTGCGTCGGCGCCCTGTTCGGCCGCGACCTGCTCCATGATGATGTCGGAGAGACCAAAGTCGGTGACATCGAGATTGAGCTCATTGATCGCCACCTGCATGCTGGCGGCGAGAGCCTCGTTCTCGTCCACGGCGAAGAGGGCTTCGGTGGCGTTGGCGATCACACCTGAAAGGACAACACTGGCGAGGTCAGCGGCGCTGACCGAAACCTCGTCGATAGCGATGGTCTGTTCATCCTCGTTCCAGGAGGCCGCCAGCCGGAAGCCGGTATCGACTGAGGTAATCCCTAACGCCAACAGCTGTTGTACCGGCTCATCCTCGCTGTTTTGTGGCAGGTCGAAGACGAGGTTCTCAACCGTCGTCGAGACGTCGGTCGGGATGCCATTGAAATATTCGCCAAGGCTCAGGTCAAAGGCGCCGAGGCTCGCAACGATCCGAGCTCCCTCGACGTCGGGATCGGGAACATCGACTGCGACATCGCTGAAGGAAAAGCCTTCAAACGCTGGAATAAGGGCGCGTGCGTTTTCGGTGAACCACGCCTCGTCGACCATGTCGGGGATAGAAGCCAATGCGGCGAGCGGGGCCGACAGATCCATCTCCTTAAAGGTGAAGTTCCCCAGTGAGATGTAGCCATCATCTTCAACGGCGATCTCAATGCCGTCAACCGAGATAGCAGGGTAGGTGCCGGGCTGCATCTCGCCTATGGACATGCTGCCGATCGCGACATTTATCGGGCGATCCTCTTCGTCCACTCCGTCACAGCTGAAGCCGTCAAATTGGTACGCGTCCGATTCAAAGGCGGTGAAAAGTTCGGCGTACATGCGCAGGAACTGCCCCATCAGCTCGGGCGGTACCTCTTCGCCGGCTTCTTCCATGGTCTCCGCCAGGGCGACCAGTTCGAGCATGTTGAACGAGAGGGGCCGCGCGCGGAATTCCCCAGCTGAAACCGCGCCGATCTCGCAGGTGACGTCTTCGGCTGCGAAGGTTGCCCCATCAAATGACAGTTCGGAATAGATGGTCTGCATCTCAGAACTGCCGCTTTCAACGGCGCCATAGAAGGCCAGAAGCGCCGCGATATTGAAGTCGCTGCCGGTCAGGCTACCCATTCCGAAGCTGCCCATATCGCCTGAATCGGCACTCGCACCTGCCACGGCGACCGAGCCGGCAACGCCGTCCACCACATCGGTCAGCACGATGTCGGTGTAGGTGGTCGTGAAGCTGACGGGCTCGTCGTCAACAACCGTGTCGACGGTGACGGTAATCTCAGGAATGGTGATGCTGGTGGCATCGAGCGCTGCCAGATCGACCGCGTTGCTCAGGATCTCGCCGCTGAAGATTTCCCGCAGGGTGCCTTCATCAAGGCTGGAGTCAACGGTCTCAATCGTAGGGATGTCGACGCTGATCTCGTTGGCGCTTGGCGCTGTGGTTTCAGTGGTGGTCTTGTTTTTGACCTTCTGAGCAAAGGCCGTGCCCGCAGGCAGCGCAACACTCAGAAGGACAGCCGCAGCGAGTGCGGCGAGTCCCGGCCGAGACTGAATACGCGTCAGCATCGTCTATTCTCCCGTTTGGACGAGGCGGCAATCTGCTGCATCGGCACTCGCGCTTCAATAGACAAAGCGCAAGGAGACTTGTGCCCGATACTAATAGACGGCGGTAAGCACTTCGATTTCGCGGGGGGAGCCGGGCTGCACCTGGAATTCGCGGTTGAATACCTGCTCTCCGCGTTTGGCGAGCACCACGTAGTCACCCTCGGCGAGCACGGTAGCCGGAAACGCGCCGAGTTCGGAGAATATTGTCTCTCCAGCCGCATTCTGCACAGTCCAGTCCACGTCGGCAATTGCCTCCCCACCTTCTTCCGAAACCAGTTTGAAGGACACTTGGCTGGCGTGATGAAAGAGAGTGGCGTCGGTCAATTGCCCCGGCTCGACGCGCAGGTCAGCGCGGACAACGGCATTGATCGTGCCGAAACGCGAGACGATGTGGTAGGTGCCGGCCGTTAACGTGACAATCTCATTGGCCGAGAGACCTTCGGCAATAAGGGTGCGAGTGGCTTCATCGCCGCCGGTATAGACGTCAAAAGTGAGCAGCGGCGGCGGAATGGGTATGTCGCCGGTGACCGCCGAGTTAAGGCGCAGGGCGCCCGCCTGAAGCACGAAGCTCCTGTTGTTCTGACCGGGAACGATGGTGACGGTCTCGCTGATCTGGGCGCGCCCATAGGCGGCGTGTACGACGTATTCGCCGGGCGGGAGCTCGAGACTGGCAACAGCGTCGTCGGACTTCGCAACAAGGGCCAGTTCACCGCTTGCGTCAGGCTCTGTTTCGAAGATGCGCCAGACGACGCCATCGGGAATGGCTTCGCCGCCTTCGGTGATCGTGGCGGAAAAAGAGACCGGCTGAGGTGCTGAGACCGCCGCAGAAATGGCGGCGGTGGCAGGTGTATCGCTGGAGCCCGCTGGAGCCGCCGTGCCGCCGTCCGAGAGTGTCGCTGGGTCGGGGCGGGGTCGGGGGAGGGGTGGCATCGCCTGGGCATCCTGCGCCAGCACTGGTGCAATAGAAGCAAAGGCGGCGGAAAGCGAGGCCAGGGCAAGCAACAGCACAAAAACGGGTCGCAAGCGCATCGGGTCTCCTGGCGTCTCCGCTGAATCGGAACATGGCCTAAGCGGCCAATGGGGAAAAGCTGTGTCATACCGCAGGCAGGATGAAAACAGCTGCGTTCTCCACATGCCTAAATTTGCCGTGCTCGGCAAGCAGAGCTGGCCCTGGGCGGGAGGAATGCGCTAACCCTCTCCGCGAAAAAAGGAGCCGAACTTCATGCCTGCGAACATTGCCCTGCGTGACTATCTGCTGACCCGGCGTTCTGTCGGCATTGCCTTTCTGCAGGAGCCGGGGCCCAGCGACGCCGAACTGGAGCAGATCCTGACCATCGGCACGCGGGTGCCCGATCACGGCAAGCTTGCGCCCTGGCGCCTGGTGCTGATCCGGAGCGAGAACCGCGCGGCGGCGGGCAAGAAGCTAGCGGAGATCGCACATCGCAGGAATCCAGAGATGGATGAGGCATCGCTCGCGGTCGAGGAGAACAGGTTCCTCCCGGCGCCGCTGACCATCATGGTGGTTTCCGCGCCCAAGGAGCACCCGACCATACCGCCGCTGGAGCAGTTGCTCTCGGCGGGGAATGTCGCCTTCAATCTCGTGCATGCCGCCTACGCCCTCGGCTTTGCCGCATCCTGGGTCACGCGCTGGTATGCCTTCGACGAGGAGGCTGCGACAATGCTGGGTGCCGGGCCGGGGGAGCAGGTGGTAGGCTTTATTCATATGGGCACGCCGACAGCCAGCATCGAGGATCGGCCACGGCCGGATCTCAGCACGGTGGTCAACGAGTGGATGACCCGCTAGTTCTGCAACATTCTGCCTTCGCCCCGCGTTCCCCTGGCGGGTAGGAGGAGGCAGCAATGACTGCACAACATTATATCGTGGCCCGGCATGAAGGACAGTGGAAGGTGAGCTTTCACGGGACCGATCAGGGGCCATTTCCGAGCAAGGACGAGGCTGTCGAAGTTGCAATCACCGACGCGCAGACACTGCACGAACGTGGGCTCGACGTGGAGGTTCTGGTTCAGGACATCGACTCAAGTTTCCGTACCGCCTGGTCTTCCAAGCCGGGCGGCGGTGAAGCAGAGGACCTGGGCAGCACGGCCTGACATGGTTAACGAGGGGTTAACCCTGCCGGGGTGAAAATCGGCAGAACGATTCTGCGGATAGAATACCTATGGGCGTACAGCCGATCTCCGTCCCACAGAGCCTGGCTCATGTGCTGACCTCTGCGGGCGATCGCAGCGGCGTGGATTTCGACTATCTGCTGCAGACTGCCATCCGCGAGAGCAGCCTCAATCCGCAAGCCAAGGCACAAACCTCGTCGGCGACGGGACTCTTCCAGTTTCTTGAAAGCACCTGGCTGCAGGTCATCAAGCAGGAAGGACCGCGGCTGGGCTATGGCGAAATTGCCCAGCATGTGGAGCGGACCGGGGGCGGCGACTACGTGGTGCGCGATCCGCAGTTGCGGGCGCAGATCCTCGATATGCGGAAAGATCCGCAAATGGCAGCCGATCTAGCCGCAGCCTTCACAAAGTCGAACGGGGACTACCTCCAGCAGCGGTTCGGTCGCATGCCAAGTGCCGGAGAACTCTACATCGCGCATTTCCTGGGGGCGCAGGGCGCGGAGCGTATGTTTCAGGCGGGCCTGCAGAACCCTGACCAGATTGCGGCCGAACTCTTTCCCCGGCAAGCCGATGCCAACCGCTCGATCTTCTATAATGGAGGGCAGCCGCGGACCATCCGCGAAGTCTATCGTGTGCTCGTTGCCAAGCATGAGGGGGGCGGTGTTGACGCAAGTTTTGCGGCCCAGCAGATGACGGGCGAGAGTGTTGCGCCAGAACTGCCAGTGGTGCCGTCGCGCTTTTCCCAGGAGAACATGTCGTTCACGGGCCTGTTCAAGACCGAGGCGGAACTGCCGGAGGAGGGTGCCAACACCGAGGGTGGCGAAGGGAGTGCCTTCTTCACGCAGCTCTATGTGCGTTAAGGTTTTGGTTGCCATGGCATATAACGGGCGGCGGAAAGCTGGCAGATCGATACAATTGTAGCAAACCGGGCAAGGGTCTGTTGAGGGAGGCGGCGCTTAGTGAGGGCAGCGAAACCGAATTCGCCCAAGGAGCACGAGATGCACGACGGCATCGTCCCAGCAGAGAGCGCAACCAGCACGACCATTCCGCGCGGCTGGATCATCCTGGGTGCGGCTGTGACGAGCTGGGCGCTGGTGCTGAGCGTCGGCGCTGGCGCAACGCAGCTGTTTGGGTATGTGGCAAGCGCCATCTAGCAGCCAATGGGTTACCAGACATGGTGAACCGTTCCTTAAGCCTTGCTGCATAGAGTGTTCTCTGCCGATGTGCGGAGAGCGGAATGGTTGCTTATCAGGAGTTCGTGTCACTTTCCCGGTCGCCAGACAGCGAGGAGAGGGGCAAGGCCGCGCACCTAGCCGCCTACGCTTATCTTAATCATGTGGGGCCGGCTGATGAACACGCGGCACTCTACGCCGCCCTTTTTGGCTTCCTCGATGACCCATCGGTAAAGGTGCGAGCGGCACTTGCCTATGGCTTGCTGCACTCGAGCGAAGCACCTCGCACGATCATGCTGGCGCTGCTTCGGGATAGTGCCATCATCTCGCGTGCCGTGGCGCAGTATTCTCCGGTGTTCATCGACGCCGACTTAATGGGGCTGATCCGAAGCGCTGACTTGCCTATGCTGACTGCACTGGCACAGCGCGCGAACATGAGCGAACGGGTGGCGGAGGCGCTGGTCGGACGCGAAGACCCTCAGCTGACACTCCGTCTCCTGCGGCGAGGAGACATCATACTTGGCGGGATGCTGCTGCAGCGACTAGCGGGTGATTTCGGCTCGGACGCAGCGATGCGTGGGGCGCTGCTGTCGCGCGCGGACCTGCCCGCCGCGGCACGGCTGCTGCTGGTGCAAAAGGTTGCCGAAGACCTGCGGCAAGCCCGCGTCGTCAAGGGGGCCTTGGCGGAGGAGCGGCTCGGCCGCGTGCTACGCGACAGCACCGATACAGCCGTGTCGGTGATTGGCGAGAAAGAGGCTGCGAAGGCCCAGGCTGACTATGTGACCGACCTTGTCGGCTCGGAGCGCCTAAACACAAGGGTGCTGCTGCATGCGGTGGTGACCGGTCATGTGCTGTTCTTTGCCGATTGCCTTGCCGAACTGGCGCAGACGCCCCGGCACAAGGTGTTCACCCTGCTTGAACATGGCAGCCGGCCCGCGCTCAACGCCTTGTTGGCACGCTGCGGACTGGGTGAGGGCGTGCGCAACCTCCTGGCGCGATTGGTGCTGCATGCACGTGCGAGCGATCTCGCCGATGATGTGGCGGCGCGGCATTATGTCGTGACTGCGCTGACCGAAGAGCTGATTGCTGAACACGCGGGTGCCATTCCCCCCGAGCTGGAAGAGGCATTCGCCTATCTCAGCGAGCAGAACGTCGTCTTGGCGCGCAAGGCGGCGCGCGGCGTAATGAGGGCGTTCGCCGAAGAGGCCACCGTGCCGATGGCGGCCATGAAGCTCGAGCACCAATTGGCACTACCTGCAGCCTGAGCTTCGACTAGAAGCGGAACTGCTCGCTCAAGACGCGCTCTTCCAGGCTGGTGCCGGGATCAAAGAGCAGGGTCACGCCGTGGGAGCGGTCCTCGCGCACCGTCACCTCGAGGATGTTCTGGAACTCGACGTTGTCGGCCACGGCGCTCACAGGACGCTTGCTTGCTTCCCGCGTGATGAACTTGACGATGGCCCGGTTGGACAGGATCGCACCGCGCCAGCGACGCGGCCGGAACGGTGAGATCGGCGTTAGTGCCAGCAGTTGCGCTTCGATGGGGAGAATGGGGCCGTGAGCGGAAAGATTGTAGGCGGTGGAGCCGGCGGGCGTTGAAAGCAGCACTCCGTCGCAGATCAGTTCCTCCATCCGCGTCTCCCCATCCACGATGATCTGGATCTTGGCGGCCTGATAGGTGGATCGAAACAGCGAAACTTCATTGAGCGCCAGCGCACTATGGGTGCCGCCCCCCGTGTCGAGCGCCTGCATCGCCAGGGGGTAGATGCGGGTGTGCTGCACCTGTGCCAGGCGTTGATCGAGGTGGTCTTCGGAGAAGGTGTTCATCATGAACCCGACGGTGCCGAAGTTCATGCCATAGACGGGAATGCCCCTGTCCATAACCTTGTGCAACGTCTGAAGCATGAGCCCGTCGCCACCCAAGGCGACCACGACGTTTGCTTCGCTGAGCGAGTGGTCGCCATAGCGCAGGCGTAGACGCGCCGCAGCAGCATCGGCATCGAAAGTGCCATTCGTCACGAAGCAGATGCGATCAACGGCAAAGTCCGGCACGGATGCACTCCACTGAATGGGCGTGCTTGCCTATCACGGCTTTGTCGGGGGAGCCAGCATCAGCCACACCGGCTTCAGTAAGGCTTACCTGGCGCTTCCTGATGATTGAGTACACCGACGACCTTAACAGCTTCGAGCTTGGATGCGTTGAGGATCTCAACGGCACGCCGCATCTCGGATTGGGCGGTGGTGACCGCACGTACGACGAAGACAATGAGGTCGGCGAAGAGCGTCAGTAGATTCCGTCGACAGCACGGGCGAGCGGTGGAGTATCGAGGATGATGATATCGAAAGACTTGCGTGCCGCTGCCATCAGCCGCTGGAAAGCGCACCCGGCGATCAGTTGATCGGTGGGGAAGTCGCTGGCTTGCGAGCCAACCAAGACAGTCAGTCCGGTGCTTTCATCACGTCCGACGATGGCACTCATGCGATCTTCCAGAAAATCGTCGGAGAGAAGATTCTTCAGGCCATATTGCGGGGCGATATCGAGATGGTGCGCAACGCTGGGCTTGCGCAGTTCGCGATCGATCAGGAGCTTGCGCTGGCCTGCGAGTGCATAGGCGCGGGCTAGCGACAGGGCCACCGTGGTCTTATCTTCGCCCGCCGATGAAGAGGTCACCATGATGATATGGCCGCCGCTGGCTCCCGTCGGATGCCGACGCAGCACCTGGTCGACACTGGCTCGCACCCGCCTAACGGCCTCTTCGAAGACGGAGAGGGGCGCATGCATCAAAGCATCCGAAATGCTGCGGTGCTCTGCCCGCCCAGGGCGGTGGCGCGGCATGGAGACCATCAGGCGCGATCCCAGAACTGCCGACGCTTGGCCTTCGGTGATGATGCCGCCGATGAAACGCTCATAAAGTGCGGCAAGAGCCAGCCCGAGACCCGCAGCCCAAGTACCGAGAGGACTAGCAGAAGCGGCCGGTTTGGGCCCGAAGGCGTACCTGGCGGCAAGGCGGGGGCGGCGATTCGGCTGTCGGCAAAGCTGGAGAGATGCTTCCGCCTGGAGCTGTTGGGATCTTGCAAGGAGAGAGCCTGATAATGGCGGCGCGCCAGTTCGGAAGATTGCTGCAGGGTCGAGAGTGCCGCCAGTTGTGCGTTGAGGCTCGCCTGCTCAGCGGCATTTTGGGAAGCGGCGAGGCGTTCGAGCAAACCTTGACGCGAACTCTCCAGTTGTGCCGCTGCCTGTTCGGCAACAAGTACAGGTCCCAAGTGCGGCCATAGCTGCGGACTGGCAGGGTCGAGGGTGCCCGCACTCGAGCTTTCCTGCCAAGTGGCACCGATGTAAGCCGAGAGAGCGTCGCGTGATCGCGTGGCGCTGGCGATCTTCGAGGTCAACTGGTTGTCGATGTCCGTTTGCGCAATGGAGTTGGCTATCCGAGCAGCCTTTTTGGGATCCTCCGAGCGTACGCTGATCGTAATCAGAAAGGTGAGACCCCGGCGCTGCACGCTGGTACGGGCGAACAGCTTGCCGAGGGCTCGCTGCAGAACCTGCTCTTCACTTCTGAATTCCGGCGCCCAGTGATAGGGGGCAGCAGAGTTTGGATGAAACCGCTGCTGCCGCCAAATTCCGGATCGGTCATCAGGTTCTGCTCTTTGAGCACCGCCAAAAGCACGTGATCGGATTTGGCGAGTTCGACCTCGCCGTCCACACGGGAATTTTCCAAACCACTCGGACCATAGTCTCGCTCGGGCGCAAGGACACTTCGCGCAGTCGGGTCGACCATGACGATAACACTCGCCGTGTACATATCGGACTATTGACGACAGCGATGATCGCAAGAGCCAGCAGCAGGATCGCCGTGCCGAAAATTATGCGGAATTGCCGCCGAACCAGGCTGCCCCCTCCGCAAGTCAGACACAGCGTCCATGGCAGACCTTCTATGCGGAGGGTGCAGGTGGAAGTGAAGTAACAGGGTATCTGAAATCTGATACGGCAAACTACTGATGTCACATAATTCTTATCAGCGTGCCGCGAGTTCTTCCAAATACCGTGAGCAGGTGAGTGCGTCGCTTGCGGCGGAGGTCGGCAAGGGAAACCATACCGACACAGGGTTCTAGTCACAAAGGGTACTCTCCTTTAGGAAGAGCACACCAATTGTGAGGGACTGCCATGAAGATTGCCGTTGTTGGGTCTGGTTATGTTGGTCTGGTCAGCGGGGCGTGCTTTGCAGACTTCGGTCACGAAGTGACCTGCATCGACCTCGACGAGCGCAAGATCACAGCGCTGAACAATGGCGAGATACCAATCTTCGAGCCGGGGCTGGAGCAGTTGGTCGCCGACAACAAGGCGGCCGGGCGGCTGTCCTTCACCACGAGCCTCGACGAGGCTGTTGCTGGCGCCCAGGTGGTGTTCATTTCGGTGGGCACGCCGTCGCGACGCGGCGATGGCCATGCTGATCTCAGCTATGTCTATGCAGCGGCAGCCTCGATCGCCAAGGCGGTGACCGGCTTCACCGTCGTGGTGACCAAATCCACCGTGCCGGTAGGAACCGGTGACGAGGTAGAGCGCATCATCCGCGAAACTAATCCGCAGGCAGATGTGGTGGTGGTCTCCAACCCCGAGTTCCTGCGCGAAGGCGCTGCCATCGAGGACTTCAAGCGCCCCGACCGGATTGTAGTTGGGATCGAGGACGAGCGCGCGCGCGAGGTGATGTCGGAAGTCTACCGCCCGCTTTATCTTAACCAGGCGCCGCTCCTGTTCACCGGCCGTCGCACGGCTGAATTGACCAAGTATGCCGCCAATGCGTTCCTCGCCATGAAGATCACCTTCATCAACGAGGTCGCCGACCTTTGCGAGCGCGTCGGCGCCGACGTGCAGGACGTGGCGCGGGGTATCGGCCTCGACAATCGCATCGGTTCGAAGTTCCTCAATGCCGGTCCTGGCTATGGTGGCTCGTGCTTCCCCAAGGATACGCTAGCCATGGTCAAGACCGGCCAGGACTATGACAGCCCACTGCGGCTGGTGGAGACCACCATCTCCATCAACGACCAGCGCAAGCGCGCCATGGGCCGCAAGATCATTGCCGCCTGTGGTGGCGATGTACGCGGCAAGACCATCGGCTTGCTTGGTCTTACCTTTAAGCCCAATACCGACGACATGCGCGACGCGCCCGCCATTGCCATTGTGCAGACCCTGGTGGATGCCGGAGCCAAGGTGCGGGGCTATGACCCCGAGGGGATGCAGGCGGCCAGACACGTGCTCGAGAACATCGAGTACGGGACCGACGCTTATGATGTGGCGAGCGGAGCCGATGCGCTGGTGCTGGTCACCGAGTGGAACGCTTTCCGTTCGCTCGATTTTGATCGGGCGCGCAGCGTCATGAACAGTCCCGTGCTGGTGGACCTGCGCAATGTCTATCGTCGCAAAGAAGTCGAGGCGAAGGGCTTCACCTACTACAGCATCGGCAAGCCAGCGCGCGCCGAAGCTGCGGGCGTGGCGCAAGCTGCCGAATGAAGGCACTAGTTACTGGATCGGCGGGCTTTGTGGGGTTCCACCTCGCCCGCCGCTTGTTGGCTGAGGGGCATGAGGTTCTCGGCTATGACGGTATGTCGGCCTATTACGATGTCGAGCTGAAGCGCCGACGCCATGCCATTCTCCGTCAGGAGGCGCGGTTCACCGCCGTCGAGGCCATGCTGGAGGACAAGGCAGAGCTCGACCGGGCTGTTGCGGACTTCCAGCCCGACATGGTGTTTCATCTCGCCGCACAGGCTGGGGTGCGCTATTCTATCGAGCAACCCGAGACCTATGTCAGCTCGAACCTGGTGGGCACCTTCAATCTGCTTGAGGCCATGCGGGCGCATCCGCCGCAGCACCTGCTGATCGCTTCCACTTCATCGGTCTATGGCGGCAATGAACAGATGCCGTTCGGCGAAGTGGACCGGACGGACTTCCCGATCTCCTTTTATGCCGCAACCAAGAAGGCCTGCGAGGCGATGTCGCATTCCTATGCGCATCTCTATGCGATCCCGACCACCTGCTTCCGGTTCTTCACGGTGTTTGGGCCGTGGGGCCGGCCCGACATGGCGCTGTTCAAGTTCGTGGACGCGATCGAGAAGGGCGAACCTATCGACATCTACGGCATGGGCCAGATGCGGCGGGACTTCACCTATATCGATGACCTGATCGAAGGCATTGTGCGGCTGATGGATGTGGTGCCCGTTGCGGGGCAGCCGGTGCAGGTGGAGGGAGTGACGGATTCTCTTTCGCCTGTCGCACCCTGGCGCGTGGTCAACATTGCGGGGGGCGAACCCACCGGACTGCTCGACTTTGTCACTGCCGTCGAGGCGGCGATGGGCATGCCGGCCAAGCGCAATATGCTGCCACGCCAGCAAGGCGACGTGGTGGATACATTTGCCGACGAGAATTTGTTAGCGGCGCTGACCAAATTTGTACCGCAAACAGACCTCGCCACCGGCGTGCGCGCCTTCGTTGCATGGTATAGGCACTACAAGTCTGGCCGAGCGAAAGTAAGGCGCCGCGCTTAGTCGCTGTCGTGGTGCAATTTTTCTCTGAGTACGTATTTACCTCTAGTATAGCCGACTAGAGGCGAAACTTGCGCCGGGCTCCAATCCGAAGGCGTATTGTATTGAAGATATTGATTGTCGGCCTCAACTATGCACCCGAGTGCATGGGGATCAGCGTCTATACAACGGGTTTGGCAGAGGCGCTTGCTGCTGCGGGGAACGAAGTTAAAGTCATCGCCGGCGTGCCATATTACCCGCGTTGGCAAGTGTTCCAAGTGGTGGGACGGCCTGGACCGATCCGGCACTTGAAGATGGTGTGTCGATACAGCGGGTGCGGCACTACTTGCCGCATAGACCTAGCGGCCTCGGACGACTGCTCCATCACTTTAGCTTTGCGGCCAACACCCTCCTGCCGGCGGTGTTGGCGGCCCGCTCCATGCGTCCGGACGTCGTGTTCACGGTGGCGCCTTCCTTAGCTTCAGCTCCAATAGCCAAATTGGCGGCAATTCTCTGCGGCGCCCGCGCTTGGCTGCATTTCCAGGATTTCGAGCTGGAGACCCGCAAAAACTCTCGCAGCATCGATGCTATCGTGATTCACTGATGTCGCCCGATCATGGAGCTGCATCATGGACCCACACTCGCTGTTCAGTCTCAACGATCATCTTGAGGCGCTGAGTCAGCATGGCGATCCGCTCGAGGTGTTGGAGCAGACGGTAGACTTTGAGTACTTCCGGTCTTGGCTGGTCGAAGGGCTGGGTTATGGCGATGGCAGCAAGGGTGGCCGCCCTCCGTTCGATCCGGTAGCCATGTTCAAGATACTGATCCTGCAAGCCCAGCACAACTTATCCGATGCCCGCATGGAGTTCATGATCCGGGATCGGCTCAGCTGGATGCGGTTCCTGGGGTTCTCGCTCGGTGACCGCACCCCCGATGAGAACACCATTCGCCATTTCCGCAACCGGATGACCGAGACCGGCACGCTCAAGCGGGTGATGAAGGCGTTCGACTGGCAACTGCACAAGAAGGGCTACATCCCTATGTCGGGGCAGATCGTCGACGCCTCCCTGGTGCCTGCGCCCAAGCAGCGCAACACCGATGGCGAGCGGGACGCCATCAAGGCTGGCAAGACGGCACAGGAGATATGGCCTGACGAGCCGGCCAAGGCGGCGCAGAAGGATACCGATGCGCGCTGGACGCTCAAGATTGGCGGCAGGGTGCGGTATCGGCCAGATGGCACGCCGTTGCCCATGATCGCGCTGCCGGTGTTCGGATACAAAAGCCATATCAGCATCGACCGGCGCTATGGCTTCATCCGGGCCGCTGCCGTGACCTCGGCCAATCATCCCGATGGACGCATGCTGCGCCAGGTCATCGACCGACAAAACACTGGCAGCGAAGTCTGGGCCGACAGCGCCTACCGCTCACAGAGCAACGAGGCTTGGCTCGCCGACCGCATGCTGACCAGCCGCATCCATCGGCGCAAGCCCAAGGGCAAATCGATGCCGATCGCGACCGCCAGAGCCAACGCGGCCAAGTCTGCGATCCGTGCCAAGGTCGAGCATGTCTTTGCCCATCAGAAAAACCGGTTCGGCCTGTTCATCCGCACCATCGGCATCACCAGAGCCGAAGCCAAACTCACCTTGGCCAATCTCGCCTACAACTTCGACCGCCTGATCTTCCACGAAAGGTGCGTTGCCAAGGCATGAGTCCGCCCGAAGCACCTCGAAAACGCCTCCATGGGTCGCCACCCAGGGCCGAAGCCCTAGCCCGACACTGAACTCAGCCAGCACTCATGGAAAAGCTGGGGCTCACCAAAGCAGTTTTTGCGGGTCTCCAGCTTGAGGCGGCTATAGCAACTGGTCTGCTGCGCGAGGGTCGTGTCTGCCGGCTGGGGAGAGCCGTTGAGTGCCTCACCATCCTGATGTTTGACACGGTGAGTACTATCTCATCCGCAGATGTGCCGGAAACTTGCCGAGAAGGGCGTGCTTGCCCATCGAATTGTGCAACTGCGCAACTGGGCTGATCTGGAGCGGGTGCAGCCACTGGATGGGCCTTCCAGGTACCGATCCGAATGGAATATTGCGACGCCGCATGTGGTGCTCTACTCCGGCAGCCTTGGGCTGAAGCAAGGAATGGACACCTTGTTAGAGGTGGCGCGATGCCTCTACCGACGCGAAGATTTGACCTTTGTCATCTGTGGGGAAGGGCCGGACCGCCGCGCCTTGGAAGAGGCGCGGTGGGACTATCCCGGGTTCAGTTCCATGATCTGCAGCCCACTGAAAACCTCCCGCAATTGCTGGGACTCGCGACAGTGCACCTCTTGCCGAGGTTCACCTGAGCGCCCGTGCCGAGCCGGAAGGTCGTCACCACCGGCATTGCTGTGGCGACGACGTTTGCAGTGCTGCCCGCGTCCTTAACTGCGGCGTGGAAGGTCTTGGACTGCGCTGACTGGCTGGAGCGGATGGCCCAGCCGCGCCGCCGCCATCGTGCCGATGTCCGATAATGTGGTGCCGTTGGCGATGGCGAATACCCGCACCACTTGGGAGGAGATGTCTCGTCGTACTCTCAGGCAGTTGGTGCCATCGTCGAGTGAGTAGAGCACCTCGTTGCCCGTTGGGTGCTCCGCCACAAGTGCGTCGACCCGGACCTGCACCGAAGCGTCCGTCCAGGGAAAGGTGACGGGTCCACTGACCACGGCGCCTCCGATAGCGTTGAGAAACGCTCCTAGAGTGGCGAACTGGCGTCCATCCCGCCAAAAGCGATTGCCGGCAAAGTCGAGGTGAGGGCGGCCTGGTCCTCCCACCAGCGATCGCGGAACCGGATTGCCGCTGTAACCCCCGATTGCCGCAACACCAAGCAAACCGCCCATGGTCAGCACAGCCCAAGAGATAAGTGGCGGTGGTTGCCGCGAGAACTTTCCGTACCCCCAGCGGCAGGAGCGTTCCGCCGGGCACCGCCTTCAATGTGACCTCGCCGCCCCACGCCATCTCCACGGCAAGATCACCTCCCGCGCCAACATTAATCGCGCGCGTGATTTCTTGTAGATTGTTAGTGTCGGATGGCACGAACTCATATCCCGAGATGGCTGGGCCAGTGTCGCTAAGCGCCTATTCTCAAACCGGTCCATTTCAACCTCCAATATTGCCCACCTAGGGTAATGGAGGTCCGCACCGCGGGGATGAGCGGTACAAGTGCGGGGGCGGAGGGGGCGCTGTAGACCCTGTGGGTCCTAGATGCTGACGACGGTCAACCCGCCACACTGAACTCAACTGCAGACCCGCCGACGCTCCCATGCAGGCGGCCCTCGTGGCGCGACCGGGCCACAGCGCATTTGCCAACCGCAACACCAGGGCTACGATTGATTGGCAAGTCCAGGAGGCAGTCTAACCGCTGGGCGAGACGAAAGCTGGGGAGGAGGGGTTTGATTGCCATTCTGGCGGATGGCCCGGTGCGTCATCCGGTTCTTCGACAGCGCCGAAGGGGCAGGAACAGGGAGCGGCGTTCGGAACTAGACACCAATAGAAAGACCCCGCCGAAGCGGGGTCCGTAATTCTTGGGCTCAAATCGTCTAGATTACTGAACCGGAGTGATGGTCGGAGCAGGGATTGTCTCTTCATCGGTTTCCAGCGGCTCAGCGTCGTCCTCGACGGGAGCTACGACCACAGCGTCAGGCTCGGCTGGCTCGACAGCATCAACCGGCTCAACTTCGGTAACGACAGCGTCGACCTCAGGGGTGGCCACCGGTTCTGCATCGATCGGCTCAACGATTGGCTCGACCTCTTCCACGATGGGCTCTTCCTCGACGATCGCAGGCTCAGTCTCGGTGATAACTGGAGTTTCCTCGATGACCGGCTCTGGCTCATCGGTAGCGAACCAGCCCAACAGCCAACCAAGCAGCAGCAGGGCGAGAATAACGGCGATCGCAATGCCGATCCACTTACCAGCACCGCTGCTCTTATTACCGCCGTCGGTGACCTTTGGGTCTCGATAATTTGCCATTTCTTGTTCTTCCGCTTTTATGTTGATGGTTTAGGGGTCAAAGGGCGCCACGACGGTAAGACCGTACATATGGGTCCGTGTAGGCAGGGTCGCGTTCTGCCGAGCCGCCACGCAAATTGGTGTATGGGTCGGCATCGCTGCGGGGGTACACCGTCTGGTCGGCGTAGTCGCTATCGGTGAGGTCGAGGTTATAGGCCTCATCCTCGGGCCGGCGCATGATCTTCTGAACATTGGCGATGTCGCCGTCGTCAGCCACCTCGGCCGAAACGACAAAGTCGCCACGCCGCACGCAGTTCTGATAGGTGCGAAGGTCATTTTCCGGCAGGTGAAGGTCGTGCAGCCGGTCATCATGCGACTGGTAGTCACCGCCGCTTGCCTGCGCCTGATCTGGAATGATGTGGATATCGCCGCGCGATAGGCCGATCGCCTCCAGTTCCTGTCGAACCAGATCGGCAACGGCGTGGGTACGGTAGATTGCTGTCACGTTGCGTGCCATGTCTGCTTATCCCAAGCTCGTGTAAGGTCTCCACTCAACTCACTGCCTCACGCATGGTTCCCATTCCCGTGAGCGGCTGCGTAGTGCGGAAGAGTCTTCTATCTCAGAGCAATCGGGAGAAGTGCAGTATGGCCTCTATGAGGGGGCGTGCACCAGCCTGGAGCTTAGGAGTTCGCCATTGTCGCTCAGGATCGAATAGGCGATCCCGCTGAGGAGGGAGTTGATCCGCCGCAGCGCGTGGATTGTCTCGAGGTGTAGGTCACTGGTGGCGATACTGGTGGCGTTGCCCACCCGCAGCCGCGCGAAATGGAGATCCATGCTGCGGCGCTCGAGGACCCCGATTTCGTCCTTCTCCGCTACCAGCTGCCGAGCAGACTCGGTATCCTCTGAGACGAGAACATTCAGGGCGAGCTGCATGTTGTCGAGCACGCGGGCGTGGAGATCGGTCAGCTCCTGCCAGCCCTGCGGGGAAAAGGTGAGCCGCCGTTCTTGCTTTTGGTCTGCAAGCTTTAGCAATTGCTTGGCGATGATGTCGCCCGCCTGCTCAAGGCTGATGGCAAAATTGGTGAGGTCGGAGGCGCGCCGGGTCTGGATCTCGTCCATCTGGTCCCAGTCTAGCCGCGTAAGGAAGAGCTTGATCTCGCGATTAGCTTGATCCACTTCCACCTCAAGGGCCTTGATCCGGCGGACGGCCGCCTTGTCGCCGCTCTGGTAGACATCCATCACCGGCTGCAGCATCACCTCAACCATCTCGCTCATGCGTAGCAATTCGCGGGTTGCACTGGCGAGGGCCGCATCGGCATTGCGGTAGTTGTTGGCGAGCAAGGCGGGTGTGCGCAGGCGAGCGACGTTAAGCTCCCCTTCAGTTGGTGGTTCGTTGATGAACTTGTCGGCCAGGTTTGCGGTGAGACGCGTTAACGGCAACCCCAGGATGAGGACGCCGAGATTGAACGCGATGTGCAACACGCTGGCCTGCTGCCCCACGCCGCCGGGCAGTTCACCGATGTTACCACGGAGCAATTGGTAGAAAGCCAGGCACAAGAGCGCGGCGCCGCCGCGGAAGGCAAGGGCCCCCATGGCGATGCGGCGGGCGCGAATATCGGCGCCACGGGTGAGGCCGAGCGCAATCAGCGTGCCTCCGAGATTGGCGCCCAGCACAAAGGCCGCGGCAACATCGAACGGGATCAATCCGGCGGACCCGAAGGTGATGATGACAAGCACGCTCGCCACCGAGGAATAGGACATCCAGGTAATCAGCGCCGCGACCAGGAAACCGGTCCAGAGATCCCCCTCCAGATAGCCGATGATGGTTCCGACCACGGCGCTGTCACGCCAAGGGGCGGTGGCCTCGGAGACCATCTCGAGGGACAGCAGCACGAAGGCGATGCCCAGCACCATGCGTCCCAATTGCTTGGTCTGCCGGCTGGTACCACGCAAGAACAAGATACCTCCCGCAATGATCAGGGGTGGCATAAGGAGGCTTAGATCGAACGAGAGAATGCTGGCGACGATCGCCGAGCCAAGATACGCCCCTAGCATCAAAGCGAGGCCCGTCGCCCCCTGCATCAGCCCGCCGGCAGCAAAGCCCGAGGCGAGTGCAGCCACCGCTGTTGAACTCTGCAGGGCAATGGCCATCACAGTGCCGGCGCCGGCTGCTGCCACGCGGCTCTTGTCGGCATGTGCCAGCAGACGCTTGAGCTGCGCGGAGTAGGCGCGTTCCACCGCGGTGCGCACCATGCGTACGGCCCACAAGAGCAGAACGATTGCGGCAATCAGGTGTACGGCAATGAAGTACATCGGGTCTCCTCGCTCAACTGCCGAGTTAATCTAAGCAGGAGCGTTTTTGATCCTATCATGTTCACATGAAAGCTCGCGCGGCAATGGCCAGCGTGTTGTACCCGATCGCAGCAGCGCAGCTCAGCTTGTAACGTAAGTAGCATCAGTATCTTGTTCGGCGCTTATCACGTCGAGCATGCAGGGCTGTGTTCAAGTGAACATTTTCGGCTTGCAAACTTGAACTCGGCTGCTACCACTTAGGTAAGCACGGGAGCGGGAGGCTCCTGGCGAATAAGAAAATGGGAGTGAGCATGTTCAAGAACGCACTGTTCCTGTCTGCAGGAATGGCGGCCGTGCTGGCTGCAACGCCGGCCTTTGCGCAAACTGAGATCAGCTGGTGGCATGCGATGGATGCCGAGTTGGGTCAGAAGCTTGAGGCGATTGCGCAGGGCTTCAACGAGAGCCAGGACGAGTTTGTTGTGGTGCCGACCTATAAGGGCACCTATGCCGAGACGCTGACCTCGGCGATTGCCGCGTTCCGAGCCAATGAGCAGCCCGCCATTGTGCAGGTGTTCGAGGTTGGCACCGGCACCATGATGGCGGCCGAAGGCGCCGTCCGCCCGGTCTACCAGCTGATGACCGACAATGATCAGCCCTGGGATCCCTCGGCATTCCTCGAGCCGGTGACCGGCTATTATTCGGACACCGAGGGCAATATCCTCTCGATGCCGTTCAACTCCTCGACCCCGATCATGTACTACAACAAGGACGTGTTCGAGGCTGCTGGGCTTGATCCCGAGACCCCGCCCCGGACCTGGGCCGAGCTCGAGGAGATGAGCCGCACCATCATGGAGGCGGGTGCTGCCCCCTGCGGCTTCACCACCGGTTGGGTAAGCTGGGTGCAGCTGGAGAACCTCTCGGCCATTCACGACCAGCCCTATGGCACGCTCGAGAACGGCTTTGGTGGCCTGGGCACCGAGTTCACCTTCAATGGCGAGGTGCAGACCCAGCACTGGGAGAACCTCAAGGCCTGGGCTGACGAAGGCCTGTTCCAGTATGGCGGTCCGGTGGGTGGTGCCGATGCGCCGCCGAAGTTCTATGCGGGCGAATGCGCCATGTACATGAACTCCTCGGCTTCGCGCGCCGGCGTCATCGCCAACGCCACCGATTTCGAGGTCGGCTTTGCCCCGCTGCCCTATTACGACGATGCGATTGCAGAGCCCAAGAACTCGATCATCGGCGGGGCGACCCTGTGGGTGCTGAACGGCAAGGACGAGGCGGTCTATGACGGCGTTGCCCAGTTCTTCACCTATCTCTCGAGCCCCGAAGTGCAGGCCGAGTGGCACCAGGCGACCGGCTACCTGCCGATCACCAATGCCGCCTATGAGCTGGGCCAGGAGCAGGGCTATTACGGCGAGAACCCCGGTTCGGAAGTGGCCATTGAGCAGATCACCCGGGGTGAGCCGTCGGCCAACTCCAAGGGCATCCGCTTTGGCAATCTGACCCAGGTGCGCACCGTTATCGACGAAGAGTTCGAAGCTCTCCTGGCCGGCAACAAGACCGCCCAGGAAGCCCTGGACGCGGCTGTCGAGCGTGGCAACCAGATCCTGCGCGACTTCGAAGCCGCCAACAGCTAAGCCGCTGCCGCTGAGCCGCCCTGGCGGCTCAGCCACCCAATCTCCAAGGGGCCTGGCGCAGCCGTGCCAGGCCCCCTTCGATAGCAGCCTATTGCCGCCGGAGTGCCCATGCAGGCCAAGCGCACCATCTTCCCCAACAAGCTCTTGCCCTATCTGCTGCTGGCCCGCAGCTGGCGGTCACGCTGGTGTTTTTTATCTGGCCGGCGGCCCAGGCGGTGAAGTCGAGCTTTGAGCGCGAGGACCCCTTTGGCTTCCGCACCACCTTTATCTGGTTCGAGAACTACCAGCGCCTGTTTGCCGACCCCGGTTACGTCAACGCGCTCTGGGTCACGGGGGTGTTCGCCATCTCGGTAACGCTGTTCTCGATGAGCCTGTCGCTGGTGCTGGCGGTGGCGGTCAACCGCGTGCTGCGCACCAATCGGATCTATACCACGCTGCTGGTCTGGCCCTATGCAGTGGCCCGGTGGTGGTGGGCATTTTATGGTGGTTCATGTTCAACCCCACCATCGGCATCGCCCCCTATCTGCTGCGGGGGCTGGGCATTGGCTGGAACCATCGCGTCAATGGCGAGCAGGCCATGCTCCTGGTCATCATTGCGGCGAGCTGGAAGCAGATCTCCTACAACTTCCTGTTCTTCGTGGCGGGGCTGCAATCGGTGCCCCAATCGCTGAGCGAGGCGGCGGCCATCGATGGCGCGGGGCCCATGAAGCGGTTCTGGACCATCATCTTCCCGCTCCTGTCACCCACCTCCTTCTTCCTTTTGATCGTCAACATCAACTACGCCATGTTCGACACCTTCGGCATCATCGATGCGACCACCTCGGGCGGCCCGGGGCAGGCCACCAACATCCTGGTCTACAAGGTCTATGCCGACGGCTTTTTGGGGCTCAACATCGGCTCCTCGGCAGCCCAGTCGGTGGTGCTGATGCTGATCGTCATCGCCCTGACGGTGGTGCAGTTCCGCTATGTCGAGCGGCGCGTGCAGTACTAGGGACCAGAGGGAAACAAAACATCATGGTCGAAAACCGCCCCTGGCTGACGCTGCTCACCCATCTGGTGCTGCTGGCCGGCGTCCTTGTCGTCGCCTTCCCGGTCTATCTGGCCTTTGTCGCCTCCACCCACACCAGCGGCGACTTCTTCCGCGGGCTGGTGCCGCTCCTGCCGGGTCCGCACCTGCTGGAAAACTACGGCCGCATGCTGACCGTGGGCATCTCCACGGCCGGCGCGCCACCGCTATGGATCATGCTCACCAACTCGCTGATCATTGCGGTGATCATCGCGGTGGGCAAGATCATCATCTCGCTGCTGTCGGCCTATGCCATCGTCTTCTTCAAGTTCCCGTTCCGCCTTCTGGCCTTCTGGATCATCTTCATCACCCTGATGCTGCCGGTCGAGGTGCGCATCATCCCCACCTTTGCAGTGGTCGCCAATCTGGGCCTGCTCAACTCCTATCTGGGGCTGACCCTGCCGCTGATCGCCTCGGCGACGGCCACGTTCCTCTTCCGTCAGTTTTTCCTCACCATCCCCGATGAGCTGATGGAAGCAGCGCGGGTGGACGGGGCGGGGCCCATGAAGTTCTTCCGCGATATCCTGCTGCCGCTCAGCCGCACCAATATCGCGGCACTGTTCGTGATCCTGTTCATCTATGGCTGGGTGCAATATCTCTGGCCCCTGCTGGTGACCACCGACAGCCGCTATTACACGGTGGTCATGGGCATCAAGCGGCTGGCCGCCACGGCCGATGCCGAGCCGCAATGGCACCTGGTCATGGCCGCCGTGATGCTGGCCATGCTGCCCCCCGTCCTTATTGTCATCTTCATGCAGCGCCTCTTCGTTAAAGGCCTGGTCGAAACGGAGAAATAACCCCATGGCCACGATCACCCTGTCCGGGGTCAAAAAGACCTATCCCGGTGGCGCCCAGGTGGTGCACGGGCTCGACCTCAACATCCTCGATGGCGAACTGGTGGTGCTGGTGGGCCCTTCGGGCTGCGGCAAGTCCACGCTGCTGCGCATGATCGCCGGGCTCGAAACGGTGACCGAGGGCACCATCGCCATCGACGATGCGGTGGTCAACGACAAGGAACCTGCCGAGCGCGACATCGCCATGGTGTTCCAGAACTATGCGCTGTATCCCCATATGAGCGTGCGGCAGAACCTGGAATACGGGCTCAAGAACCGCGGCACGCCACGACCCGAGATCGACGCCCGCGTCAGTGAAGCGGCCCGCATCCTCGAGATCACGCCCTTCCTCGACCGCAAGCCGCGCCAGCTCTCGGGGGGGCAGCGCCAGCGCGTCGCCATGGGCCGCGCCATCGTGCGCCAGCCCAAGGCCTTCCTGTTCGACGAGCCGCTCTCCAATCTCGACGCCAAGCTGCGCGGGCAGATGCGCATCGAGATCCGCCGGCTCCAGCGCTCGCTGGGCACCACCAGCGTCTATGTGACCCACGACCAGCTCGAGGCCATGACCCTGGCCGATCGGCTGGTGGTGATGCATGCCGGCCGCATCGAGCAGGAGGGCAAGCCCATGGACCTCTATGAGCGGCCCGCCTCGCTCTTCGTCGCGGGGTTCATCGGCTCGCCACCCATGAACCTCATCCCCCTCGATCAGCTTCGCGCCGCCGCCGGCACGCTGCCCGACCAGCTACCCCAAGGCGCCGACATCATCGGCATCCGCCCCGACGCCCTGCGTCTGGGTCCGGGCGAAGGCATCACCCTCACCGGCGTGGTTGAACTGATCGAGCCGGTGGGCGGGGAAAGCCACCTCTATGTGCGTCTCGACCCCCTCGCCGAACCGCTGATCCTGGTTACCCACGGCCGCGCCACCGTCTCCGAAGCCCAAACCATCACCTGCCACATCCCACTCTCAGCCATCCACCCCTTCAACAGCCAATCGGGAAAACGAGTGGAGTAGGGGGAAAGCCTTGCGCCCGCCCGGCACTGTCGCAAAACCGTAACAGAACCGACATAGGGGCAGGCGAGCCCGTTCGGAAAGAAGCGTCATGACTGAAACCGTGAAGAATGGTCCCGCCCGGGATGAAGTCCAGGCCCATCGTGGCGCCTCAGCCCTTGCACCGGAGAACACGCTGGCCGCGTTTCGGGTCGCTGCCGAGCAGGGCGCCAAATGGGTAGAACTGGACGTTGCGCTTCTCGCCGATGGCACCTTGGTGGTCATCCATGATGACACGGTGGACCGCACCACCTCCGGCGCCGGATCCCTGGGCGAGCTGACGCGGGGCGACCTGGGCCGGCTGGACGCTGGCGCCTGGTTCAAGGATCAGTTCGCCGGCGAGCGCATTCCCACCCTCGAAGAAGCGCTCAAGGTTCTGGGCGAGCTGGGTCTCAGCGCTAACGTCGAGATCAAGCAGCACAAGCACCACAAATCGCTGGATCAACTCACCAGCGCCGTGCAGGCCGCCTTGCGTACGCGCTCGCCGCAAACCGAAATCATGATTTCGAGCTTTGATCCCGGAGCGCTCAAGGCCATGCACCAGCTCGAGCCAGAACTCGAGATGGCCATGCTCTGGGTGCAGGTGCCGCAGGACTGGGAAGCTCAACTCGCCGGCATCCCGGCCAAGACCATCCACATGCACTATAAGGCTGTCAGCATCGGCTTGCTGGAGGAGGCGCAAAAGCGCGGCATCAAGGTGCGGGTCTGGACCTGCAACGATCCGGACGCACTGGCTTCCTTCTGGCGGGCCGGCCTAGCCGGCGTCATCACCGACGATCCACGCCTGTTCCTGAGCTGAGCGGGGCATGGGAGCGGGACATGCTGTCAGGCAGGCAACGCGACATCCTGGCTCTCATCGAGACCGAAGGCGCTCAATACATTGAAGCTCTGGCGGAACGTTATCATTTAACTACGCAAACCATCCGGCGTGACATCAATGCCCTTTGCGATCTCGGCTATGCCCGGCGTTTCCATGGCGGGGTCGATGTGCCGGTCGAGGCGCGGAACATCTCGGTTAACGCTCGCGCGGCCCTCAACAGCACAGCCAAGCAGCGGATCGCCCGGCGCATTGCCGAGGCTATCGAACCCCGCTCGACCGTGTTCATGGGCATTGGCAGTACGGTGCAGTTCGTGGCCGAAGCGCTGCGCGGTCATGAGGGGCTGACGATCGTCACCAACAATATCGATGTGGCACTGACCCTGTGCGAAGCGCCCCATATCGAGGTGCACCTGACGGGCGGGCTTTTGCGCCACAATGACCGGGACGTGGTCGGCGCCGATGTGCTGCGCTTTTTCGAAAAGTTCTACGCTTCCTACGCAGTCATCGGGGCCGGAGCCCTCCACCCGGCTAATGGCGTGCTCGACTTCAGCTACAGCGAGGCCCAGATCACCACAGCTTTGATCGACAATTCCCGCGCGCAATTTCTGGCGGCTGACGCCAGCAAGTGGACGCGTGACGCCTCGGTGCGCGTGGTGCCGTTCAGCCGCGTCAGTTGCCTGTTTACCGATCGTCTACCCGATGACGAAATTGCGCGGACGCTCAAAGCAGCCGGCACCGAACTGGTGCTGTGCGAAGAGGTGCCGGCATGATCTTCCGTGGGGTCGTTCCGGCGGCCGATGAGCTGGCCCAGGTGCGGTATCTCTTCACCGACATCGACGACACCCTCACCACCGAGGGGCGGCTGCTGCCCCAGAGCTATCAGGCGCTGTGGGACCTGCATGAAGCCGGCATCGCCATCGTCCCGGTTACCGGTGGCTCTGCGGGTTGGTGCGAGCATATCGTGCGCGCCTGGCCGGTTGCAGCGGTAATCGGGGAGAGCGGCGCCTTTAAAATGCGCCGGGTCGGGGGGCGGGTCGAGGTGGAGTTCTGGGAAGGCGAGGAGGTCCAGGCCAAGCGCCAGCGCCAGCATCTTCAAGCCATCACGCCGCTCCTGGGCGAGAGCTTTCCCGTCGCGCACGATCAGGCCTTTCGTCTTGCCGACGTTGCCATCGATATTGGCGGGCACAGCCGGGAGGCGATCGACGCCCTGGCCGAGGCGATCCGTGCCCAAGGGGGAACCGTGGCCATCAGCTCGATCCACATCAACACCTGGATCGGCGACTACAATAAACGCGCTATGAGCGAGCGACTGCTGGGGCAGTGGGGCGTGGCGGACAGCGATGTGGCGCGTTCAACCGCCTTTGTCGGGGACAGCCGCAATGATGGTCCCATGTTCGGCTTTATCCGCAATTCCTTTGGGGTGGGAAATATCCTCCCCATCCTTGATGATCTGTTGTTCAAGCCGCAATGGATCGTCAACCGGCCGGCAGGCCTTGGTTTTGCCGACATTGCCACGGCCCTGCTGAGCGCTCGCTAAAGCGAGCGGAGCAACCAGCTCGGCCAACGAGTGGCCGTTGGCGGTCGCAATAAACGCCTCCAGAGCCTCGTTGAGAACCTGCGGCAGGCTACAGACGGGTGTGTGGGGGCAGTCCGCGCCGCTCATGCATCCGACCATGGCAAAGTCGGGTTCGGTTACCCGGATGATGTCGCCGATCATGATCTCACTGGCAGGCCGGGAGAGACAAAGGCCGCCGCTGCGACCGCGGCTGGGCCGCAGCAAGTTTTCGCGGGCAAGCAGGTTCGCCACCTTCATGAGGTGGAAGCGGGAGATGCCGTAGAAGGCGGCGGCTTCCTGAATGGTGACGCGTTGCCCGGACTTGGAAGCCACATGCATCATCAATCGCAAGGCGTAATCGGTAAACTGGGTGAGACGCATGCAAGCCTCAAAAATGAAGGCAGCCCCGCCACGTGCGAGACTGCCACTTTTGCTTACTGTGCGGGCTGCAGGACGGTGAGGCCGTGCGGGTGCTCGGGGTTGGGCAGGTGGGTCAGCAATTCGCCGTCTGGGGCGACCGGCCCGGTGTGGCGCTCATAGTCGTAGAACATGGCGTGGAGCCCCCAGTAGCTGCCGGCAATGACGACCAGGGCGGCGAGTAGTCCTGCTGGGATGCTGCCGACGGCAGGCACGAGGCTCTTGAGCTTGAGGCCCGAAGGTGTCGGGTCGGCGGCGATCAGGAAGAGCGTGCCCATGATCAAAGCGTGGCCAACCAGGTCGATGCGGCCGAAAGGATAGACCGCGGCGATGAAGATGATCAGCAGCGCAATGGCCGAGAGGCGACGAATCAAGGGGGTCCAGAGGAGGCCAAAGCCCATGGTAAATTCGGCAACGCCAGCCATCGGGATGAAGGTATCACGCGGCATGCCGAAGGTCAGGAACGGACGCTCGTCAACCAGTGGGTAGAACCATTCGGGATAGGCGAATTTCTCCAGGCTCGACCACATCAGCGCAATTGCCACGCCCCAGCGCAAGATGGTGAAGCGGTGCTGAAACCACTTGCCGTTCGGGTCGGCCGCAAGAACAAGGTAGCCAGCGACAGCCACGCCAAGAGCGAGATAGTCGAGCAGGTGGAAGAAGTCGTAGTCGCGCAGGGCGATGACCCATAGGCCGATAATGCCTGCGGCGGCCAAGGGCATGGTGCGGCGCGAAAATACCAGCGCAGCGATCAACAGCTGCAACCACGACACCCACTCATTGGGGGTCTGCAGGTCGGGGGTGAGGTAGACCCCGCCAACGGCGAAGATGGCGACGAAGAAGGCGCCGATAACGCACCGCATGAAGTCGTCCGAACGGGTCCACAGCGGAAGGCTGGCGCGGTCCAGGCCGGCAGCAATGGTCGGGCCAGCCTGGCTGCGCTCGAAGAACACCGTGGCGGCGAAGAAGGCCAGCACAAGGATGATGCCGAGCCAGAACCAGCCATTGGCCAACGTGTCGGTGATTGGCGCAGGGGCTGCGCCCACCACATAGGGGGCAAACCACTTCACGTGTGCATAGGCGGGGGTGGCAAGGCTCATGGCGCCGCCAAGCGTCACGGCACCAGCGGCGAAAGGGGCGAGCCGGCGCAGCGCAGTCCGTCCGAACCGGCTGGCCATCTTTGGCTCTTGTTGCATGTGTTTCACTTCCGACTCCTATAGTCCCTGCAAATCCTGCAGTCCGGAGACGGTTCTAAAGATGCATTTCGCCCGCATCTTTGATCTCGGTCAATCACGGGCGCCGGTTTTTGCGCGATGGTCTGGTCACGAAATCGAAGGATCAAAGATCATGGACATTATCAAATGGGGCACTGCGGCGGTGCTTGTCGCCGCCTTTACAGGCGCTCTGCTGGTGCGCGACAATCCCACCGTATCTGCCACCGAGGTGGCGCTACCGGCCATTTGTGGTGACATTCATGCCGATCATGGAGGCAGCTCGATGCAGGCGCATATCGACATGATGGCTGCCGACGCCGGTGATGCACATGCCGCGCTCCTGCAAACCATGGAGCCCATGCACTCAGACATGATGCGGGGCATGACCGCCGAAGATTTTGAGGTCGCCTTCGTGTGCAGCATGATTCCGCACCATCAGGGGGCCATTAAGATGGCGCAGGTAGCACAGCAATATGGAACCGAGCCCTGGGTCATGATGATGGCGCAGGAGATCATCGCCACCCAGGAACTGGAGGTCCGAGAAATGCAGGGCTGGTTGGCGCGCAAGGAATAGCGAGAGCGCCGGCTGTTCGGCTGGCGTGATTACTGGGGGTGCGCCGGTCTCACGGTTAGGCGCTGAGACGGCGAGCACCTGCTCGACCGTCGCTAGAGCCAGCCCGCGAGCACGCCCACGCCGCATAGGGTAAGCGCGCCTCCAGTAAGGCGCGCCATGGCAGTGCCATGACGACCGACCAGCTTGGCCACTCCGGCAGTCACACCAATCCCGGCCACATGGAGCAGGCCGGTGGCCACCAGAAAGCCCAGGCCATAAGTTAGTCCGCTGGCATCGGCCGGCATTTCGGCGCCGTGCGCGTGACCGTGGAAGACCGCGAAGATCCCGACGAGGACTGCAGCAAGGCTGACTGGCAGGGAGCGCCCCGCTGCCGCGAGCGCGCCAATAGCAAAGCTCGAAAGGGCGATGCCGAGTTCCACATGCGGCAGGCCGATGTGGGCCGACCTAAGCAGAAAGCCCACCAGCATCATGCCGACAAAGGAGAGGGGCACCGCCCACAGCGCCCGTCCACCCAGGACAAAAGCAAACACGCCCACCGCGACCATAGCGAGGACATGATCGATCCCGCCGATGGGGTGTTCAAAGCCATGAACGAAGCCACCAGCATGGCCGCCGCTGTGGGCGAAGGCGAGAGACGGGCTCAGCAGCAATGTGGTGAGGGCGAGAAATAGGCGCATCGTCATCCTTCCGGGACGTTCATGTCCCTGAGTGATCAAACTGGCTTTCGCCACAGCTCCCGATCTCGCATCGCCTTTATCAATCTGTCCGTCGGCTTTGTAAATGGTCGCGGTGATCTCTTTACGGCCTGGAGCCGTTGGGAGCAGAGTGCCGCTACGATCACTGCCGGAACACCTTCATGCTGCTGATAATTTTCCTCGTGCTGCTGCTGCTGCTCGTGCAAGTTCAATTGCCCGGCAAGTACCTCACCGACCAGGTCGGTGCGAAGGCGCAGATGGGGCCAAGGGATGATCTCCCCGAGCCAACCGTGGCGCTTTCCCGTTCGCGACGCGCGCTCAACAATCTACAGGAAACGCTGCCGGCATTCCTCACCCTGGCGGTGCTGTCGATCGTCTTCGACGAACAGGGGTGGCTCTCGCTCGCCGGTGGGGCACTGTATTTCCTGGGTAGGGTTGCCCACATCGTGTGCTACATGAAAGGGGTATCGCCCTGGCGGTCGGTCAGCTTCCTCGTGGCGTCGATCGGTGTTCTTCTTGTGGCCATTCCGCTTGTTCCCCATATCTGGCGCTAGGCCAGTCAGAGGGTCTTGCGCGGCGCGTTCTTTGCTATTAGACACTGCCGCACGCCTGAAGGGGTTTAGCTCAGTTGGTAGAGCATCGGTCTCCAAAACCGAGGGTCGTGGGTTCGAGTCCCCCAGCCCCTGCCAGGCGGAAATCTTCCAAATCGATGATTTGATGCAAAGCCTCTGACGCGAGTCAGCCGAGATCGCCTGCCTCAGAGATGTTCAGCGTGGCCTTTGCCGCACGCTCAAGCGCTTTAGCTGCCGCTCCTTTGCAGGCTTACGGAACTCTTCGGACAACTCGCCCGCGTCGGAACGATAATCGAGCTCGGCATAAGGATCGGGATCGGCGGGGACGTGCGTCATAGCCGAGGATGTGAACCATCCGCTTCCTCCGTTCAAGTCAATCGTGAGCAACTTCCTTGTCACTTCCCCGTTTGGTTGCCGCGGGTGGCTTGAACTCTCCTGGAGGAGATCATGAAGAGCGTTTCTTGTCTGGCTTTGGCAGCAGCCTTGGCCCTTTCGTTCTTGCCGATGTCCTATGCTCAATCTGCTAGCGCCACGATGGACGCTGCAGCTGGTGCTTCGGTTGACGCCACGGCTGGTGCCACTGTTGACGCTGCAACCGATGCTGCCGGTTCGGGAACCGGCGCGAGCACCACAACGGGTGCAAGCACTGATGCTTCGGCTGAGGTTGACGCTTCCCTGGACGGCGATGGCGATGGAACCGTCTCTGCAGAAGAGCAGGCTGTCGGCGGCAATGCTTCCGGTGGTACGACTGCGGGCGGAACTGTATTGGGGGGTGCGACAGCTGGCGGTTCGGCTTCCGGTGGCACAAGTAGCGGAACAGCGGCTGGCACCTCCGGCACGGCTACTGAAGAGGAAAGCGGCGCGTGTTACCTCGCCGATTTCAGCTCCATGGCTTCGTGGACCGAAGAGGACATGGCGTCGCTGAATGCCGCGACCAACGCGCAGATCATCATGGTCAGCGGATGCGATGATGACGATGCGACGGTCTTGACCACAAACTCAACAACCAACGCGGATCTGAATGCCGCGGTGTTCGCCAATCAGAACCTTGCCTCGCAGCTGGCAGCACAAGGCATCGGTTCGGGAGAAGTGCTTGGCGTTGATCTAGAAGGCGGTAACGTCGTCCTCTATGTCGAGGACAATACGGCCTCTGAGGGCAGCAGCAGCGCTACCGAAGGTGCCATGAGCACCGAGGCGACCGGCACCACCGATGGATCCGCAACGACCGACACAAGCGGGTCAGTCGAAGGCTCGGTCACGACCGAAGGCAGTAGCAACTAAACTAGAACCCGAAAGGGGCGGGGGACCGCCCCTTTCCTCAAGGCGGATTCAGCCGTTGAAGATTGTTGAATCGCTGCTGTAGTTCCAGCCGCTTGATGTCCATTTGGAGAGCGCGCAGCTGGAGCGACTGGTCTCGAGCGGCAGCCGCAGCATTGGCCTCTAGTTGCAGACAGAGCAGGCGCTGTTGGTTTGCGGCGATCGCCTCGGCTGTTGTGGCGGGCACCGCAGCAGGACACCCGGCCCAGCTCGACGCGGTGCCGAGCAGCGTCGCCATGGCGGCAATAGAGAGTGACTTGGCTAGTTTGCGCATGCTCCATACTTGGTCGCTGCCGCGCCTGAAGCAAATCACAAACGGTGGAGGGGCGCCTACTCAGCTGCCACGGCGAACTTTTGGGTGTGCCGCGACTTTAGCCGGTTAAGCTGATGGGCCGCATGCGCCAGCAGAGCCGTGCGCACCTCGTTGGAGGGCACATGGCCAACATCAGCCTTCACCTTGAGGTCAAGGTTGTAGCGGCTCTTATTCCCCATGAACCGTTCTTCGATACCGACGCGCACCACGCCGGTGATGCGTCCCGATATCGTCTTATGCGGTCCAAAGTATCGGACCTCGCATGCCGTCACGCTGAAAGCCGTATCCTCGAACCCCACGCCAAGGCCCTCCCGAAGCCATGTTTTGGTCGCAATCGGATCAAAGTGCATCGCGCGGCGGAGTGCAAGAAGAATCCACAGCTTTTTCAGGATTCGTTAACACAGTGTCGTGGGCGTCACTGATTCGGTGGTCTTGGAATAGTTTGTGAACGCTGTTGCAATTGGCGCCGGCTTTCTCTAGATACCCAAGCTCCAGCCGTGCGGGATTCCTGCGCGGCCTTTGGTTTTGCACCAAAACACCAAAGAGTAGATTTCGATGGCCCGTACCAACCCGATGACGTTCCTGCAGCAGGTGCGGCAGGAAGCTTCCAAGGTAACCTGGCCGGGCCGCAATGAAGTGCTGGTCTCGACCCTGATGGTTCTCGTCCTGGTCGCCTTCGCAAGCATCTTCTTTCTGGTCGCGGATCAGGTCATTTCCTGGCTGGTCTCGCTGATGCTTTCGATCCGCTAGTCGGGTCACGAACACTAATATCTAGGAGCGGCGACGCGGCATGGCCAAGCGCTGGTACATCGTTCAGGCTTACTCGAACTTCGAGCGCAAAGTCGCCGAAGACATCAAGCAGAAGGTTGCCCAGAACAAGCTGGAAGACCTTTTCGAAGACGTCATCGTGCCGACCGAGAAGGTCGTCGAGGTGCGGCGCGGCCGCAAGGTCGATGCCGAGCGCAAGTTCTTCCCGGGCTATGTGCTGGTGAAGATGGAAATGACCGACCAGGCGTTCCACCTCATCAAGAACACGCCCAAGGTCACCGGCTTTCTCGGTTCGGACAACAAGCCGATGCCAATCTCGGAAAAGGAAGCCATGGCCATCCTGCAGCAGGTGCAGGAAGGCGTCGAGCATCCCAAACCTTCTATCAGCTTCGAGGTTGGTGAGAATGTGCGCGTGTCGGACGGTCCCTTCGCCAGCTTCAACGGCGTGGTGGAAGAGGTCGATCACGAACGTGCCCGCCTCAAGGTGGAAGTTTCGATTTTCGGGCGTCCCACTCCGGTGGAGCTCGAATATGGTCAGGTCGAAAAGGTCTGATCCCAGCGATTGGCGTGAGCCAAATCGCACCAGCCCCCGGGCTGGGAAGCCGTGGGAGAGCAGGGCGGTCGCCAATTGCCCTTAAGTCTCGCACCACGGCGTCAAACGCCTGCTTCGGCAGGCTCTAGAAAGGACGAAAAATGGCAAAGAAAGTCGTTGGCTACGTAAAGCTGCAGGTGCCCGCTGGCTCCGCAACGCCGTCCCCGCCGATCGGGCCGGCCCTGGGTCAGCGCGGCCTGAACATCATGGAATTCTGCAAGGCCTTCAATGCGGCCACGCAGGAGATGGAAAAGGGTTCGCCCATTCCCGTGGTAATCACCGCCTACGCCGACAAGAGCTTCACCTTCGAGATGAAGCAGCCGCCGGTGACCTACTTCATCAAGAAAGCCGTGAACCTTAAGTCGGGCAGCAAGCTGCCGGGCAAGGAATCGGCCGGTACCATCACGACAGCCCAGCTGCGTGAGATCGCCGAAAAGAAGATGAAGGATCTCAACGCTGACAATGTCGACGCCGCTGTGTCGATGATTGCCGGCTCCGCCCGTTCCATGGGCATTCAGGTCGAGGGCTAAGAGAATGGCAAAGATCGCAAAGAAGGTCGCCAAGGCTCGCGAGGGCATCGACCGCAACAAGCTCTACAAGCTTGATGACGCCATCAAGATGGTCAAGGAACGCGCCACCGCCAAGTTCGACGAGACCATTGAGGTAGCAATGAACCTGGGCGTTGACCCGCGTCACGCCGACCAGATGGTCCGCGGCGTCGTCAACCTGCCCAATGGCACCGGCAAGACCGTGCGCGTGGCTGTGTTCGCCCGTGGCGCCAAGGCTGAAGAAGCCACCGCTGCTGGCGCCGACGTGGTCGGTGCCGAAGACCTGCTCGAGACCATCCAGGGCGGCAAGATCGATTTCGATCGCTGCATTGCCACTCCGGACATGATGCCGCTGGTCGGCCGTCTCGGTAAGATCCTGGGCCCGCGCAATCTGATGCCGAACCCCAAGGTCGGCACCGTGACCATGGATGTCGCTGGCGCCGTCAAGGCTGCCAAAGGTGGCGCCGTGGAGTACCGCGTCGAAAAGGCCGGTATCATTCATGCTGGCGTTGGCAAGGTCTCGTTCTCGGACGAGCAACTGCTGCAGAACATCAAGGCGTTCACCGATGCCGTGCAGAAGTCCAAGCCCGCTGGCGCCAAGGGCACCTATGTGAAGCGCGTTGCCGTGTCTTCCACCATGGGCCCGGGCGTGCATGTCGAGCCCGCTTCGGCCGTCTAAGGCCGATCAAGAATTCCAGGCGGGTTCGCTCGCCTGGATTGTTCCTTCGGGAACGAAAAGTCCTGTCCGAGACTGCCGGTACCAACCGATTTGGGTTGGCTTAATGCCACAAGGCGCCAGCATAGATGGGGTGAGAAACCGGATTTCGGCCCGCAAGGGCAGGGGTGCGGATCGAACCTAAGCCAGAGCTTTCGAGCGCTTGGCTGGCAGGCACACTAACCGCTGATGTCCGGCTTGCCGGCACCAGCATTTGGCAATGGTCCAAGGCTCCGTGCCGGACGACCAATTCGTGGAGACTGTAATGGAAAGAGCGGAAAAGCGTGAAGTCGTCGCTTCGCTCCAGGCTGCCCTTGGTGGCGCTGGGTCGATCGTCGTCGCGCAAAACTCCGGCCTCTCCGTCGCTGCCTTTACTGACCTGCGCGTGCAGGTCAAGAAGGCTGGCGGACAGGTCAAAGTCGCCAAGAACCGCCTTGCCAAGCTCGCTCTGAAAGAAACCGACGTTGCGGATATCGCGGACCTGTTTACCGGTCCAACGGTCCTCGCCTATGCGGAAGACCCGGTTGCTGCGCCCAAGATCGCAGCTGCCTTCGCGGATAAGAACCAGAAGTTCATCATCCTCGGTGGCGCCATGGGTCAAACCGCGCTCGACGCCAATGGCGTCAAGGCGCTGGCCACGATGCCGTCGCTCGACGAACTGCGTGCCAAGCTCGCCGGTCTGGTTAAACAGCCGGCTGCGAAGATCGCAACCGTCGTCGCGGCGCCGGGCGCGGGCATTGCCCGTGTTTTGGCCGCTCATGCGGAAAAGAGCGAAGCGGCGTAAGGCCCTTCAATAGTTCGAACCCAACCCTATATAGAGAGAAACAAAATGGCTGCTGATCTCGCCAAAATCGTTGACGACCTGTCCGCACTGACCGTCCTGGAGGCTTCCGAGCTCTCCAAGATGCTCGAAGAGAAGTGGGGCGTTTCCGCCGCTGCTCCGGTTGCTGTTGCCGCTGCTGGCGGTGCCGGTGCTCCGGCCGCTGCTGCTGAAGAAAAGACTGAATTCGACGTGATCCTCGCCTCCTTCGGCGACAACAAGATCAACGTCATCAAGGAAGTCCGTGCCATCACCGGCCTGGGTCTCGGCGAAGCCAAGGCTCTGGTTGAAGGCGCTCCCAAGGCGATCAAGGAAGCAGTGTCGAAGGCTGAAGCCGAAGACATCCAGAAGAAGCTGGAAGCTGCTGGCGCCAAGGTCGAACTCAAGTAAGTTCGCCTCTGCCATAAAATTTGCGAAATGGCGCTATACGTGCCATTTCGTTTCTGCATCTCCGTGCGAGATGATTCGCTGGGCCGATTGGATGGGTCACAGGCGCCACTCTACGAAAATATGAAGAATTGGATGCCGATGGTCGGGCAATAGCCCCATGTGACCTCTCTTGAGGTGGCCGACGGAAGCCCATGAATACCGGGCATATATCCCGATACCCGACGGCTGATAGTCGGGTCTTTGGATATGTGCCTCCGAGACAATCGCTAAAGAAGAGGAGCCCTTATGGCTACCACGTTCAACGGCCGCCGCAAGGTCCGCAAGTCCTTCGGTTCCATTCGCGAAGTCACGGAGATGCCCAACCTGATCGAGGTTCAGAAGGCCTCCTATGATCAGTTCCTCCTTGTGGACGAGCCAGAAGGCGGCCGCCCCGATGAGGGGCTTCAGTCCGTTTTCCGCTCGGTTTTCCCGATCACGGACTTCTCCAATACCGCTTCTCTCGAATTCGTGAAGTACGAGTTCGAGCAGCCCAAGTACGACATTGACGAGTGCCGTGCGCGCGACATCACGTTCGCTGCCCCGCTCAAGGTGACGCTGCGGCTGATCGTTTTCGAGGTGGACGAGGAGACCGGTGCTCGCTCTGTCAAGGACATCAAGGAGCAGGACGTCTACATGGGCGACATGCCCTTCATGACGTCTAACGGCACCTTCATCGTGAACGGCACCGAGCGCGTTATCGTTTCGCAGATGCACCGTTCGCCGGGCGTGTTCTTCGATCACGACAAGGGCAAGACACACTCGTCCGGCAAGCTGCTGTTTGCTGGCCGTATCATTCCTTATCGTGGTTCCTGGCTCGACATTGAGTTCGACGCCAAGGACATCGTCTATGCGCGTATCGACCGTCGTCGTAAGATCCCGGTCACCTCACTGCTCAAGGCCCTGGGTATGGACGCCGAGGAAATCCTCGCGACCTATTACAACACCTTGCAGTACGAAAAGACCGAGAAGGGCTGGCGCGTTCCCTACGATGCCGAGAAGTGGAAGGGCGCAAAGCCTAGCCGCGACCTGATCGACGCTAAGACCGGCGACGTCGTGCACGAAGGCGGCAAGAAGCTGTCTGCGCGCCAGGCCAAGAAGCTGGCCGAGGAAGGCCTAACGCATCTGCTCGCTACCGATGAAGACCTCTACGGCATGTATGTCGCCGAGGACCTCATCAACATGAAGACCGGTGAGGTCTACATGGAAGCCGGCGACGAGTTGGACGAGAAGACGCTCACCAAGATGGTCGAGCTGGGCTTCGACGAGCTGCCAGTTCTCGATATCGACCACATCAGCATCGGTGCCTATCTCCGCAACACGCTTGCCGTGGACAAGAACGAGTCGCGGGAAGACGCGCTCTTCGATATCTACCGCGTGATGCGCCCAGGCGAGCCGCCGACCGTTGAGACGGCCGAGGCCATGTTCCAGTCGCTGTTCTTTGACTCCGAACGCTACGACCTGTCGGCCGTAGGTCGCGTCAAGATGAACATGCGTCTCGAACTCGACGCTCCTGACACCATGCGGACCCTCCGCAAGGAAGATATCGTGGAGGTCGTTCGCACATTGGTCGACCTGCGCGATGGACGTGGCGAGATCGACGACATCGACAATCTGGGTAACCGCCGCGTCCGTTCGGTTGGCGAACTCATGGAGAACTCCTACCGCCTTGGCCTGCTCCGCATGGAACGCGCCATCAAGGAGCGCATGAGCTCGGTCGAAATCGATACGGTCATGCCGCAGGACCTGATCAACGCCAAGCCGGCGGCCGCCGCCGTGCGCGAGTTCTTTGGCTCGTCCCAGCTCAGCCAGTTCATGGACCAGACCAACCCGCTTTCGGAAATCACGCACAAGCGCCGTCTCTCGGCTCTTGGACCAGGTGGTCTCACCCGCGAGCGTGCTGGCTTCGAAGTCCGTGACGTGCACCCGACGCACTATGGCCGTATCTGCCCGATCGAGACGCCGGAAGGCCCCAATATCGGTCTGATCAACTCGCTGTCGACCTTCGCCCGCGTCAACAAGTACGGTTTCATCGAAACTCCGTACCGCAAGATCGTGGACGGCAAGCTGACCGAGGACGTGGTCTACCTTTCCGCCATGGAAGAGGCCAAGCACTACGTCGCTCAGGCCAACGTGCAGTTCAATCCGGATGGCACGCTCAAGGACGATCTGGTTGTGGCTCGCCACGCTGGTGACAACGGCCTGACGCCAAAGGAAAACGTCGACCTTATGGACGTTTCCCCCAAGCAGATGGTGTCGGTTGCCGCCTCGCTGATCCCGTTCCTTGAAAACGATGACGCTAACCGTGCTCTGATGGGCTCGAACATGCAGCGTCAGGCTGTGCCGCTGCTGCGTGCCGAGGCTCCCTATGTGGGCACCGGCATGGAAGCGGTGGTGGCTCGTGACTCGGGCGCTGCCATCGTGGCCAAGCGCAAGGGCATCGTGGACCAGGTGGACGCCACCCGTATTGTTATTCGCGCAACGGAAGAAACCGATGCGTCGAAGTCGGGCGTCGACATCTACAACCTGATGAAGTTCCAGCGTTCGAACCAGTCGACCTGCATCAACCAGCGTCCGCTGGTGGTTGTGGGCGACCACATCAACGCCGGTGACATCATCGCCGATGGTCCCTCCACTGAACTGGGCGATCTCGCCCTGGGCCGCAACGTGCTCGTCGCGTTCATGCCGTGGAATGGCTACAACTTCGAAGATTCCATCCTGCTTTCCGAAAAGATCGCGATGCAGGACGTCTTCACCTCGATCCACATCGAGGAATATGAAGTGATGGCCCGCGATACCAAGCTCGGCCCCGAGGAAATCACGCGCGACATTCCGAACGTGTCGGAAGAAGCGCTTAAGAACCTCGACGAAGCCGGTATCGTCCACATCGGTGCGGAAGTTGCCCCTGGCGACATTCTCGTCGGCAAGATCACGCCCAAGGGCGAAAGCCCGATGACGCCGGAAGAAAAGCTCCTCCGCGCCATCTTCGGCGAGAAGGCTTCCGACGTTCGTGATACCTCGCTCCGCGTGCCGCCGGGCGATGCTGGTACTGTTGTTGAAGTGCGCGTGTTCAATCGCCACGGCATCGACAAGGACGAGCGCGCCATGGCTATCGAGCGCGAGGAAATCGAACGTCTCGCCAAGGACCGTGACGACGAGCAGTCGATCCTCGACCGTAACGTTTATGCGCGTCTCAAAGAGATGCTGTTTGGCAAGGCTGCCACTGCTGGTCCCAAAGGCTACGTGGTCGGCACCAAGCTCAACGACTCGATCTTCGAGGCCCAGCCCCGGTCCAAGTGGTGGCAGTTTGCCGTCGACGACGACAAGGTGATGGCCGAGATGGAAGCCCTCCACGCTCAGTATGAGGAGAGCCGCCGTCTGCTCGAGCAGCGCTTCATCGACAAGGTGGACAAGCTGCAGCGCGGTGACGAACTTCCGCCCGGCGTGATGAAGATGGTCAAGGTCTTCATCGCGACCAAGCGCAAGATCCAGCCAGGCGACAAGATGGCTGGTCGCCACGGCAACAAGGGTGTGGTTTCCCGCATCGTGCCAGTGGAAGACATGCCGTACCTTGAAGACGGTACGTCGGTCGATATCGTGCTGAACCCACTGGGCGTTCCTTCGCGCATGAATGTGGGCCAGATCCTCGAGACGCACCTGGGCTGGGCTTGTGCCGGCATGGGTCGCAAAATCGACGAGATGGTTCGCATCTACCAGCAGAAGGGCGATCTGACACCGCTGCGTAACGAGGTGGCTACCCTCTTTGAGGGCGACACCTCGATCACCGATCTGGACGATGATGGCCTGATCCGCCTGGGAGAGCACCTTTCCAAGGGTGTTTCGATCGCTACGCCGGTGTTCGATGGTGCCAAGGAAGCCGACATCGTCGTGATGCTCGAGCGGGCAGGGCTCAAGGGCTCGGGTCAGTCGACCGTCTTTGACGGCCGTAGTGGCGAGCAGTTCGACCGGCAGGTGACCGTTGGGTATATCTATATGCTCAAGCTGGACCACCTTGTGGACAACAAGATCCACGCCCGTTCGATCGGACCGTACTCGCTCGTTACCCAGCAGCCGCTGGGCGGCAAGGCCCAGTTTGGTGGTCAGCGCTTTGGCGAGATGGAGGTCTGGGCTCTGGAGGCGTATGGCGCTGCTTATACGCTGCAGGAAATGCTCACCATCAAGTCGGACGACGTTGCTGGTCGTACCAAGGTCTACGAGGCGATCGTCCGCGGCGACGACACCTTCGAAGCGGGTATCCCGGAAAGCTTCAACGTTCTGGTCAAGGAAATCCGGTCGCTCGGTCTCAATGTCGAGCTCGAGAACCGCGAGATTGCCGGACCGGACTCGGAAGCCGAAGCGGAGCTCGCTCCTCCTCAGGAAGCGGCGGAATAATCCGGCACTTCCAAACCCTATCAACTTCCGTTCAGAATGCGTTCATAATCGCATCCTGAACGGATAGAGGAGAGAATTGATGAATCATCATTCCCACGTCATGGATCCGTTCAACCCGGCGGTTCCGGTGCAGACCTTCGATCAGATGAAGATCTCCATCGCCAGCCCCGAAAAGATCCTGAGCTGGTCCTACGGCGAGATCAAGAAGCCCGAGACGATCAACTATCGTACGTTCAAGCCTGAACGCGATGGTCTGTTCTGCGCGCGCATCTTTGGCCCCGTGAAGGACTATGAATGCCTGTGCGGCAAGTACAAGCGCATGAAGTTCAAGGGCGTCATCTGCGAGAAGTGCGGTGTCGAAGTCACCCTCAGCCGCGTCCGTCGCGAGCGCATGGGCCACATCGAACTCGCCGCCCCCGTCGCCCACATCTGGTTCCTTAAGTCCCTGCCGAGCCGCATCGCACTGCTGCTCGACATGACGCTGAAGGACATCGAGCGTATCCTCTACTTCGAGAACTACGTGGTTCTCGATCCCGGTCTGACGCCGTTCACCCAGAACGAGCTTCTGACTGAAGAGCAGTTCCTCGACGCCCAGGACGAATACGGCGCTGACAGCTTCACCGCCAAGATCGGCGCTGAGGCTATTCGCGACATTCTGCTTGCACTCGACCTCGAGAAGATCGCGGCCGACCTGCGCGTGGAGATCGCCGAGGCGACCACCGAGCTGAAGCCAAAGAAGCTGGCCAAGCGCCTCAAGATCGTCGAGCAGTTCATCGTTTCGGGCAACAAGCCCGAGTGGATGATCATGACCGTCATTCCGGTCATTCCGCCCGAGCTGCGCCCGCTGGTGCCGTTGGATGGTGGCCGCTTCGCCACCTCCGACCTCAACGATCTCTATCGCCGCGTTATCAACCGCAACAACCGGTTGAAGCGCCTGATCGAACTGCGTGCTCCGGACATCATCATCCGCAACGAAAAGCGCATGCTGCAGGAAGCTGTGGACGCGCTGTTCGACAACGGCCGCCGTGGCCGCACCATCACCGGTGCCAACAAGCGTCCGCTGAAGTCGCTATCCGACATGCTCAAGGGCAAGCAGGGCCGGTTCCGCCAGAACCTGCTTGGCAAGCGCGTCGACTATTCCGGGCGTTCGGTGATCACCGTGGGCCCGAACCTCAAGCTGCACCAGTGCGGTCTTCCCAAGAAGATGGCGCTCGAGCTGTTCAAGCCCTTCATCTATTCGCGTCTCGAGGCCAAGGGCTTCTCCTCGACGGTGAAGCAGGCCAAGAAGCTGGTGGAAAAGGAAAAGCCGGAGGTCTGGGATATCCTGGACGAGGTGATCCGTGAGCACCCGGTTCTGCTTAACCGCGCACCGACGCTTCACCGCCTTGGCATTCAGGCCTTCGAACCCATCCTGATTGAAGGCAAGGCCATCCGTCTGCATCCGCTCGTCTGCTCGGCCTTCAACGCCGACTTCGACGGTGACCAGATGGCTGTGCACGTTCCGCTGTCGCTCGAAGCGCAGCTGGAAGCGCGCGTTCTGATGATGTCGACCAACAACATCCTGCATCCGGCGAATGGTCAGCCGATCATCGTACCGTCGCAGGACATCGTGCTGGGCCTCTACTATCTCTCTCTCATGAACGAGCGTGAGCCGGGCGAAGGCATGGTGTTCGGCTCGTTCGCCGAGCTCGAGCACGCGCTCGACAACAAGGTCGTTACGCTCCACACCAAGATCAAAGGTCGCGTTCCTGCCTGGGACGAGAACGGCAACAAGACCACTCAGATCGTGGAGACCACCCCTGGTCGCATGCTGATCGGTCAGATCCTGCCGCTGAACCCTGCTGTGCCGTTCTCGACGGCCAATCAGCTGATGACCAAGAAAATGATCTCTAAGATGATCGATACCGTTTATCGCGGTTGTGGTCAGAAGGAGACGGTCATCTTCTGTGACCGCGTCATGCAGCTTGGCTTCAAGAATGCTTGCGATGCCGGCATCTCGTTCGGCAAGGACGACATGGTTATCCCTGCGTCCAAGTATACGATCGTGGATCAGACCCGTAAGCAGGTCGAGGAGTTCGAGCAGCAGTACAATGACGGCCTGATCACTCAGGGCGAAAAGTACAACAAGGTTGTCGACGCTTGGGCCAAGTGCGGTGACAAGGTCGCCGAAGAGATGATGGACGCGATCCGCACCGTGCAGATCGATGAGGAGACCGGTCGTCAAAAGCCGATCAACTCGGTCTACATGATGAGCCATTCGGGTGCGCGCGGTTCGCCGGCGCAGATGAAGCAGCTTGCCGGCATGCGTGGCCTGATGGCCAAGCCGGACGGCTCGATCATCGAGACGCCGATCACGGCTAACTTCAAGGAAGGCCTCAACGTTCTCGAGTACTTCAACTCCACCCACGGTGCCCGTAAGGGTCTGGCGGATACGGCGTTGAAGACTGCGAACTCGGGTTACCTGACCCGTCGTCTCGTCGATGTGGCGCAGGACGCCATCATCGTTGCCGAAGACTGCGGCACCGAGCGTGGCCTCACCATGGAGCCGATCGTTGACGCTGGCCAGGTTGTTGCCTCGATCGGGCAGCGCGTGCTGGGCCGTACCGCGGCCGACGACATTTTCCATCCGCTGACGGGCGATCTGATCGCTCCCAAGGGGACGCTCCTGGAAGAAAAGCACGTCGAGGTCATCGAGGAAGCCCGCATTCAGTCCATCCGCATTCGCTCGCCGCTGGTCTGCGACATGCGTCAGGGCACTTGTGCGGCTTGCTATGGCCGTGACCTGGCACGTGGTACGCCGGTCAACATGGGCGAAGCCGTCGGCGTCATCGCGGCGCAGTCGATCGGTGAACCCGGGACACAGCTCACCATGCGGACGTTCCACATTGGTGGTACCGCGCAGGTGGTTGATACCTCGTTCCTGGAAGCTGGCGCGGAGGGCACCATTGCCATCCGTAACCCGAGCGTTGCCATGGTCGAAGGCGGCCGTCTGGTCGTCATGGCCCGTAACGTCTCACTCGCCATTCTCGATAGCGACGGCAAGGAACGTGCGACCCACAAGGTTGCCTACGGCTCCAAGCTGCTCATCAAGGAAGGTGACCAGGTTCGTCGTGGCCAACGTCTGGCCGAATGGGACCCCTACACCCGTCCAATCCTCGCCGAAGTCGAGGGTGAGGTCGTGTTCGAGGATCTCGTCGACGGTGCCTCGGTGGCGGAGAACACCGACGAAGCAACCGGCTTCACCAAGCGCGTGGTCATCGACTGGCGCTCCAGCCAGCGTGGCGAAGGTCTCAAGCCAGCCCTTGCAATTGCTCGGGGTGGTCAGGTTGCCAAGGCCGATCGTGGTGGCGATGCCCGGTATCTGCTGTCGGTCGACGCGGTTATCGCGGTCGAACCAGGCGAGAAGGTCTCGCCGGGTGATGTGCTTGCCCGTATTCCGCTGGAATCGGCCAAGACCAAGGACATCACTGGTGGTCTGCCGCGTGTTGCCGAACTGTTCGAGGCTCGTCGTCCGAAGGATCACGCCATCATCGCCGAGATCGATGGTACCATCCGCTTCGGTCGCGACTACAAGAACAAGCGTCGCGTCATTATCGAGCCGAACGAGGACGGTGCCGATCCGGTGGAGTACCTGATCCCTAAGGGTAAGCCGTTCCACCTTCAGGAAGGCGACCCGATCGAAAAGGGCGAGTACATCCTCGACGGCAATCCGGCACCGCACGACATCCTGGCAATTAAGGGCGTGGAAGAGCTTGCTCGTTACCTCGTCAACGAGATCCAGGAGGTCTATCGACTGCAGGGCGTGTTGATCAACGACAAGCACATCGAGGTGATCGTTCGCCAGATGCTGCAGAAGGTTGAGATCGTGGAGCCCGGTGATTCTGGCCTGCTCAAGGATGAGCAGCTCGATAAGCTGGATTTCGACGAGCTCAACGACGCGCTTGTTGCCGAAGGCAAGAAGCCCGCAACGGCCAATCCGGTCCTGCTGGGCATCACCAAGGCGTCGCTGCAGACCCGCTCGTTCATCTCGGCGGCCTCGTTCCAGGAAACCACTCGCGTCCTTACGGAAGCTGCGGTTTCGGGCAAGGCCGACCTGCTCGAAGGTCTCAAGGAGAACGTCATCGTTGGTCGCCTGATTCCGGCCGGTACGGGTGCGGGAATCTCGGCTGCCAAGCAGATCGCCACCAAGCGCGACGACCTCATCCTCGACGAGCGCCGTCGCCAGGCGAACACGGTGCAGATCCCGGCTCCTGCGGCCGAGTAAGATCAAACCACGTTGCAGAAATAGGGAAGGGGCCTTCGGGCCCCTTTTCTTTGTTCACTCCGCTAGATGGATCGGCCGCTTCCAAGCGCCTCAACGGTAGCCGACATACTCCGCATACTGGTTGAGGACACGCTCCCATATCCCGAACTGAGCCTGGAGATACGCCTTCGTGACGCCAGGGGCGAGGTCGACATCCATTTCCACGCAGGCATCCTCATCCTCGTCCAGATAGGCGCGGCTGAAGCGCATGTTGTAGTTCCAGGTATTAATGACTTCCAGACTAGGTTCTATATCTAGAAAGCCGAGGTAGAAGTTCAGATCTTCGCAGTCTTCGTTACTGCTGCAGTTGCGAAAATAGACTTGGTAGGCAATTCCGTTGATCTTTCCCGAGATCTGCGGATCGCCATTGGACTGGGTTACGAGGTTAGCTGATCCAAAGCTCTGCGCTATGTTGAGGATCTCGGAGGTGTCCGCTGCCGTCAGCAATTCCTGTCCTAGGGGCGCAGCCGTCATCGCCAACAGCATCCCAGCCCCGGCCCAGAAAGTGGTGAGCTTCACTTGTCTTCCCCCCTTTATTGCTGCCTTCCCACGCGGCGTGGGGATGCAAACCTAGTGGACGATCCTACATATTTGAACGCGACCTGAAAGATGCGGATGGGTCAACTCGACTGCTCTGCGAGAGGTTAACGCCCTTATCACCGCCAAGTGTTCGAAAGTTTCCGCATGGCTCGCTCCCGGATTTTTCAAGAAAGAATCCTTGACGGCGCGAGTCATCGGCTCTAAACAGCGCCTACCTTAGCGGTCGGTCGTGATTGTCACACCGGGTCCCTGCCACCTAGCGCGGGAATCCAGGACAATCAAACACACTGTCGGGTAACTAGACGAAGCAAATCCTTGTGCGCATGACTGCTGCCGAAAGGCGGGTGGTCCGCTGCAATTAGGGCGCTGCCGGCTCCAATATGGTGTCGGGTGAGCGCCGTTTTGGTTTGCTTGTGTTGACCGAACTAAATTTTGGACGATGGAAAGAGCGCAATGCCCACCATTAATCAGCTGATCCGCAAGCCACGCGCCAGCAAGCCAAAGCGGAACAAGGTTCCGGCCATGGAAGCGAACCCGCAAAAGCGCGGCGTTTGCTCTCGCGTTTATACGACGACCCCGAAGAAGCCGAACTCGGCTCTCCGTAAGGTTGCCAAGGTTCGCCTGACAAATCAGCGCGAAGTCATCTCGTATATTCCGGGCGAAGGCCACAACCTGCAGGAGCACTCCGTGGTCCTGATCCGTGGTGGCCGCGTTCGCGACCTTCCCGGTGTTCGTTATCACGTGCTCCGCGGCGTTCTCGATACGCAGAGCGTCAAGGACCGCAAGCAACGCCGTTCGAAGTACGGCGCGAAGCGGCCGAAGTAAGGAGAATTTGAGTCATGTCCCGTCGCCACCGCGCAGAGAAGCGTGACGTCATTCCCGATCCCAAGTTTGGCGATCTGGTTGTCACCAAGTTCATGAACTCCCTCATGAAGGACGGCAAGAAGTCGGCTGCAGAGTCGATTGTCTATGGCGCCTTCGAGATCGTCGAGTCGAAGTCCAAGCAGGATCCGATCACCGTGTTCCACGGCGCTCTGGACAACATTCGTCCGGCTGTTGAAGTCCGTTCGCGCCGCGTTGGTGGTGCCACGTACCAGGTTCCGGTCGAAGTTCGTGCCGACCGTCAGCAGGCCCTTGCCATTCGCTGGCTGATCGACTCCGCCCGCAAGCGCGGCGAGAACACCATGCGTGAGCGCCTGTCGGGCGAGCTCATGGATGCGATGAATGGCCGTGGTCAGGCCGTCAAGAAACGCGAAGATACGCATCGTATGGCTGACGCCAACCGTGCCTTCTCGCACTACCGCTGGTAGGAAGGATTACCGATGGCTCGCGATTACGAAATCGGCAAATACCGCAACTTCGGCATCATGGCTCACATCGATGCCGGTAAGACCACCACGACCGAGCGTATCCTCTACTACACCGGCAAGTCCCATAAGATCGGCGAAGTCCATGACGGCGCTGCTACCATGGACTGGATGGAGCAGGAGCAGGAACGCGGGATCACCATCACTTCGGCTGCTACCACGACCTTCTGGAAGGGTCGCGATGGCACCATGCACCGCTTCAACATCATTGACACCCCCGGCCACGTGGACTTCACCATTGAAGTTGAGCGTTCGCTGCGCGTGCTCGACGGTGCGATCGCGCTGCTTGATGCCAATGCTGGTGTTGAGCCGCAGACCGAGACCGTCTGGCGTCAGGCTGACAAGTACAATGTTCCGCGTCTGATCTTCGTCAACAAGATGGACAAGATCGGTGCCGACTTCTACCGCTGTGTCGAGATGATCGGCTCACGCCTCGGCGCCAAGGCCGTTCCCGTGCAGCTGCCAATCGGCGCCGAGAACGAGTTCAAGGGCGTTGTCGACCTGATCGAGATGAACGCACTGGTCTGGCGCAACGAAGAGCTCGGCGCGCAGTGGGATGTCGTCGAGATCCCTGAAGACATGCGTGCGTCGGCCGAGAAGTACCGCGAGCAGATGATTGAAGCGGCCGTGGAAATGGACGATGCGGCTATGGAGTCCTACCTGGAAGGCCAGGCTCCGGACAACATGACCATCCGTCATCTGCTGCGTCGCGGCGTGATCGACACCAAGTTCTTCCTGGTCTATGCGGGTTCCGCTTTCAAGAACAAGGGCGTACAGCCTCTGCTTGATGGTGTGGTTGACTTCCTGCCGGCTCCGATCGACGTTCCTGCTATCCAGGGCATCGATGCCAAGACCGAAGAGAAGATCGAGCGTCACGCTGACGACAGCGAGCCGCTGTCGATGCTGGCCTTCAAGATCGCCAACGACCCGCACATGGGTACGCTGACGTTCTGCCGCATCTATTCGGGTCACCTCGAAGCCGGTGCGCAGCTGGAAAACACGGTCAAAGGCAAGCGCGAGCGCGTCGGCCGCATGTTCCAGATGCACGCCAATAGCCGTGAGCAGATCACTGAAGCCTATGCTGGCGACATCGTCGCGATCGTTGGCCTCAAGGATACCACGACCGGCGATACGCTCTGCCCGACGAGCTCCCAGGTTATCCTCGAACGGATGATCTTCCCCGAGCCGGTTATCGATATCTCGGTGGAGCCCAAGTCAAAGGCCGATCAGGAAAAGATGGGCCTCGCGCTCAATCGCCTAGCTGCCGAGGATCCGTCGTTCCGCGTCAAGACCGACGAAGAATCCGGCCAGACAATCATCTCGGGCATGGGTGAACTTCACCTCGACATTCTTGTCGACCGCATGCGCCGCGAGTTCAAGGTCGAGGCCAATATCGGTCAGCCGCAGGTGGCCTATCGCGAGACGATCACCCGCAAGACTGACAAGGACTATACCCACAAGAAGCAGTCGGGTGGTTCGGGTCAGTTCGCGCGCATCAAGCTCATTGTTGAGCCCGGTGAGGCTGGCAAGGGTCTTGAGTTCGTCAACGCCATCGTTGGTGGCGCTGTGCCGAGGGAGTACATCCCTGGCGTATCCAAGGGTGTTGAATCAGTCATGGGCGCAGGCCCGCTGATCGGCTTCCCGGTGGTGGACGTGAAGGTGACGCTCGTCGATGGTGCCTACCACGACGTCGACTCTTCGGTCCTCGCCTTCGAAATCGCCGCACGTGCGGGCTTCCGTGAAGCTCTTCGTGAAGCTGGCCCGAAAATTCTCGAGCCAATCATGAAGGTTGAAGTTGTCACGCCGGAAGACTACATGGGCGACGTCATTGGCGATCTCAATTCGCGTCGTGGGCAGATTCAGGGCACTGAAAGCCGTGGTGTTGTCCAGGTCGTGAACGCCTTTGTGCCGCTTGCCAACATGTTCGGCTACGTGAACTCGCTGCGCTCGATGAGCCAGGGTCGTGCACAGTACACGATGGTCTTTGACCACTACGAACAGGTTCCGCAGGCGGTCGCCGACGAAGTCCAGGCCAAGTACGCCTAACTTAAAAACTGAAACGAGAGGTTGGCCTCCGGGCTGACGAATACGGAGAAAAGCGATGGCTAAGGAAAAATTTTCCCGCAATAAGCCTCACTGCAACATCGGCACGATCGGTCACGTTGACCATGGCAAGACCTCGCTGACCGCAGCGATCACCAAGGTCCTGGCTGAGACCGGTGGCGCAACCTTCAAGGCGTACGACCAAATCGACGCGGCCCCCGAAGAAAAGGCCCGCGGTATCACCATCAATACCGCTCACGTCGAGTACGAGACCGCGAACCGTCACTACGCTCACGTCGACTGCCCCGGCCACGCTGACTATGTGAAGAACATGATCACCGGCGCGGCCCAGATGGACGGCGCGATCCTGGTTGTGTCGGCTGCTGACGGCCCAATGCCCCAGACCCGCGAGCACATCCTGCTTGCTCGTCAGGTTGGCGTGCCAGCTCTGGTCGTGTTCCTGAACAAGTGCGACATGGTCGACGATCCGGAACTGCTCGAGCTCGTTGAGCTGGAAGTCCGCGAGCTCCTGAGCTCGTACGAATTCCCCGGCGACGACATTCCGATCGTCAAGGGTTCGGCTCTGGCCGCGCTCGAGAACTCGGACCAGAAGCTCGGCCACGACGCCGTTCTGGAACTGATGCGCAATGTCGACGAGTACATTCCGCAGCCAGAGCGTCCGGTTGACCTGCCGTTCCTGATGCCGATCGAAGACGTGTTCTCGATCTCGGGTCGTGGTACTGTTGTGACCGGTCGTGTTGAGCGCGGTATCGTCAAGGTTGGTGAAGAAGTCGAGATCGTCGGCATCAAGGCAACCCAGAAGACCACCGTTACCGGCGTTGAAATGTTCCGCAAGCTGCTCGACTCGGGCCAGGCTGGCGACAACATCGGCGCGCTGATCCGTGGTATCGACCGCACCCAGGTGGAGCGCGGCCAGGTTCTCTGCAAGCCCGGTTCCGTGACCCCGCACACCGACTTCGTTGCTGAGGCTTATATCCTCACCAAGGAAGAAGGCGGCCGCCACACTCCGTTCTTCGGCAACTACCGTCCCCAGTTCTACTTCCGTACGACTGACGTGACGGGCATCGTGACCCTGCCTGAAGGCACGGAAATGGTGATGCCGGGCGACAACATCAACATGAACGTTCAGCTCATCGTTCCGATCGCCATGGAAGAGAAGCTCCGCTTCGCTATCCGTGAGGGTGGCCGCACCGTCGGCGCCGGCGTCGTCGCGAAGATCCTGAAGTAAGTTTCTCTGAAACATTCGCGGCGCGCGGATGATCGCGCGCCGCGATCCTTTTTCGTCAGGATTTGAGAAGATGAACGGTCAGAATATTCGCATCCGGCTTAAGGCGTTTGACCATCGCGTGCTCGACTCGTCGACCCGTGAGATTGTCAACACTGCAAAGCGGACGGGCGCGCAGGTTCGCGGCCCAATCCCGCTGCCGACGCGACTTGATAAGTTTACCGTCAACCGTTCGCCGCACATCGACAAGAAGTCGCGCGAACAGTTCGAGATCCGGACCCACAAGCGTCTGCTGGACATTGTGGACCCGACTCCCCAGACGGTTGATGCGCTGATGAAGCTCGATCTCGCCGCCGGCGTCGACGTCGAAATCAAGCTCTAAAAAGCACACGAGTTTCGCGCCTACCAAACAAAGGGTCCTCTGAAGTCATGACCCGGTACGGCGCCAAGAGAGAAGGTAATAACCGATGCGTTCTGGATTGATCGCACAGAAGCTGGGCATGACCCGCATCTTCACCGAGGACGGCTCGCACGTTCCGGTCACGGTGTTGGAACTGCAGAACTGCCAGGTGGTGGGCCAGCGGACTGCCGAAAAGGATGGCTATGTCGCGCTGCAGCTCGGCGCCGGCCAGGCCAAGGCAAAGAACACGACCAAGGCAGAGCGCGGCCAGTTCGCCGTTGCCAAGGTCGAGCCGAAGCGCCACGTCGCTGAATTCCGCGTCGACGCCGAGAACCTCATCGAGGTTGGCGCCACGCTGCAGGCCGACCATTTCGTCGAAGGCCAACTGGTGGATGTCACCGGTACTTCGATCGGTAAGGGTTTTGCCGGCGGTATGAAGCGCTGGAACTTCGGTGGTCTGCGTGCGTCGCACGGTGTGTCGGTTTCGCACCGCTCGATCGGTTCTACCGGTGGTCGTCAGGATCCCGGCAAGACCTTCAAGAACAAGAAGATGCCGGGCCATATGGGCGATCGTCGCATCACCACGCAGAACGTCAAGGTCGTCAAGACCGACGTTGAGCGCGGGCTGATCATGATCCAGGGTTCGGTTCCGGGCGCCAAGGGCGCTTGGATCATGATCAAGGACGCGGTTAAGAAGCCGGCTCCCCAGGGCGCTGCCTTCCCGGGCTCGTTCAAGGCCGCCGCCGAAGTCGCGGGGGAAGGTAAGTAAATGGAACTCAAGGTAACAACCCTCGACGGCAAGGCTGCCGGCAAGGTTGATCTTGCCGATACCGTGTTCGGTCTGGAAGTCCGCCAGGACATCCTGCACCGCATGGTCCGCTACCAGCAGCTCAAAGCTATGGCTGGCACGCACGACGTCAAGAACCGTTCTGAAGGTGCACGCACCGGCAAGAAGTTCGTGAAGCAGAAGGGCTCGGGCGGCGCTCGCCATGGCGATCGCAAGGCTCCCCAGTTCCGTGGTGGTGGCCGTGCATTCGGTCCGACCCCGCGTAGCCACGCGATCGACCTGCCCAAGAAGGTCCGGGCTCTGGCTCTCAAGCACGCCCTGTCTGCCAAGGCCAAGGACGGCTCGCTGATCGTGGTTGACTCTGTTGTCCAGAACGAAGCCAAGACCGCAGCGCTCCGGACGACCTTCGGCAAGCTCGAATGGTCCAACGCGCTGATCATCGACGGTGCTGCTGTCGACCAGAACTTTGCTCTGGCCGCTCGCAACATTCCGAATATCGACGTGCTGCCGGTGCAGGGGATCAATGTCGTTTCGATCCTCAAGCGTGACAAGCTCGTCCTGACCAAGGCAGCGCTTGAAGCGCTGGAAGCGAGGTTCGCATGAACAAGCTCAGCGCTTACGACATCATCCGCAACCCCGTCGTGACTGAAAAGTCCACGATGGCTTCGGAGCACAACCAGGTCGTTTTCGACGTGGCGATCGATGCTAACAAGACCGACATCAAGGCTGCCGTCGAGCAGCTCTTCTCGGTCAAGGTCAAGACAGTGAACACCCTGGTCCGTAAGGGCAAGGTGAAGCGCTTCCGTGGCCGTATCGGTACGCGCAACGACGTCAAGAAGGCCGTTGTGACCCTCGTCGACGGCCAGTCGATCGATATTTCGACCGGCCTCTAAGGGACAAGAGACAGACAAATGGCTCTAAAAACTTACAATCCCACCTCCGAAGGCCGTCGTCAGCTGGTCACGACCGACCGTTCGGAACTGTGGAAGGGCAAGCCGGTCAAGACCCTGACCGAAGGCCTTTCGAAGTCCGGTGGTCGCAACAATCGCGGCCGCATCACCTCGTTCCATCGTGGTGGCGGACATAAGCGTACCTATCGCATGATCGACTTCAAGCGCGTGCGTTTCGACGCCGTCGCTACGGTCGAGCGGCTTGAGTACGATCCCAACCGCACGGCTTGGATCGCGCTGATCAAATACGAAGATGGTGAGCTTGCCTATATCGTGGCTCCGCAGCGCCTTGCTGCTGGCGACAAGGTTATCTCGTCGATGAACACCGTCGACGTGAAGCCCGGCAACGCCATGCCGCTCGAGCGTATGCCCGTCGGTACCATCGTGCACAACATTGAGCTCAAGCCCCGCAAGGGTGGGCAGGTCGCCCGTTCGGCAGGTGCCTATGCTCAGTATGTTGGTCGCGATCAGGGTTGGGCTATCCTGCGCCTCAACTCGGGCGAGCAGCGTCGTGTCCATGGTTCGTGCCTCGCCACTGTTGGCGCGGTTTCCAACCAGGACCACTCCAACACCTCGCTCGGCAAGGCCGGTCGTAACCGTTGGCTGGGCCGCAAGCCCGTCAACCGCGGTGTGACCATGAACCCGATCGACCACCCGCATGGTGGTGGTGAAGGCCGTACCTCTGGTGGCCGTCACCCGGTGACCCCATGGGGCAAGCCGACCAAGGGCAAGAGGACCCGCAGCAATAAGGCGACGGACAAGTTCATCGTTCGTAGCCGTCACTTGAAGAAGGGCAGGTAAGCCATGACCCGTTCAATCTGGAAGGGGCCGTTCGTCGACGGCTACATGCTCAAGAAGGCCGAGAAGGCGCAGTCGTCTGGTCGCAACGATGTGATCAAGACCTGGAGCCGCCGATCGACCATTCTGCCGCAGTTCGTTGGTATTACCTTCGGCGTCCATAACGGTCAGAAGCATATCCCGGTCAACGTGACCGAAGACATGATCGGCCACAAGTTCGGTGAATTCGCGCCGACCCGGACGTACTACGGTCACGCGGCCGACAAGAAGGCCAAGAGGAAGTAAGATGGGCAAGCCAAAGACTGAGCGCGCTCTCAAGGATAACGAGGCTAAGGCTGTTCTGCGCATGCTGCGCATCAGCCCTCAGAAGCTGAACCTCGTCGCGCAGTTGATCCGTGGCAAGAAGGTCGAGAAGGCTCTGGCCGAACTCGAATTCAGCCACAAGCGCATCTCCGGCCAGGTCAAGAAGGTGCTCGAGAGCGCCATTGCCAACGCCGAAAATAACCATGGACTCGACACCGACGCCCTCGTCGTTGCCGAAGCCTTTGTCGGCAACTCGCTGGTGATGAAGCGTTTCACCGCCCGCGGTCGTGGTCGTTCTTCGCGCATCGAAAAGCCGTTCTCGCATCTGACGATCGTCGTGCGGCAAGTTGAGGAGGCCGCATAATGGGCCAGAAGATCAATCCAATCGGCTTCCGCCTCGGCATCAACCGTACGTGGGACAGCCGCTGGTTCGCCAACAAGGGCGAATATGGCACGCTGCTGCAGGAAGACCTGAAGATCCGCGAAATGCTGCTGAGCGACCTCAAGGCCGCTGCCGTTTCCAAGATCGTCATCGAGCGTCCGCACCGGAAGTGCCGCGTGTCGATCCACACTGCTCGTCCGGGTATCGTGATCGGCAAGAAGGGCGCTGACATCGACAAGATCCGCGCCAAGGTGAAGAAGTTCACCGACAGCGAAGTGCACATCAACATCGTTGAAGTGCGCAAGCCCGAGACTGATGCGACGCTGGTTGCTCAGGGCATTGCCCAGCAGCTGGAACGCCGCGTGGCCTTCCGTCGTGCCATGAAGCGCGCTGTGCAAACGGCGATCCGCATGGGCGCCGGCGGTATCCGCGTCAACGTTGGTGGCCGTCTGGGTGGTGCCGATATCGCCCGTACCGAATGGTACCGCGAAGGCCGTGTGCCGCTGCACACCCTGCGCGCCGATATCGATTATGGCACTGCTGAAGCCGAGACCACCTACGGCATCATCGGCATCAAGGTTTGGATCTTCAAGGGCGAAGTCCTTGAGCACGATCCGAGCGCTCATGAGCGTCGCGCTACCGAAGGTAACGAAGGCGGTCAGCGTAGTGAACGCGGCCCGCGGTCTGACCGCGGCGATCGCGACCGCGAACGCGCATAAGAAGGTTAGTTCATTATGCTGCAACCTAAGAAGACCAAGTTCCGCAAGGCCCACAAGGGCCGCATCCATGGCAATGCCAAGGGCGGCACCGAGCTGGCCTTCGGTCAGTATGCTCTCAAGGCGACCGAGCCCGAGCGCGTTACTGCTCGCCAGATCGAGGCGGCTCGCCGCGCGATCACCCGCGAGATGAAGCGTCAGGGTCGCGTCTGGATCCGCATTTTCCCGGACGTGCCGGTTTCCAAGAAGCCGACCGAAGTTCGTATGGGTAAGGGCAAGGGTTCGGTGGAATACTGGGCCGCTCGCGTCAAGCCGGGCCGCATCGTGTTCGAGATCGATGGTGTGCCGGAAGACGTTGCCAAGGAAGCCCTGCGCCTCGGCGCAATGAAGCTGCCGATCATGACGCGGGTTGTTACCCGCATTGCCGACTAAGGACAACGAGTATGAAATCCAGTGATGTGCGGAGCAAGACCGCAGACGAACTGAAGGATCAGCTCGTCGACCTCAAGAAAGAACAGTTCAACCTGCGTTTCCAGCGTGCTACCCAGCAGCTGGAAAAGCCCGACCAGGTCAAGAAGGTCCGCCGCGATATCGCGCGGGTCAAGACGATCCTGGCCGAAAAGAACGCAGCTAAGTAAGGAATAAAAGCCATGCCAAAGCGCGTTCTGCAGGGGACTGTCGTCTCCGACGCCAACGACAAGACCATCGTGGTCCGTGTCGAGCGCCGTTTCACGCACCCGCTTCTCAAGAAGACGGTGCGTCGTTCCAAGAAGTACCACGCTCACGACGAGAACAACGTGGCCAAGGTCGGTCAGACCGTTTGGATCGAAGAAACCGCGCCGATCAGCAAGAACAAGCGCTGGGCCCTGGTCCAGGAAGCTTCTTCTTCGCAGTCTGCGTAAGAGAATTTTAGTTTAGGTCGGCGCGCCGGATGACGGTGCTGCCGGTAATCAAGAAGGCATCCAGTCATGATCCAGATGCAGTCCAATCTCGACGTCGCGGATAATTCCGGCGCACGTCGCGTCATGTGCATCAAGGTGCTGGGCGGTTCGCATCGTAAATACGCCTCGGTCGGCGACATTATCGTCGTTTCGGTCAAGGACGCTATTCCGCGTGGCCGCGTTAAGAAGGGTCAGGTCATGAAGGCCGTGGTGGTTCGCACCGCGTTCGACATTCGCCGCCCCGATGGCACCGTCATCCGTTTCGACAAGAACGCCGCGGTTCTGATCAACAATAATAAAGAACCAATCGGCACACGTATCTTCGGACCAGTTCCACGCGAACTTCGCGCTCGGAACCACATGAAGATCATCTCGCTTGCACCAGAGGTGCTGTAATGGCCGCAAAGATCAAAAAGGGCGATAAGGTCGTCGTCCTCACCGGCAAGGACAAGGGCAAGACCGGCCAGGTCCTGTCCGTCATTCCGACCGAGACCAAGGCACTGGTTCAGGGTATCAACCTGGTCCGCCGCCACACCAAGCAGACCGCGTCGACCGATGCCGGCATCTTCACCAAGGAAGCGCCGATCCACCTGTCGAACCTCGCGATCGCCGATGCGAATGGCAAGCCCAGCCGCGTTGGTTTCCAGATCAAAGACGGCGTGAAGACTCGCGTCGCCAAGTCGACCGGAGATTCGATCGATGGCTGAGACCGCTTACATTCCGCGTCTCCGGACCGAATATGAAAACGCGATCAAGCCGGCCCTGCGCGAGCAGTTCGGCTACAAGAACGTGATGCAGCTGCCGCGCCTGGACAAGATCGTCCTCAACATGGGCGTTGGCGAGGCTGTCAACGACACCAAGAAGGTCCGCAACGCTGCGGCCGAGCTCGAGAAGATTGCCGGCCAGAAGCCTGTTGTCACTCATGCTCGCAAGTCGATCGCCGGCTTCAAGGTGCGTGAAGACATGCCGCTTGGCGTCAAGGTCACCCTGCGCAAGACGCGCATGTATGAGTTCCTTGACCGTCTGGTGAACATCGCGCTGCCGCGTGTTCGCGACTTCCGCGGGCTGAACCCGAACTCCTTTGACGGTCGTGGCAACTATGCCATGGGCATCAAGGAACACATCATCTTCCCCGAGATCAACTATGATCAGATTGATCAGGTTTGGGGTATGGACATCGTGATCGCCACGACGGCCACCACCGATGATGAGGCGCGCGCGCTGCTTAAGGCATTCAACTTCCCCTTCCGCCAGTAAGCGGATAGGGAAGGGAAAAAGGATCAGGACATGGCAAAGACCAGCTCCATCGAAAAGAACAAGAAGCGCGCCACGCTCGCAAAGCAGTATGCTGCCAAGCGCGCTGCCCTCAAGGCGCAGACCAAGGATCAGTCGATCCCAATGGACCAGCGCTTCGCGGCTCAGCTCAAGCTGGCCGAACTGCCGCGCAACTCGGCCAAGGTCCGCGTGCGCAACCGTTGCGAAGTCTCGGGTCGTCCCCGTGGCTTCTATCGCAAGCTCAAGATGAGCCGTATCGCTCTGCGTGAGCTTGGCAATATGGGCCAGATTCCGGGCCTCGTGAAGTCGAGCTGGTAAGGAGAACATCGAGATGAGCTTTTCCGATCCTATCGGCGATATGCTGACACGCATCCGCAACGCCCAGCTGCGTCGCAAGAATTCCGTTTCGACCCCGGCTTCTACGCTGCGGGGCCGCGTGCTGGACGTGCTCCAGTCCGAAGGCTTCATCCGCGGCTACTCGGAGACCAAGTTCGAGAACGGCGCTGCAGAGTACGAGATTGAACTCAAGTACTCCGAGAATGACCCGGTTATCCGCACGATCGAGCGCGTTTCGCGTCCCGGCCGTCGCGTCTATGCTTCGGTTAAGAATATTCCGCAGGTGGCTAACGGTCTTGGTGTGTCGATCCTCTCCACCCCCAAGGGTGTGATGGCCGACCACGAAGCCAAGGCTGCCAATGTTGGTGGCGAGGTACTCTGCCGCGTATTCTAAGGCCTTATGGCCTTGGAATCGTGGTAAGACGATTACTCAAGGAAATACAAATGTCACGTACTGGCAAGAAACCGGTTGCACCGGTGAGCGGCGTTACAGTCACGATCAATGGTCGTACCGTCACCGCCAAGGGCCCGAAGGGCGAACTGAGCATGCAGCTCATGGATATCGTCAATGTGGAGCAGGGGGATGACGGCGTCGTCGTCCAGCCCGCCAACGATACGCGTGAAGCGCGTGCGGCCTGGGGTACCACCCGTGCACTGATTCAGAACCTGGTAACGGGTGTCAGTGCGGGCTTTGAGAAGCGCCTGGCCATCCAGGGTGTGGGTTACCGCGCCGCGATGCAGGGCAAGGATGTCAAGCTGTCGCTTGGCTTCAGCCATGAAGTCGTCTACGAGGCCCCCCAGGGCATCACGCTTGCCGTGCCGGCACCGACGGAAATCGTCGTTACCGGTTCTGACAAGCAGCAAGTTGGCCAGGTTGCAGCGAACATTCGTTCTTGGCGTCCCCCCGAGCCCTACAAGGGCAAGGGTGTGCGGTACCTTGGCGAGCAAGTGTTCCGCAAAGAAGGCAAGAAGAAGTAAGGAGCGCCACCTATGGCTATCAGTGCAAAAGGTGCGGAACGCCGCAAGGCTCGTGTCCGCAAGGCGCTCAAGGCTCGTGCCTTCGGTCGTCCTCGTTTGTCCGTGTTCCGTTCGGACAAGAACATCTACGCCCAGATCATCGACGACACGACCGGTCGTACTCTGGCTGCCGCCTCTACGCTCGACAAGGACATCAAGTCCTCGGTCAAGAATGGTGGTACCGCTGAGGCCGCTGCCACGATTGGTAAGCTGATCGCCGAGCGCGGCACCAAGGCCGGCGTTGCCGAAGTCGTCTTCGACCGCGGGTCGTACATCTATCATGGCCGTGTGAAGGCCCTTGCAGACGCTGCCCGTGAGGGCGGCCTGCAGTTCTAACACGGCGAGGAAAGAAATTATGAGCAGAGACGTTCAAGAGCGCGAAAGCGAATTCGTCGATCGCCTGGTCCACATCAACCGCGTGGCCAAGGTGGTCAAGGGTGGTCGTCGCTTCGGCTTCGCCGCACTCGTGGTTGTTGGCGATCAGAAGGGTCGCGTCGGTTTCGGCCACGGCAAGGCCCGTGAAGTTCCCGAGGCGATCCGCAAGGCCACCGAGCAGGCCAAGCGCACCATGATCCGCGTGCCGCTGCGCGATGCCCGTACCCTGCACCACGACGTGCATGGCCGTCACGGCGCCGGTAAGGTCATCCTGCGTGCAGCCGTTCCAGGTACCGGCATTATCGCCGGCGGTCCAATGCGCGCTGTGTTCGAAACGCTTGGCATCAACGACATCGTTGCCAAGTCGCAGGGCACTGCCAACCCCTACAACATGGTGCGGGCCACCTTCGATGCGCTTAAGCGCGTCGACAGCCCTCGCTCGGTCGCATCTCGTCGCGGCCTCAAGGTATCGGAACTGCAGGCTCGCCGTGGCGAAGCTGCGGTTTCCGAAGCCTGATCCGGAGCCGGAGAAAAGCAATGGCCAAGGACAAGACCATCACCGTGCAGCAGATCGGTTCTCCGATCCGCCGCGAAAAGAGCCAGCGCGCGACCCTGATCGGTCTCGGGCTCAACAAGATGAACAAGCAGCGCGAGCTGGTTGATACGCCCGAAGTTCGCGGCATGATCAACAAGATCCCGCACCTCGTCCGCGTCGTCGGCGAGTAGCAGAGAAGGTCCGACAAATGACCCGTTTGAACGAACTTCGCGACAATCCCGGTGCCAACAAGCCACGCGTGCGCGTCGGCCGTGGCATTGGCTCGGGCGTCGGCAAGACCGGTGGCCGCGGCGGCAAGGGCCAGACGGCCCGTTCCGGTGTTGCGATCAATGGCTTTGAAGGCGGCCAGATGCCCCTTCACATGCGTATGCCAAAGCGTGGCTTCAATTCCTTCAATCCCAAGGATTGGAACCAGATCCGCATTGACCGCATCCAGGCCTATATGGACAGCGGCAAGCTGGACGCCAAGGGTGTCATCGACGCCCAGGCCCTGGTTGATGCCGGTGTAATCCGTCGCCCGCGCGACGGCGTGCGCCTCATCGGCGCCGAAGGCTTCACCGCCAAGAACGTCACCTTCAAGGTGGACTACGCGACCAAGGGTGCTACTGCTGCTGTTGAAGCGGCTGGCGGCAAGGTCGACGTCATCCCGGCTAAGCAGCCGTGGAAGAAGGCCCCACGCGCCGAGTAATCCACTCGGCAGGGCGCACCCGGTCTTGCGGCTGGGTGCGCTCTTTTGGTTTGTTGCGTTCCCTTTGCGGCAGATGCATCTGTCGCTCGGGGCGCTCCGAGCGCACCTGGCCTTGAAGCCATAGGGAGCGAATAATGGCGTCCGCAGCCGAACAGCTGGCCCGTAATCTTAATTTTTCGACCTTTTCCAAGGCGAAGGCTCTGCAGCAGCGCATCTGGTTCACACTGGGCGCGCTGCTCGTCTATCGTCTGGGCACTTTCATTCCAGTTCCCGGCATCGATCCGGATGCGTTCCGCGCGACCTTCGAGCAGTCGCAGCAGGGCATCATCGGCATGTTCAACATGTTCTCCGGTGGTGCCGTCGAGCGCATGGCGATCTTTGCGCTGAACCTTATCCCCTACATCACGGCCTCGATCGTCGTGCAGGTCGTCTCCACCGCTTCGCCGCGCCTTGAAGCGCTGCGCAAGGAAGGAGGCGAGGCCGGCCGTCGCAAGCTCAACCAGTACACGCGCTACTTGACTGTGCTGTTCTGTTCGGTGCAGGCCTATGGCATTGCCGTGGGTCTTGAGGCGAGCCCTGGCGTGGTTCTGGATCCAGGTTGGTTCTTCCGCATGTCGACCGTCATCACCCTGGTGGGCGGTACCATGTTCCTGATGTGGCTGGGCGAGCAGATCACCGCGCGCGGTGTCGGCAACGGTATTTCGCTGATCATCTTCGCCGGTATCGTGGCCAATCTGCCTGCGACGATCATCCAGACGTTCGAACTCAGCCGTACTGGGGCTATCCCGGGTGTTGCCGCTTTCGCCATGCCGGTGATTTCCCTGGCGGTTATTGCGGTGATCGTCTTCTTTGAACGCGCCCAGCGTCGGTTGCTGATCCAGTATCCGAAGCGTCAGGTCGGCAATAAGATGTTCCAGGGGGACACCTCCCATCTGCCGCTTAAGCTCAACACCGCCGGTGTTATTCCGGTGATTTTCGGCTCCTCCTTGCTGCTGCTGCCAGCGACCATCGCGTCGTTCGCGGCCCAGGGGAATGCGCCGGAGTGGTTGCAGGTAATCACGGCCCTTTTGGGTCGCGGGCAACCGCTCTATCTGGCGCTTTTTGCCTTCTTCATCATCTTCTTTGCCTTCTTCTACACCGCGATCGTCTTCAATCCGCAGGAGACGGCTGACAACCTCAAGCGTTCGGGTGGCTTCATTCCGGGTATTCGCCCGGGCGAACGCACCGCTCAGCACATCGACTATGTGCTGACACGCATCACGGTGATCGGGGCGATCTACCTAACGGTCGTGGCGTTGATCCCCGAGGTGATGTTCAGTCAGCTGGCGGTCAGTCAGTTTATCGGTGGTACTTCGCTGCTGATCATGGTCACGGTGACCCTCGATACCGTCAGCCAGATCCAGAGCCATCTGATCGCTCAGCAGTATGAAGGTCTGGTCAAGAAGTCCCGTCTTGGAGGAGGCAAGCGTCGATGAGGTTGATACTGCTCGGACCGCCAGGGGCGGGGAAGGGGACCCAGGCTAAGATTCTCGTGGAGGATTATGGCATCCCACAGCTCTCCACCGGCGACATCTTGCGGGCTGCCATTGCAGCCCAGACTCCTCTGGGTCTGGAAGCCAAGGCAATTGTTGATCGCGGCGACCTCGTTAGTGACACCATCGTCAACGGCATCGTGTCGGAACGTCTCGATGCCGAGGATTGCAAGCCAGGCTTCATCCTCGACGGTTTCCCTCGCACGATCGCCCAGGCGAATGCCTTGGATCAGATGCTCGCGCAAAAGGGCATGAAGCTCGACGCCGTAGTGGAGCTCAAGGCGGATGCCGATGAACTGGTGCGCCGGGTTATCCAGCGGGCCAAGGATTCGGGCGGCGCCCGCGCCGACGATAACGAAGAAGTGCTGCGTAAGCGCCTCGGCGTCTACGCTGAGCAGACTGCCCCCTTGGTGAACTACTATTCGCAAAAGGGCCTGCTGAAGACGGTTGACGGGATGGCTCCAGTCGATCAGGTGACCTCGGCAATCAAAACGGCTATCGAGTCGTAATTAATTGGGCTTGACTTCGCGGTTGACTCCTCGAAATCGAGCCCTTAAAGAACCGCGTCAGTCTCATGGATTATTGGGCTGGATTCGGTTCTCCACACTGGTTGGGGGTCGAAATCCGGTCCCTTGTTGTTTTAGGGCGCCAACCGTGATGGTTCGCGCTGAATGAAGGAGAGCAGACGTGGCTCGTATTGCTGGCGTCAACATCCCGACGAACAAGCGCGTGATCATCGCGCTTCAGTACATCCACGGGATCGGCGAGAAGTTCGCCAAGGACATCACTGAAAAGGTCGGTATCCCGGCCGATCGTCGGGTCAATGAATTGACCGACGCTGAAGTCATCCAGATCCGTGAAGCTATCGACCGCGACTACGTCGTGGAGGGTGATCTTCGCCGTAACGTGGCGATGAACATCAAGCGCCTGATGGATCTTGGTAACTACCGTGGCCTGCGCCACCGTCGTGGCCTTCCGGTCCGCGGTCAGCGGACCCACACCAATGCCCGTACCCGCAAGGGTCCGGCCAAGCCGATCGCCGGCAAGAAGAAGTAAGAACCCGCTTCTCGGGTTCTTCGATGTAGCTGCCGGGGCCTGAGGCTGACGGCAGCGCTGATATCGCTTAGAGGAAGTAAATGGCTAGAGCTGAAGCTGCGCGCGTCCGCCGTAAGGAGCGCAAGAACATCACGTCGGGTGTGGCCCACGTGAATGCGTCGTTCAACAACACGATGATCACCATCGCCGACATGCAGGGCAACACGATTTCGTGGTCCTCCTCGGGCGTGATGGGTTTCAAGGGTTCGCGTAAGTCGACCCCCTATGCGGCACAGGTTGCTGCCGAGGATGCTGCCAAGAAGGCGCAGGAACATGGCATGAAGACCCTTGAGGTCGAAGTTCGTGGTCCTGGTTCGGGCCGTGAATCGGCGCTCCGCGCGCTGCAGGCTGCCGGTTTTAACGTTACCTCGATCCGCGACGTGACCTCGATCCCGCACAATGGCTGCCGTCCTCGCAAGCGGCGCCGCGTCTAATCCAGACGGTTCTGGGCACCCCTGGCCAGTTATGGCTGGGGGTCCTTATTGCGTTTGCGGCAAGCGGCTGGGCTAGAGCCGCGATTTTGAAAGGACATGAACCGTGACGATCCAGAGGAACTGGCAAGAACTAATCAAGCCGACCAAGCTGGAGATTGTTTCGGGCAGCGACAACGCGCGCGTGGCTTCGGTAGTTGCCGAACCGCTTGAGCGCGGTTACGGGCTTACCCTGGGTAACGCTCTTCGTCGCGTGCTGCTGTCGTCGCTTCAGGGCGCGGCAGTGACTGCAATCCAGATTGAAGGCATTCTGCACGAATTCTCCTCGCTCCCGGGCGTGCGCGAGGACATGACCGACCTCGTCCTGAACGTGAAGGAAATCGCGCTCAAGATGGGCGGCGAGGGTCCTAAGCGCCTGCAACTGTCCAAGCAGGGTCCGGGTTCCGTTACCGCTGGCGATATTCGCGTAACCGGCGACATTGAGGTGCTGAACCCCGATTTGGTGATCTGCCATCTCGACGATGGCGCCGAGATCAACATCGAGTTCACCGTCGATACCGGCAAGGGCTATGTTGCCGCCGACAAGAACCGTCCCGAAGACGCGCCGATCGGCTTTATCCCGGTCGACGCGCTGTTCTCGCCGGTTCGTCGGGTATCCTACAAGGTTGATGCGACCCGTGCGGGCGAGAGCCTCGACAAGGACAAGCTGACCCTGCAGGTCGAGACCAATGGCGCAATTTCCCCGGAAGACGCCGTGGCTTACGCTGCGCGCATCCTCCAGGACCAGTTGTCGGTGTTTGTGAACTTCGAAGAGCCCAGCAAGGAAAAGGCGCAGGATTCTGTGCCCGAGCTGGCGTTCAACCCGGCACTGCTCAAGAAGGTCGACGAGCTCGAGCTCTCGGTCCGTTCGGCAAACTGCCTCAAGAACGACAACATCGTCTACATCGGCGACCTGATCCAGAAGACGGAAGCCGAGATGCTGCGGACGCCGAACTTCGGCCGCAAGTCGCTCAATGAAATCAAGGAAGTCCTGGCACAGATGGGGCTTCATCTCGGGATGGACGTCAACAACTGGCCGCCCGAGAACATCGATGACCTCGCCAAGCGCTACGAAGATCATTATTGATCCGGCGCCGCCAAGATTTTTAGGAGATAACCATGCGCCACGGTAATTCCGGCCGCAAGCTGAACCGGACCGCTAGCCACCGCAAGGCTATGTTCGCAAATATGTCGGCAGCCCTGATCAAGCACGAGCAGATCGTAACGACCCTGCCTAAGGCGAAGGATCTGCGCCCGATCGTCGAAAAGTTGATTACGCTAGGCAAGCGCGGCGACCTGCACGCTCGCCGTCAGGCCATCGCCCAGATGCGCGATGAAGATCAGGTGGCAAAGCTTTTCGCGGTGCTCGGCCCCCGCTACAAGGATCGTCAGGGCGGCTATATCCGCATCCTGAAGGCCGGCTTCCGCTACGGTGACAACGCACCGATGGCTGTCATCGAGTTCGTTGATCGCGACGTCAATGCCAAGGGCCAGGACAGCGGTCCGGTTCAGGTGCGTGACGACGAGGACGAGTCGGTCGCCGCATAAGCGGTTCCGACGCTAGACTTTAGGAGGCGGCTGCGGTTCATTCCGTGGCCGCCTTTTGCTTTTGAGGAGTGAGGATGCAGTCGGGATTGGTTCTGGTGACGGGTGCCAGCGGCTTTGTGGGCAAATGGACGGTGCTTGAATTGCTGCGTGCCGGGTTTTCGGTGCGCGGCACGGTGCGTTCGGACCTCAAGGCCGAAGCGGTGCGTGCTGCCGTGCACGAGCATTTGGGTGCCGATGCTGTGGGGCGCCTAAGTTTCGTTCAGACCGATCTGATGCACAACGCTGGCTGGCTGGAGGCCATGGATGGCGTTAGTGCTGTAGCGCACGTGGCGGCGCAAATCGTGGGGATCGAGCCCAAGGATCCGCATGAGGTGGTTGGGCCGGCATTGGAGGGCACGGAACGCGTGTTGCGCCATGCCATAGCGGCGGGGGTGCGGAGGATCGTCATGACCTCCTCGATCGCCACCGTTGCGTATGGGCATGGCCACGAAACCGGCAAGCGGACCTATACCGAAGAGCATTTCACCAATCTCGAAGCGATGAAGTACACCTGGGCCTACTGCACCGGTAAGACCAAGGCGGAGCGGCGCGCTTGGGAGATGGCCAAAACCGATGACCTCGAACTGACCACCATTCATCCTGGCGCCATCATGGGCCCGGCGCTTGATGAGGATACCAGTATTTCGTTGGGCTTGGTCGGTGCGATCCTCGAGGGCAGGGTCAAAGCGCGGCCGAGCAATGGCTTCTCGCTTATCGACGTACGGGATGTCGCCGCCATGCATGTCGCAGCGCTCCGAAAGCCCGAGACAGCCGGCCACCGCTATCTCGCGGCTGGTGACTACGTGCCGTTCCCAGAGGTCGCCGAGATCTTGCGGGAGGCCTATCCTGACCGCGAGATCAGCCGCAAGGACGTGCCCGATTGGGTGATAAAGCTCGTCGCGCGCTTTGTTGGTGGCAGTGCGCGCCAGATCATCAACGACATCGGCAACGAGAAGCACTTCGACCGCAGCAAAGGCGAGGCGCTGCTCGGCCGTCCCTTTATCTCCGGCAAGGAGGCACTGCTCGCCTCTGCCGAAAGCCTGATCAGCCTCGGCTTGGTCAAGAAAGCGACAGCCTGAGATCCCAAGCAGCGCAGAGGGCCGCCACGTCCCGCTGGTCGCGGCAGAAGACAGCAGGCAGGCCTGTCTCGCTAGCCAGCTTGCGGTGTGCCTCTGCAGTGCCGCGCGTGTGCCACAGCCAGTGGATCATGTCCCATTTGATCGAGTCCTTGCCGCCCTCGAGGGCACCCACGCGCTGCCGCTGCAGTGTGCGTTTGAAGTAGCGGACGTATCGACTGAGGAGGGGCGCATCCACCACGACGATGCCGGTCGCGCGGGCGAGGCGTTGTGGCAGGATTTCTGAGTAGTTCCCGTCCATCACCCATTCAGGCTCGGCGATCGCTGCCGCATGGAGGGCGTGGAAGTCCTCAGTTGGCCGCGGCTCCCAGTCGGTGTGCGGAAGATGCCGGAACAGGTCGACATGATAGGCGGGAACGCCGAGCTTGTCGGCCAATGCCACCGTCAGGGTGGACTTGCCGGCATTTGTCGGCCCCGTCACCATGATGCGGCGGCCGAGCTGGGCAAGGGGCAAAATGTCCGTCATCTCGGTGCTTCCATGTGGCAACAGAAAAAAAACCGCCCCAGGGTACCGGAGCGGCTCGCATATCGGCTAGTGATTCTGCTGATGCCGATCTATTCGGCGGGCGCCATATCCTTGCCGGTATAGACTTCCTCGACCCAGAACTGATCGCGGCGGTCAAAGCCGTTGAACGGGGTCAGCGACGCCTGGGTATAGGCACCCATGAGGCCGAACTCGATCCAGTCGTCTTCGTCGATATCGGCGGGCAGGGTGAAGACCTGGGGCAGCACGTCATAGCTGTCGCAAGTGGGTCCCCAGATGGTGAAGTCGGAGAATTCGCCATTGTTGTCATGGAGGCGCGGGCCGCGCCAGACGCGCACGGGTGGAGTGAAGTGCATGAACTTCACTTCCATCAGCGCCCCATAGGCACCGTCATTAACGTAGACCGACTGCCCGCCACGCTGGTGCTTGACCCGCAGCAGCAGCGAAGTGGAGCTGGTGACCAGCGCGCGACCGGGCTCGATGATGAGGTCGGGCTTGTTGTTACCGAAATGCTCCTCGACCGCTGTCAGGATGGTCTCGAAATAATAGTCCATCGGCGGCGCTTCGCTTGTGGGATAGCGCGCCGGATAGCCGCCACCGAGGTTGAGGCGCTTGAGCCCGATCTTGGCTTCCTCAGCGATGCGCGCGGCCGCCGCGATATGCCGCTCATAGGCGTAGGCATCCTCGCATTGCGAACCCACATGGAAGCAGAGGCTGGGCGTATAGCCCATTTTGTCCACGGCCGTGACGATCTCGGCCGCTGCCTGCTCCATCACGCCGAACTTGATGCCGAAATCATAGGACTTGAGCGCCTTGCCGGCCTTGAAGCGGGTGGTCACCTCGACATCGCGGCTGGGCGACACCACCGCCGCGAGTTGATCGAGCTGCTGGGGGTGGTCGATGGTGAAGGAACGGACGCCGAATTCCTCATAGGCGCGAGCAATCTCGCGCTTATTCTTGATGGGATTGTTGTAGTGCATCGCCGCGCCGGGCGCGTAGTCGCGCACCAGTTCCATCTCCGTGTTGGACGCCACGTCGAAAGCCTTGAGCCCCTCTTCATGCAGCCGGGCGAGGATGTGGGGGGAAGGGTTGCACTTGACGGCATAGGTCAGAAGGCCGTCAAAGCCCTTCTTGAACATCTTGACCTGCTTGTGCAATTCCCGCTCGGAGAACAGAAAGGCGGGGAAATCCGGAGCTTCGGCCGCGATCAGGGCCGACGTATTCGGATAGACTTGCTTCGTCTCAGTGGTCATGGACGACTTGCCTTTCAGGGCTGGCGCTGCGGGGGAAACGAGCGCTGCATATAGGGTGCGCGACCCCCTCGCGCAAACGATTATTTGGCCAACCAGAATGACAGGGGCGTGACGTCATTTTGGTGACAGATTCCGGGCGTTTGGCTCGCTCTCCGATGGCCTGCCTCGGGGCCAACGCAAGACCTTGGAGGTTGGTTCGATGAGTGTGCGTAGCTGGCTGATGGCGGCCGTCGTGATCGTGGTGCTGGCCGTCAGCGGTACGTTGCTGTTTTCGCCCTGGAACGGACCATCCATCGCCCAGCTCGATCCACCGGTTGCAACAGCGCCCGTGGAGGAGCCTCGGCAACTCCCCGTCAGCCGCGAGCAGATCCAGCTCAGCTTTGCCCCGGTGGTCAAGAACGCCTCGCCGTCGGTGGTCAATGTCTATGCCACGCGCATTGAGCAACAGGCCGCCTCGCCCTTCGCTAACGACCCGTTCTTTTCGCGCTTCTTCGGCCAGCAGCCCTTTCGCAGTCGCCCCCGCGAGTCCCAGTCGCTCGGCTCGGGGGTGATCGTGGAGGAAAGCGGCGTCATCCTTACCAACCGCCACGTCATCGAAGGCGCGACCGACGTGCGCATCGCGCTCTCTGACGGCCGCGAGTTTCCAGTCGAGATCGTGGTGGAAGACACCCAGACCGACCTTGCCGTGCTGCGCGTCACCGACCCCGATGGGGTGACCTTCCCGGCGATAGTCTTCTCGGATTCCGACGCCCTGCAGGTCGGCGATCTGGTGCTTGCTATTGGCAATCCATTCGGTGTCGGCCAGACCGTCACCAGCGGCATCGTCTCGGCCTTGGCGCGCACCGGCGTCGAAAGCTCGGACTACGAGTTCTTCATCCAGACCGACGCAGCGATCAATCCCGGCAATTCGGGGGGTGCCCTGGTCGATCTCAGCGGGCGTCTCGTCGGTATCAACACTGCCATCTACTCCCAGACGGGTGGGTCGGTCGGCATCGGCTTTGCCATTCCCGCCAACATGGCCCGCGTAGTGGCCGAGGCGGGCGTTGCCGGTGGCGAGATCATCCGGCCCTGGTTTGGCGCCCAGATGCAGGCAGTCACCTCCGATATCGCGGCCAGTCTTGGCCTGGCGGCGCCGCACGGCGCCCTGATCACTGAAGTGGCCCCTGGCGGCCCGGCGGAGCGCGCGGGTTTCGCCTCGGGCGACGTGATCCTGAGCGTCGATGGCCTCAGGGTCGACGATCCCAGCGCCTTCAACTTCCGCCTAGCTACCCGGCCGATCGGGGAAACCACCGTCCTCACTCGCCTCCGGCGCGGCGAAGAGCTGGATGTGCCGTTCACCATCGAGCCGGCGCCGGCGCCCAGCGAGGACATGATCGCCACCATCACAGGCAATTCGCGGTTCGCCGGCGCTACGGTGCGCGAGCTCGACCCGGCGCTCGCCGAAGCCAAGGATCTGCCCTACGACGCCCGCGGGGTCGTGGTCACCGCCATTGAGCCCGGTTCGCCTGCCGATCAGATGGGCCTCTTGCCCGACGATGTGATCCTCTCGCTCAACGACATCGCTGTGGAAACAGCGCTGGTCTTCCGCGACATTGCATCCAATCGCGTGCGGACCTGGCAGATCATCCTGCAGCGAAACGGCAGGGTGACGCGTAGCATCGTCAGCGGCTAGAACAGTACCATGACCGACCTTTTTGCATCAGAGCCGCAGGCCGACACCGCGCGCCCCCTCGCTGACCGGCTGCGGCCCCGCTCGCTCGATGAGGTCATCGGCCAAACGCACCTGCTGGGCCCCGAAGGCACGCTGCGCCGCATGATTGCGAGCGGCCGCTTGGGCTCGCTGATCCTCTGGGGACCGCCGGGCACCGGCAAGACCACTGTGGCACGTCTCCTTGCCGACCGGATCGGCCATCGCTTCGAGCAGATCTCGGCCATCTTCTCGGGGGTCGCCGACCTCAAGAAGGTCTTCGAGAAGGCACGCTTTGAGCGCCTCTCGGGGCACAAGACGCTTCTTTTTGTCGACGAGATCCACCGCTTCAATCGCGCCCAGCAGGATAGCTTCCTGCCGGTGATGGAAGACGGGACGGTGGTCTTGGTTGGCGCCACCACCGAAAATCCGTCCTTCGAGCTCAATGCGGCGCTGCTCTCCCGCAGTCAGGTGCTGCGCTTCGAATCCCTTAGCGCTGACGATCTCGAGCATCTGCTGCAGCGCGCCGAGACGCTGCTGAACACCAAACTGCCATTGGCCGAAGAGGCACGCGCAACCCTCCTGGGTCTCGCCGATGGGGACGGCCGGGCGCTACTCGGGCTGGTGGAGGAAATCGTCTCTGCGGCTTCACCTGATGAGGTGCTCGATGCCAACAGTCTGCTAACACTAGTGCAGCGTCGGGCGCCCATCTACGACAAGGCGCAGGACGGCCACTACAACCTGATCTCGGCGCTGCACAAGACCATCCGCGGCTCCGATCCGGACGCGGCGCTCTATTATTTCGCCCGCATGCTCGACGCCGGGGAAGACCCGCTGTTCCTGGCTCGGCGCCTGATCCGCATGGCTGTCGAGGACATTGGCCTGGCCGATCCGCAGGCGCTTCCCCAAGCAGTCGCTGCCCGCGATGCCTACCAGATGCTGGGCTCGCCCGAGGGCGAATTGGCGCTGGCGCAGGTGGTTGTCTATCTCGCGCTCGCGCCCAAGTCGAACGCGGTCTACACTGCCTATAAGGGCGCCATGAGCATCGCCAAGTCCACGGGTTCTCCCATGCCGCCCATGGTCATCCTCAACGCTCCCACCAAGCTCATGAAAGGCTCTGGCTATGGCGAAGGCTATATCTACGACCACGACACGCCCGAAGCCTTCTCCGGCCAGGAGTATTTCCCCGAGAAACTGGGCCGGCAGAAGTTCTATGAGCCGGTGGAACGCGGCTTCGAGCGCGAACTGCGCAAGCGGGTAGATTACTTCGAGCGCCTCCGCGCCAGCAAAGGCAGCCCTGAAGACTAGGCGCCTAGCCTGACCCCTGCCTTCTATCTACCATGCTGCCTGGTCGTGGTTTTCTGCTTTCGGCTGCGCTAAGGGAAGCTATGCAGGCATTTCTTCTGGTGGGCGCCGGCGGCGCTCTGGGCGCCATGGCGCGCTATGGCACATCGGTCCTGATCACCCGCTGGTGGCAGGGGGGCTTCCCGCTGGCTACCATCGTGGTCAACGTGTTGGGCTCCTTGTTGATGGGGGTGTTGATCGGCATCCTCGCGCGCCTGACACCCACCTGGGCCCCCGAAGCGCGGCTGTTCGTGGCCGTGGGGGTGCTCGGGGGCTTTACGACCTTCTCCACCTTTTCCCTCGATGCGATAACGCTGCTTGAGCGCGGAGCCGTCGGCCAAGCCGCCACTTATATGCTGATCTCGGTTGTGGTTTGCCTCGCCGGGCTCTATCTCGGACTTTTGCTGACCCGAGGCATGGTATGAGTGGCGTTCAACATCGAGAAGTAAGTGGTGATGAGGACGGCATGCGGGTCGATCGGTGGTTTGCCCGCCACTTCCCCCAACTCGGCTTTGGGCGCTTGCAGAAGCTGATCCGCAATGGCGAGGTCAAGGTCGACAAGGCCAAGGTGACCACCAGCACCCGGCTGCTCCCCGGCCAGACTGTGCGAGTCCCACCGATCGATGATCCAGAGGCGCCTAAGCCGGTGCGCGTCAACGACACCGAGGGCCAGTTCCTGCGCGACCTTATCCTCTACGAAGACGAGGACCTTTACGTCTTCAACAAACCGCATGGACTGGCCGTACAAGGGGGGAGTGGGACCAAGCGGCATATCGACGGCATGCTCAAGAGCCTCCCCAACAAGAAGGGCGAGACACCCAAGCTCGTCCATCGGCTCGACCGGGATACGTCCGGCTGCTTGGTGGTTGCCAAGACATCGGCCGCGGCCACCCATTTCGGTGAGGTTTTTCGCTCTCGCTCGGCGCGGAAGATCTATTGGGCCGTGGTCGCCGGCAATCCGTCGCCACGCCAGGGCGAGATCTCGTGCTTCCTGCTCAAGCGTGCTACCACCGATGGCGAGCAGATGGTGGTGGTCAAGAACGGCACGCCTGGCGCCCAGCATTCGCACAGCTACTATTCGACTACCGATACCGCCAGTCGCCGCTTCGCCTGGGTGACCTTGAAGCCGGTCACCGGCCGAACGCACCAGCTGCGCGTGCACATGGCGCAAATGGGAACGCCGATCATCGGTGACCCCCGCTACTTCAACATCGAGAACTACCAGGGCGCCGAGGGTCTGGGGGAGGGCCTGCACCTGCACGCGCGGCGCATCGCTCTTCCCCTGCGCAGTGGCAAGCGGCTCGATATCTCCGCGCCCCTGCCGTCCCACATGCAGCAGAGCTTTGAGGCGCTGGGTTTTGATGCCGACCGTTTCGACGTCAACGGCGACCCGGAGGACGGCAAGTGATCCTCGTCATGTTCGACATGGACGGCACGCTGATCGACACGCAGGCGCTGATAGCCGAGCACATGGCGGCGACGTTTGCCGGGGCTGGCCTGGTGCCGCCCACACCGGCGGAATCGCGCCGGGTGATCGGCCTTTCCCTGCCAGTCGCACTGGCGCGCCTGGCCAAAACCGATGACCCCGTCCTCATCGACCAACTAGTCAATGACTATCGGACGCACTACCGCGCGACCCTCCTCACCCAGCCGGATCGGGAAGGCCTATACCCCGGTGCGCGGGAAGCCGTCGAGGCTCTGCGTGCGCGTGACGACGTCGTGCTCGGCATCGCCACGGGCAAGGGCCTCAATGGCGTCCACCGCATTCTTGAACTGCATGGCCTCACTGACTATTTCAGTACCTTGCAGACCCCCGATCACAACCCCTCCAAGCCGCACCCCGGCATGCTCCAAACTGCCATGCGTGAGACCGGGGCTTCGCCACAACGCACCATCATGATTGGTGACACGACCTTCGATATCGAGATGGGTGTCGCCGCCAAGGCCCGCACAATTGGTGTGACCTGGGGTTATCATGAACCGCGCGAGCTTATCGCTGTTGGTGCGGAAACGATGATTGATCGTTATGATCAGCTTGAGGGGGCGATCGACAGACTGGTGGAACAGACCCATGCGTGACCAGCTCGAAGACGCTCTCCAGCACACCCAAGACGGATACGGCCGGGCACAGCACCTCCAGCAGGTGGAACTGCCCAAACGCTTCTACAAGGACGTCGGGGTGGCGCCCTTCGAAGGCGGCTTTGTCGTTACTCTGGATGGTCGCCAGTTGCGGACCCCCGGCAAGAAGGTCCCGATCATCCTGCCGGCGCTCTCCATCGCCCAGACCATGGCAGAGGAGTGGGCCGCGCAAGGCGAGTTCGTCGATGCCCGCACCATGCCCACCACCCGGCTGATCAATTCGGCGGTAGAGAGCGGCGAGCAAGCGGTTCCCCTATTTCGGGAGGAGATCATAAAGTTCGCCAGTGGCGACCTGATGCTCTACCGCGCCGATAGCCCACAAGAACTTGTGTCCCAGCAGGAAGTCAGCTGGGATCGGCCCCTGGTGGCGATATCCCGCCATTTCGGCGTGGCCTTCCAGCCGACCATCGGCATCATCCATCAGCCGCAGCCGCAATCAACGCTGGATCGGCTGGCCGAGTCGCTGACGGACGAGGGGCTCTTTGTGCTGACGGCGCTGGTTTCGATCACCGGGCTGACCGGCTCGGGGCTCCTGGCTATCGCGTTCTGGAACCGGCTGATCTCAGCCGAGGAGGTTTGGTCCGCCGCCCCTGTCGACGAGGACTTCCAGATCTCCCAATGGGGTGAGGACGAGGAAGCGGCCGAGCGTCGCGCCAAACGGCGGGCGGAGTTCGATAGTGCCATCGCCGTGCTACAGGCTTTGCGCCCTTAGTTGCTAATCCGTGCGTTTTCGATGATCCAATCGACAACAGTTTTGTCGATTTCCCGGAGTGGCGTGAGCACGAAATCGCGCTCATGTGCATGCGGATGGGGCAGGGTCAATCGGGGGTGCTGCAGCACCTCTCGATCATAGGCGATGATGTCGATATCGATGAGCCGCGGACCCCAGCGCTCGTCTCGGACCCGGCCCATCGCCAGCTCGATGCCAAGCAGAACATCAAGCAGATCAAGCGGTTGAAGGCTGGTGTTGATTTCTAGAGTCGCGTTGGCAAAATCCGGCTGATCCGTCTTGCCCCAAGCTTTGGTGGTTAAAACCAAAGACTGTTTCGCCACCGAAATATCGGCATGTGCTGCAATCCGGCGCACCGCCTCGGCCAACTGGGCCGGCGGATCACCGATATTGGCGCCGACACTGAGCCAAGCATTCGCCATGGTTCAGCTTTTCCGCTGTCGGTGCAATTCGATCGCCGCTTCGCCCCGGACCATGGCAATGGGCGCCTCGGGCTTGCGGACACGCACGACGATCCATTTAACCTCTTGAAAAGCCTCAAAAATGGCGGTGACGATGTTCTGTGCGACAGCTTCGATCAGGTGCATGCGGCGGCCATCGAAGGCCTCCTTCACCACATCGTAAATGCCGGCATAGGAAACCGTGTTGCTGATGGTGTCAGTGTACCCCGCTTGGGAGAGATCGACGCCGCATTCAAGGTCCACGAAGAATCGCTGGCCGAGCGCCTTCTCCTCACTCATCAGCCCGTGATACCCGTAAAATCCGAGGTCTTTGAGGATGATACGGTCGCCCGTGAATGCGTCGGCCATGACCTTATTCTCCCGTTTCGGGCGGACCATATAGCGTTGCTTCGGCGACGCGAAGGGCGTCGCGATTGGGTTTTACGTCGTGAACTCGGAAAATGTGACCGCCGTTCATGTAGCCGAGGACAGTGGTGGCAATAGTGCCGGCGAGGCGCTCTTCGGGCTGGTTTTGCAAGAGCTTACCAATCATCGACTTGCGTGACGTGCCGACCAGGATCGGGAAATCGCCGCCAAGATGAACGGATCCAGAATGCGATTTCAGCTCCCGCAACAGCGCATAGTTCTCAGCTAGCGACTTGCCGAAGCCAAAACCGGGGTCCAGCATGATCTTGTCGCGACTTATTCCCGCCGCTGCGGCACGTGCTAGGGTGTCGGCGAAATAAAGCTGCGTCGAGTGTTGCAGCGGTGTGGAGCGATCTCGGTCCTTGTGCCAATGCATAGCGATCACGGGAACGTCGTGGAGCGCGGCAATGGGGGCCATTTCCGGTGCGCCCTGGAGGCCGTGGACATCGTTGATGATGGAGGCGCCGGCCTGGATCGCCTGATCGGCGACGAGCGGCTTGTAGGTGTCAATTGAGATCGGCGCGGACACACCCGCAGCAATCAACGCATCGATCACCGGCATGACGCGGTCGAGTTCTTCCTGAGTGCCCACAGGCTCGGCGCCGGGACGGGTGCTCTCGCCGCCGATGTCGAGGATGTCGGCGCCTTCGGCTATCATGGCCTGGGCATGCGCCACCGCCGACTCGACCAGATTATGCTGACCACCATCGGAGAAACTATCTGGCGTCACGTTGAGAATGCCCATCACCAGCGCGCGGCGGCCCAGTTGCAGGGGCGGGCGGTTCGGCAGGGCGATGGTGTGCGTGCTGTGCATCAGAACGGCCACACCAGCATGAGCATGGGAACGCCCACCAGAACAACAAGGATGGAGAGCGGTAGCCCTAGCCGCCAATAATCACCGAACTTGTAGCCGCCCGGGCCCATCACCAGTGTGTTGCACTGGTGTCCGATGGGGGTGAGAAAGTCGCAGCCCGCACCAATGGCCACCGCCAGAAGGAAGGCTTCGGGGGCGTAGCCTAGTTCGGCGGCGAAGGTCGCGGCGATAGGCGCCATCACCAGCACGGTGGCGGCATTGTTGAGGAAAGGGGTCACCGCCATGGCAGCGACCATGATCAGGGCCAGGGCGCCCCAGCCCGGCAGATGGCTCGCCACCATGGAGAGCCAGGCGGCGATAATCTCGGTTCCGCCGGTGGTGCGCAGCGCATCCGAGACGGGAATTAGGCAGGCGAGCATAATGAGGATCGGCGCGTCGAGCTGGTTATAGACCTCGCGCAGGGGCAGGGCTCGGGTGAGCACCATGGCTACGGCTGCTGCAAAGAAAGCTGCGGCTACCGGAACGAGGCCGGTCGCCGTTGCGGCCATCGCGACCAGGAGGATCACAACGGGAATGAGGCCGTTGCGGAAGCTGCCTAGCCGTAAGCCGCGTTCCACGAGAGGCATGCAGTCCCATTCGCGCAGCAGCTCGGGCAGGCGCTTGATGTGCCCCTGCAACAGAATCACGTCGCCATTTTCGAACTTGATTTGACCCAACCGCTCGGTGAACCGGCGGCCACGCCGGCTAATGGCGAGAAGGTTGAGGCCGGTCCGATCAAAGAGCGTCAACTCCTGGGCGCTTGCCCCAATTAGCCCGGAACTCTGGCCGATGATTGCCTCAATGATCCCGATATCGGCAGAGTCCTTGGTCGCCGCCCCCCGGCGCTCGGAGAAGACCAGTCCGGATTGATTGACCATGGTGTCAAGGGCGCCGGGCTCACCCTCGATGATCAGGATGTCTCCCGCCTTGAGGGTAGCGTCAGGAAGGGGCGTCCGACGGCGCCCGGTGGCGCTGACGATGCCGGTCACCATTGCCTGACCGTCGGCAGCAGCCTGGATGTCGGCGATGGTGCGGCCGATGGCCGGAGAGTCCTCGAGGACGCGCGCCTCGGTCGTATAGTTCTTGATCTCGATGGCCCGGTCAAACCCGGTCTCCTCCTGCCGGCGTTCGGGCAGTAGGCGATAGAAAATCGCGAGGAAGACGACGCCCACGATCGCCAGAGCCGCTCCGACCGGGGTGAAGTCGAACATCGTGAAAGGGACGCCGGTTATCTCGGCACGCACCCGAGAGACAATGATGTTCGGCGAGGTGCCGATCTGGGTCATCAACCCGCCCAGCAGCGATCCGAACGCCATCGGCATCAGGAACAGCGATGGCGATACGGAGGACTTCCGCGCCATCTGAAAGGCGATAGGAATCATAATCGCCAGCGCGCCGATGTTCTTGATGAAAGCGCTGAGCACTGTGACCACGACCACCAGCAGGATCAACTGCGAGCGCGGGGCCGAGAGGTTGGGGGCGAAGCGGCGGACCGCAACATCCATGATGCCGGATCTCGATATCGCGCCACTCACAACCAAGGCGCTGGCAACGATAATGACGATGTCATCAGCAAAGCCGATAAATGCGGCCTCGGGCGGTACGACACCTACCGCCAGCGCCGCTAGAAGAGCCGAAACGGCGACGAGGTCGTAACGCCAGCGCCCCCAAACGAACGCCACCATCATGGCGCCGATGACGGCGAAGGCGAGAAGCTGTGGTGTGGTCATTCAGAACCCAAGGCGGTGTGATCCGCAGAGAACGCAGCAGAGCTCTATGGAGAACCCGAGCTCGCGAAATATAAAGTGCGGGACGAAGGTGGAACCAAGTGCAGGCGCAATGCAAGGACTATGTGGCGGTCGAAGTCCGCGCCGCACGCTTGACCGGCATGCGCCGGGCAAATTGCCGGCTTAGCTGCGCCAGACGCGCGCCTCTAGCGCAGCCTTGAGGACCAGGGTCAGCACGGCGATCAGCGCCAGCGTGGAGGCCGCAGCAAAAGCACCTGTCACATTGAAATCGTTGAACAGCTGACTCACCTGGAGCGGCAGCGTATTGGTTTGGCCGCGGATGGCACCGGACACCACCGAGACCGCGCCAAACTCGCCCATGACCCGGGCATTGGTGAGCACGGCGCCGTAGAGGATGGCCCAGCGAATGTTAGGCAAGGTGACGTGCCAGAACATCTGCCAGCCGCTGGCTCCCAGGCTTAGCGCTGCCTCCTCGTCCTCCGACCCTTGCTGCTGCATGAGCGGGATCAATTCGCGCGCCACGAACGGAGCGGTGACGAAGAGACTGACGAGGAAGATTGCCCAGACGGTGAACATCAACTGGATGCCCGCGCCTTGAAGGGTAGGGCCGAGCAGTCCCTGGCCGCCATAAAGAAAGAGATAGACCACCCCGGCGACGATAGGGCTGACGGATGCGGGGAGCTCGATCAGCGTAACCAGCAGGTTACGGCCCCAAAATTTAAAGCGGGTAACCAGCCAGGCCACGCAGATGCCGATGACGACATTGACCGGCACCACCACGAGCGCTGTCAGCACGGTGAGCCAGATGGCGTGCAGCGTGTTGGGCTCGAAGATGTTGGCGAAATACGCGCCGATGCCTTCGCGCAGGGCAAAGGCGAAGATCAGGAGCAGCGGCACCAGCAGCACCAGAATCGACAGCACGAAGGCAGTGCCGATGAGTGCCAGTTCGGCGCGGGAGCGGGTGGTCTGCATATCAGCCGTTCCGGTTTGCATAGTGGGTTTGCCAGACCTGGAGCGCGTTGGTGAGCAAGAGCGCGGCAAAAGCGAGAAGCAGCATGACGAACGCCATAGCGGCTGCCGCTTCGTAATTATATTCGTCGAGGCGGATGAAGATCAGCAGGGAGACGACCTCCGTCAGTCCAGGCAGATTGCCGGCGATGAAGACGACGGCGCCGAATTCGCCTAGGGAGCGGGCAAAGGAGAGGACACAACCGGCCATGAAGGCGGGTAGGATGGTCGGCCAGATCACGCGGGTGAAAACCTGCCAGCGTGAGGCGCCGAGCGTCGCTGCAGCTTCCTCGAGGCCGCCTTCCACCTCTTCGAGTACTGGCTGGACAGTGCGCACGACAAAGGGCACCGATGTGAAGAACATGGCAATCGCGATGCCGACCAGCGTGTAATTGACCTTGATCCCGTTGGGTTCAAGGAGTTGTCCATACCAGCCCGTATTGGAGAACAGCGTCACCAGCACGAGGCCAGCAACTGCGGTGGGGAGAGCAAAGGGCAGGTCGACGAGAGCATCCAGCATCCGCTTGCCGGGGAATTCATAGCGTGTCAGCACCCAGGCGAGCAGCAGGCCGAAGGCCCCGTTAAAGGCAGTGGCCAGCAGGGCAGCGCTGATGGTGACGCGGTAGGCGGCAAAGGCGCGGTTGGAAGCAACGATGCGCCAGAACTCTTCCAGGCCCATGCCCCCGACCTTGAGCAGCATCGCCATGATGGGTAGCACGATGATGAGGGTCAGATAGATCATGGAGACGCCCAGCGTCAGGCCGAAGCCGGGCAGCAGGTGCCGGCCGCGGCGACGGGGGGCGCCCAGCGGAGCAAGACGCGGCCCGGCGGCCGCGTCGATATGTTTGACCTCAGAGGTCACTGGTTGAGGAACACGCGATCGAGCAGGCCGCCATCGGCGAAGTGCTCTTCGGTGACCTGGGCCCAGCCGCCGAATTCATCCTCGACGGTCACGAGGCGCACTTCGGGGAAGGTCCCGGCGTGGGCAGCAGCGACGGTCTCGTCATTAACGCGGTGGTTGTGCCCGGCTGCGATCTCCTGGCCTTCGGTCGTGTAGAGGAAGTCGAGGTAGGCCTTCGCAAGGTCGCGGCTGCCGCGGTTGTCTACGACCTGGTCGACAATGGCCACCGGGAACTCGGAAAGGAGAGAGACGCTCGGAATCACGGGCTGGTAGTTCTCGGCGCCCAACTGATCGCGCACGCTCAGCACTTCCGCTTCGAAGGTGATGAGGACGTCGCCCAGCTGCCGCTCGGTGAAAGCGGTGGTCGCACCACGTCCACCCGTTTCGAATACCGGCACGTTCGAAAAGAGCTTGGTGAGGTATTCCTCGACCTGCGCTTCGTCGCCGCCAAACTCCTCGTTGGCCCAGGCGCGAGCGGCCAGATAGGTGTAGCGGCCGTTACCGGAGGTCTTGGGATTGGGGAAGATCACCTGCACATCGTCGCGCGCGAGATCGCCCCAATCGGTGATGTTCTTGGGATTGCCCCCGCGGACGAGGAAGGCGGGCAGGGAATAGAAGGGCGAGGCATTGTTGGGGAACTCGCTCTGCCAATCGTCCGAGACAAAGCCGCCTTCGACGAGGCGCTCCACGTCGGTCACCTGATTGAAGGTGACGACGTCGGCGGGCAGCCCCTCGAGAATGGCGCGTGCCTGGGTGGAGGTGCCAGCATGGGACTGGTTGATGGTGACAGCGGTGCCCGTCTCAGCCTCATAAACGGGCACGAAGGCCTCGTTCTGGGCGGCGAAAATCTCGCGGGCAATGTCGTAGGAGGCATTAAGCAAGTCAGTGGGCTGCGCCAGAACAGGCGCGCTGCCAATGGCGAGCGCGGCGACGGCGGCGGAAAGAAGCTTGTGCATGGGACGCTTTCATCAGAGGTGAAACGGAGCTCGGGGAGTTTCTTGCACTGGGCTGTGAGCGGACGTCCAGCAGCAAATGTTTGCTTCGGATGACTAATTCTCGCCCTAGTTCGTGCGCGAAAAGCCGTTGCGTGGCCCTGCGGCGCAACGCGATTTCATTTCCGCGGGATTGCAGCGACGGCTTTACAATGCGTCCGCGGTGGTGACACTCGGGCAAAAAGGGAGGTGACGATGAAGAGCTTGGTGACGACGCTGGGACGGTTCGAGCGGGAGCAGCTCGGCCTGATCCTGCCGCACGAGCATGTGTTCGTGGATATGCGCACGCCCGACCAGCCCGGCTATGGCGAGGCTAACGCGGCCGACGTGATTGCACTGATGGCGCCGCAGATCGAGGCTATCAAGGCGCAGGGCATTACGGCGCTGGTGGAATGCACGACGGGCGGGGTGGGTCGGCGGGCCGATATCGATCTGGCCGTCTCGCGGGCGACCGGCATGCCGATCGTGGTGCCGACTGGCAATTATCGCGAGCCGTGGATACCCCAATGGGTGCATGAGGCCGATGAGACGGCGCTGGAAACCTGGATGGTGGGCGAGTTGACCGAAGGTATCGAAGGTACCGGTGTGGCCGCGGGCTGGATCAAGCTCAGCGCCGGTGATGACGGGATCACGCCGCTCGAGGAACGCATCCTGCGCGCAGCGGGCCGAGCAGCGGTGCGAACGGGCGCAGTTATCGGCTCGCATACGATCCGCGGGAAGGTGGTGATGGACCAGCTGGATATTCTTGCCGAGGAGGGGTGTCCGGCAGACCGCTTCATCTCCATCCACATGCAAGAAGAGAAGGATTTCGGTTTGCACCGGGCGCTGGTGGAGCGCGGCGCCTGGATCGAATACGACCATGTCGGGCGAGCGCCCGATGCCGATGTGCTGGCGCTGGTGCTGCGGGCCATCGAACAGGGGCTCGACCGTCAACTGCTCATCAGCCACGATTTGGGGTGGTACGATCCAGCGCAGCCGGGCGGCGGTGTGCCGCGACCCTATACGCATCTGGTGGACTGGCTGCTGCCGGCGCTGGACAAGGCCGGCGTGCCAGCCGCCACGATTGGGCGGCTGACGCGAGATAATCCCTTCGACGCCTTTGCGCGTTAGCCGGCGAGCGGCTCGGCGAAGAGGTCGTATTCGTCGCTATCGGTGACGACGACGTCCAGCATGTCGCCGGGCTTGATGCCGGTGGCATTGCTGATGATGACCTGACCGTCGATTTCGGGCGCATCCCACTTCGAGCGGGCGATGGCCTTGTTGGTTTCGGGCTGCACGTCATCGACCAGCACCTGGATGGTGCGGCCGCGCTTTTTGGCGAGCTGGCCGGCTGACACGGTCTGGGCGACCTCCATCAGCTGCTCCCAACGCTCCTGCGCCACCTCGTCGGGCACGATGCCCTCGAGTTCGTTGGCGGGGGCACCGGTCACCGGCTCGTATTTGAAGCAGCCAGCGCGGTCGATCTCGGCTTCCTCGATGAAGTCGAGCATCATCTCGAAATCTTCGTCCGTTTCGCCGGGGAAGCCCACGATGAAGTTGGATCGCACAGTTAGATCAGGGACTTGGCGCTTCCAGTCGAGAATTCGATTCAGCGTCTTTTCCTGGTGCGCGGGGCGGCGCATCGCTTTGAGCACCGTCGGCGAAGCGTGCTGAAACGGGATGTCGAGATAGGGCAGGACGAGGCCATCGGCCATCAGCTCCATGATTGCATCGACGTGGGGGTAGGGGTAAACATAATGGAGGCGCACCCAGGCGCCCAGCTGACCCAGCTCCTTGGCCAGATCGTAGAACTTGGCCTTTACGGGGCGGCCGCGATACATCGATTCCGCGTACTTGACGTCCACGCCATAGGCGCTGGTGTCCTGCGAAATCACCAGCAATTCCTTGACGCCGCTGCGGACCAGCTGCTCGGCCTCGCCCAGAACGCCAGCGGCGGGGCGGGAGGCGAGGTCGCCGCGGATCTGCGGGATGATGCAGAAGGAGCAGCGATTGTTGCAGCCTTCGGAAATCTTGAGATAGGCGTAGTGGCGCGGCGTCAGCTTGAGGCCACTTTCGGGGACGAGGTCCACGAAGCGATTAGGCACTGGCGGAAGGTGCTCGTGCACGGCCGAGACGACGCTTTCGTACTGATGCGGGCCGGAAATGGCGAGCACGCTGGGGTGCGTCTTGCGGATCAGGTCCTCTTCGACGCCTAGGCAACCGGTGACGATGACCCGGCCGTTCTCGTTGAGCGCTTCGCCGATGGCCTCAAGGCTCTCCTGCTTGGCGCTGTCGAGAAAGCCGCAGGTGTTGACCAGTACGACGTCGGCGCCGGCATAGTCGCGCGAAAACGAATAGCCCTGCGACCGCAGGGTGGACATGATGCGCTCGCTATCAACGAGGGCTTTGGGGCAGCCGAGGCTGACGAGGCCAATTTTTGGCGCTTGGCTCATGAGAGCGTGACATTCCAATGTTGGAGGATTGGGCGCGTCATACAGAAAACTGCCCGGTTACGCAATGTGACTGCCTCCCGCCCGGCGCGGGGCAGGGCTGATGGGAGCGGCTAACACAGGGTCTTGAATGGGACGCTTCCGCGAACAGTGCGTGCGGCAGAGCCCTGCTACCCGCCGAGGAGGCGCTCGGCTACGCCTCTGGTTTCCTAAAGCGTCACCTGGAGCTTCCCGTGTTTGATCGTCTCTCCGCCTATGCGCCGCAGGCCCTCGCCGTGCTGCGCATCGTCACCGCCCTGCTGTTTCTGGCCCACGGTACGCAGAAGCTGCTTGGCTTCCCGGCAGCCGAATGGTCTCCGGGAGCCTTCTCACTGCCCTGGTTTGCCGGCGTCATCGAGATCATCACCAGCATCCTAATCATCCTGGGCTTCTTCACCCGCCCGGCAGCCTTTGTCGCCTCTGGCACCATGGCGTTCGCCTATTGGATCGCGCATGCGCCGTCCAATTTCTTTCCGGCGAATAACGACGGCGACGCAGCGATCCTCTTCTGTTTTGTCTTCCTCTACCTCGCCTTTGCGGGGCCGGGCGCCTGGAGCATCAACAAGAAGTAGGCTGTGCGCTACGCATGAAAAAAGCCGCCGAGACCAATGTCGCGGCGGCTTTTTCGTGTTCCGTTGCAGGACTTACTCTGGTTTCTTGGCCGGGCTGCGCTTGGCGGTGCGACGCGGTTTGAATACTTCGCCAGATTTGGTTGCCGGGCTGCGAGTCACCTTGGTCTTGGGCTTGGCCCCCTCAGCTGAGGCGAGCGCCGCTTTGGTCTTGGCTGCGGGGTCCTTTGCGGCAGGCGCCGTCGTAGGTTTGGGCGCGATGTTGCCAGGGGAACTCGGCGTGAGGGTCACCACCGGCTCCGGCGGCGCGGAAGGCCGATGGGGCGCAGCATCGGTTGCCGGCGCGGAGTAGTCGTCGGCGTCCGAGTAGTCAGGGTCTTCGCTCTCCTCGGCCAGATCGCGAATCGCTTCGCGAACCTCGTCAAGCAGCGAGGCGGAATAACGCGATCGTGCAGCCGGCTCGCCTTCGCTCTCATGGCGGCGGAAAAAGACCAGCAGCCCTTCGCAGAGGATGCGCAGGCCCACGAAATAGAGAAGGCCAAAAACGACAATCTCGAGCAGACCCCAAAGCCCGATGCCAAAGCCCAAGCTGAAGGTGAAGAAGAAATGCGCGATGGCCCAGAGCAGGATGCCTGCCAGACCCAGAGCATAAAAGATCGGTACCAGCTTGGGCGCGAGCACGGCATCGAGCCGGGACAAGGTCCGGCTGGTGAAGAGGCGTTTGAGATCGTCCATAGTCATCGCATCGCTCCGTAAGGCTCGATTCCGGGTTTCACGCAACTTGGCCGCGCAAGCCAGCGCTGACAAGGCTTTCCTCGGTCGAATCGTGGGTGGAGCCAAAACGGCGCTCGAAAGCACCCCTGAGAACCGAATCCACCTCCGCCATGGACACCAGTTGTCCGAGATCCTCGAAGCTGGTGACGCCCTGGTCGATAATGCCGCAGGGCACAATGCCGTCGTAATGGTCCAGATTCGGTGCGACGTTGAGCGATATCCCATGGAAGGTCACCCATTTGGAGACGCGAACGCCGATAGCGGCAATCTTGTCTTCCTTGAGCAGTCCTTTCTCGGGCCGGCGCACCCAAACACCGATACGACCCTCACGTCGCTCGCCGACGATGCTGTGGGCCGCCAGGGTATCGATGACCCAAGCCTCTAGGCCCTGGACGAGGCAGCGAATGTCGCGCCCGCGTTCGCGCAAATCGAGCATCACATAGGCCACGCGTTGGCCGGGGCCATGATAGGTGTATTGCCCACCGCGCCCGGCATCATAGACAGGAAAGCGCGGCGACAGCAGGTCGCTGGCCACGGCCGAGGTGCCGGCGGTATAGAGCGGGGGGTGCTCCAACAGCCAGACCGCCTCCTGCGCCTCTCCGGCAGCAATTGCCGCAGCCCGCGCCCGCATGGCGGGGAGTGCCTCTTCATAAGACACAAGTTGGGGCGAGATGATCCACTCCACCGCTCGCCCGTCTGCGCGTGCCAGCTTGCTGGACGTTGCGCAGGCCATCTCACCTGATGTTAACGGTTCCATAACCATGGTTGCCAGAAGATTACCCTATCTCGATTCAGCGGCCGCACGCGGCCCTTTGCGGTACAGCCTTATCTATGAGCACGCTCGACAACATTGAAGTGGATATCACCGTTGAGCTGGGTGCAACCACCATGCCCATCCATCATCTGTTGCGAATGGGCCGCGGGGCAGTGATCGAACTCGACGCGCTGGAGAACGATCCGCTCAAGATCTACGCCAATGGTACGCTGATCTCGCAGGGTGAAGTCAGCGTGGAAGAAGGGCATCTGCGCGTCCTCGTCACCGAAAAGATCCTCAAGCGCGGCTAATCCTCGGCGCGCTCTACGCTTTTTGCTCACTTCCCACACGGGTTAGGGAAATCTCGTCGAAACCGCTTGTGGTTACAAAAGACCTTTGCTACATCCCCACTCGCTTCGCCACTGGCGAGGCACTACCAGAGTGCGGTCGTGGCGGAACTGGTAGACGCGCAGCGTTGAGGTCGCTGTGCCGCAAGGCGTGGAAGTTCGAGTCTTCTCGACCGCACCAGTCATCCCTGTGATGACTGAACTACAAAATGGGCTGCCCTCCGGGGCGGCCCTTTTTGTTTCAGGCGGTTCCCGCGTGATTGCAGATGGCTTACTGCTGGGGCGGGCACCGTCAGGCGTCAAACGTTGAGCACCACGCCGAAGCCCAGCGCGAGAGCGACGACGAACGCAATAAGTGCAATGGCAAGGATCAGTGCCAGCCGAGTTCTCATGGCGCCTAGCTCCTCATACCATGCCGAAGACTTCAGAATCGATGTTGCTATCGGGCACTCCCATCTCCTCGAGAGTGGATTTGATCCCCTCCGTCATCGGCGTGGGGCCACAAAGGAGGAACTTGTAGCCGTCGAGATCGCCGGGGAGATGCTTCTCGAGGATCTCCCGGGTCACATAGCCTTTCTCGACATTGGCACCGGGCGGCGGATCCTCCACCACATGCACGAGCTTGAAGTTGAGGCTCTTCTGCATCTCGGCTAGTTCCTCGCGAAACGCGGCGCTTTCCAAATCGGGATTGGCATAAAACAGTACTGTCGGATGGTCATCACCTCGCGCCTGCATGGCTTTGAGGTTTGAGAGCATGGGCGTGATGCCGATGCCCCCGGCAATCATTGCGAAGCCCTTCACCGGCTTTTCCCGCTCCGTGGTGAAGACGCCGAATGGCCCTTCCAAATAGCCGATGTCTCCGGGCTTGGCCTTGACAACCGCATTGGAGAAATCCCCAAGGGGTTTGATGGAGAGCGTGACGTTGGGCCCTTCCTCGGGGGCACTGGCAATGGTGAAGGGGTGCTCGTCCAGCTGGTAGGGCGAGCCTGCAAAGGTGAGCCATACGAACTGGCCGGGCTTCCATGGATTCAGCGGCTTGCCCAGTGGCTCGAACACCAGGGTATGGGCACCGCCGCGCTCCTCGGTGTTACTCACCACCCGCCAGGGATTGCGCCGCTGTAGCCAGGGCTTGCCGACGCGCAGCCACACCAGCAGCAGCACCCACGCCAAGGTGACGCCGAGCCACAGGGCCCGCGTTTCTACGGCGGCGGTAAAGCGCCCGACGCCAAGGACATGGGAGATCGCGGCTCCGAAGCCGATGACGGCGAGCCCAAAATGCACGTAGCGCCAGAACTCGTACTCAAGCTTGAGCCACTTGCGGAACTCGGAGGTCACCACCAAGAGACCAAAGGCAACGAGCGCCACCCGGCCCGAGGTCAGCTCCCACCGCGCCTCCAGCGGGTTGAGCTCACCAAGTTCCGCCTCGAACCAGAAGTAGAGAATGCCGAAATGTCCAAGGATGACACCCAGCGTGCCCAGCGCGAGATAGCGGTGGAAGAGATAGACGATGTCGGCACCGAAGGGGTAGGTCAGCGCGCGAAAGCGGGCGGTTAGGGCAAACTGCATGCCGGTGAGGGCAAGGGCGCCAAAGCCAAGCCCCATGGAGAAATCCCACAGCAGGTTGCGTCCATCGACCCTCTCACCGGCGAGCAGTACCGCAAAGGGGAGCGCCAGGACCACGAAGGCGGCGAATACCCAGGCCACTGCTTGCTGTTTCATGCATGCTCCTCGTCGTCGTTCAAAGAACAACGACAGGAGGGGGGGCTCGTTCCCCTAGGGAGAGTCGGCCCGTTTGTTACATGCGCAGAATTCTCGTTCAGCTTGCCCGCGTCAATTTAGCTTTCCGCTGGCGAGTCGATAACCCAGGTGACACCGAAGCGGTCCATGGTCAGGCCGAACCCTGGAGACCATGGCTGAGACTCGAAGGGCATGAGCACGGTGCCCCCTTGGGACAGCGCCTTGAAAATGCGACGAGCCTCCTCGACAGAGTCAGCGGCGACGGTGACGCTGTAGCCGCTGCGGCCGGAAAAATCCTGCATGTCCTGACCCATCAGCGCCTGGTCGCCGATGTCAATCCAGGCATGAACGATCCGGTCCAGGCGATCCTCAGGGACGCCTTCGGCCATTCCAGGCATGTCGCGATGACTCAACATGCCGCGGATCTCGCCACCCAGAATGCGGGCATAGGTGGTGAACGCCTCGCGGCAATCGCCGTCGAAATCAATGTTGGCAACGACTTTCATGACCCATTCCTTTGGTTGTGGAGCAAACATAGCAAGCCATCTCAACACGCATGTGACTGATGCTATCCCCCGATGACCTGCCTCATCCCGTCAGGACGAACAGGACAGGCTGATTTCGACACGTTCTTGAAACGCAGGACGAATTTTCCTTGGTGCCACACTGGAGTTGCTCCCGCTCGCGTGACGCGGGCTAGCGTCCGCGTCCGGCGTGTTACAGAGGAGCCGCGGTGGGCGCGGATTTCCACCCTTGGAGAGCTGTTGCTCAGCGGATAGTCTAGTCCGGCGTCACGTAGCGCCGAGCATCATCCAGTCGGAGCGACAGCTCCTCGTTGTCAATCTTGTCGAGGTGGATCAGTACGGCCGTCTGGCCCACGAGGTCATCGGATTCGAAGTAGATGGTGGGCGAGATGTCGAGGAGGAGTGCTTTCTGTTCCGCGGGGCAGGGCAGCATCAGGGTCTTGCTGCTGAGCAGGCGCGCAAAGGGCTTATCGCCAACCATCAGTTCGGGTTGCTCGCCGGTGCCGCCGCGCCGGAGATTGTCGAGCCCGCGACCCCGTGCCAGGGTTTCGATGCGGGAGAGGGCGGTATCGAGCTCGGAAGACATGGCAGACATCCTTTTGAGGCGTGCAATTTTCGGTGCTTACGGCGCCAAACCGCTTTGCCCACTCTGGCGGAACGACGTCCGATTGGCTACAGCTTGGCCCGCCCCCGAAACTCCCGTGCCACGCAAAGGGCTCCCATGAGCACAGACCTCGAGACAGAACCCAGGCTAGAGCCTGGGATTGATACCAGTGCGCTGCGCGACGAGAACGATCGCATCAGCATGCATTGGCTCGAGCGCTTGCGCGCTTATCTCGAGGCTGGCCGGGCCGAGGACGTCGCCGAGGTGATGGCGCCGCTACATGCGGCTGATGTAGGCGACGTGCTCGAGGCGCTGAACGGCGATGAGCGCCTGCTTCTGCTGCGGCAGCTGGGCCGGCGTTTCGATTATTCGGCGCTGACCGAAGTCGATGACAGTGTGCGCGCGCAACTCATGGAGGAGCTGCCCAATGCCGAAATCGCCCGTGGCGTGGCGGGGCTGGACAGCGACGACGCCATCTACATTCTCGAGGACCTCGATCAGGAGGATCGCGACGAGGTCTTGGCCAAGTTGCCGACCTTCGAGCGGCTGAGCCTGAAACGCAGTCTCGACTTTCCCGAAGACTCCGCCGGGCGGCGGATGCAGACCGACTTCATCGCCATTCCGCCGTTCTGGACGGTGGGTCAGACCATCGATTATCTGCGTCGCGAACAGGACCTGCCGGACGAGTTCTACCAAATCTACGTGGTCGACGCGTCCTATCAGGTGCTCGGCACCATTCCGCTTGACAAGTTCCTCCGGGCGCCGCGCGTGACGCCCATCGAAGCGCTGATGAACACCAACCTCGTGCTGGTCGATGCCAATGTCGACCAGGAGGACGCGGCCCGCGAATTCGAGCGCTATGACCTGGTCGAGGTTGGCGTGGTCGACGAAAGCCGACGCCTGGTGGGTGTGCTTACCATCGACGACATGGTGGACGTCATTACCGAGGAGGCCGACGAAGACATCCGCCTGCTGGCGGGCGTGGGCGACGAGGATATTTCGGATTCCACCATGGATACGGTGCGCAGCCGCGTACCGTGGCTGGTGGTCAACCTCATTACGGCGGTGGCGGTGTCGGTGGTGATCGGCTTTTTCGATGCCACGATCGAGCAGATGGTGGCGCTGGCCGTTCTTATGCCCATCGTCGCATCCATGGGCGGCAATGCCGGGGCCCAGACCATGACGGTGACTGTTCGGGCCCTGGCCATGCGTGAACTCGATGGCCCTCGCCTCAAGCGTCTCATCACCCGCGAGGTGGTGGTAGGCTTCGTCAATGGCGTGATTTTTGCGTTTTTAATCGGCATCGTCACCTGGTTGCGCTTCGGCGATGCGGAACTGGGCGTGGTGATCGCGCTCGCCATGATCATCAATCTGATTGTGGCGGGGACCGCGGGCATTCTGATTCCGCTCACTCTCGATAAATTCAAGGCGGACCCAGCGATCGCCTCGGCGGTATTCGTTACGACCATCACAGACGTGGTCGGATTCTTCGCTTTTCTGGGTATTGCGGGGCTGTGGTTCGGCCTGTTCTAGGCTCCGCTCGACGGCTTTTCGCACTGTGCACTGTTGCAGTTTGGTCGCTTGCTAACCATCTTTGGCGCGGTTAACGTTTTGCTACCGGATGGCGCGAGCGACATGCTCTCGCCCCGGAGTGAGGCTGACAAGGAGCACTGTATGCGAAGTCAACCGAAGACCAATATGTGGCGGGCTGCGAGCTGGACGCTGGTATGCCTGATGTCCATGGGACTGGTTTTCTCTGTTGTTGCCGGCGTCTAGCGCCTGAGTTCTTCACTTACTCCATTGGAAGGGCGCCCTGGCCACCGGGGCGCCCTTTCTTCGTCGTCCACGAGGTTTTCTATGAAGCTGCTGATCGGCAATCGCAATTATTCGACGTGGTCTCTCCGGCCGTGGCTGGTGCTGACCCATTTTGAAATTCCGTTCGAGGACGAGGTGCTGCAGTTGTCAGGGCCCGGCTGGCAGGAGAACCTGCGCGAACGCTCCCCCACGGGCAAGGTGCCCGTGCTGCTCGACGGCGACCTGGTGGTGCCTGAGACGATTGCCATTATTGAATATCTGGCGGACTGTTTCCCCGACAAGCCGATCTGGCCCACCGATACTAGTCAACGCGCCCGGGCCCGCGCCGCATCGGCGGAGATGCATGCTGGCTTTACTGGTCTACGCAGCCATGCGCCGATGAACCTGCGTGCCAGTTATCCGGGCCGGGTGAACCTCGACACGGTCGCCAAGGACCTCAAGCGCCTCGAAGCGCTCTGGGGTGAACTGTTGCTGGCATCAGGTGGCCCGTTCCTGTTCGGCGCCTTCACGGCTGCCGACGCGATGTATGCGCCTGTGGCAACGCGTATCCGCACCTATGATCTTCCGGTGTCGGACGTTGCGGGAGAGTACGTGGAGTCCATCTATGGCCTGCCGGCTTTCCAGACCTGGCTGGCCGAGGCGCTTAAGGAGCCGTGGGTTGTCGACGACGATGAGATCGACGTGATCCAGGGCCGGATCCCGCCGGGAGTGCTCGCATGATCCACATGATCAAGCTCAGCGTGGGGGTGTCCAGCTTCGAGGAGTTGGAGAGTTATCGCGACCAGCGCGCCCATTGGTGGGGTGCCGATTATGGCGAGGAGGTGCATGTGCACCGCACCCGCATGATGCCCAAGCGGGCCAAGGAGATGGAGGGCGCCTCGTCCATTTACTGGGTGATCTCGGGGCAGGTGGTATGCCGCCAGCCGATTCTGCGGTTGGCGCCCTACACCAATGAGGAAGGCAAGGACTACTGCGACATTATCATGTCGCGCGACATGATCCGCACTGTGCCCTACCCGAAGCGCCCCTTTCAGGGCTGGCGCTACCTGCGGCCGGAAGACGCGCCGCCCGATCTCGGCGCCAACGAGAACGGCGGATCGCTGGAGATTGCCGCCGATCTGGCGCGGCTCGGTCTCATTTAGAGACGACATTCGCGTGTCATCGGCCCTCCGTTAAAGACCTGTTAACCATGCGGGCCGTTGTCTGCGTATGGGGCAAGGTTTCTGATTTGGAGTCGGCACATGGCGCGGACTGGTGCGCATGTCATCGTGGTGGGGAACGAAAAGGGCGGGTCGGGCAAGTCGACCACCGCGTTCCACCTGGCAATCTATCTGCTGTTCGAAGGTTATCGCGTGGCCACGATCGACGTGGACAGCCGGCAGCAGACGTTCACGCACTATGTGCGCAATCGCCGCGCGCACATGCAGGAGCGCGGGCTTAGCTTGCCCAATCCAAAGCATTTCCACCTGCCGTCGGCCTGGGGCGATTCCATCAAGGAGAACCAGCGCGCCGAGTTCGACATCTTCCGCCGTGCGGTGGGGGAGGTGGAGGACAATGTCGACTTCCTGATCATCGATACGCCCGGTTTCGACACCAATTTGTCGCGCCTGTCGCATTCACTGGCTGACACGCTCGTGACGCCGGTCAATGACAGCCTGATTGATCTCAACGTCTTGGCTCGGCTGGATCCCGATACGGGCGTGCCGATCGAGACCAGCCACTATTCGCGCCTCGTGCAGAAGGCGCGCTCCGAACGGCTTGCCGTGGATGGTGAGACCATCGACTGGGTGCTGGTGCGAAACCGCATTTCGATGTTGGGCTCGCGCAATGCGCGGCAGGTGCACGCCACGCTTGATACGATCGCCAGCCGTTTCGGCTGCCGCATGGCCGATGGCATCGCCGAGCGCGTGATATTCCGCTCGCTCTTTCCGATCGGCATGACCGTGTTTGATCCGGTGGAGGATGCGGCAGCCGAGGCTTCGTCGTCGCACGCCAGCGCCCGCCAGGAGTACAGAAACCTAGTCGCGGCGCTCAACCTGCCGCTGCCGCATCGCTTCCGCGAGCCGATGCGCCTCTCGGCCTGAGACGGCAAGGAGCGACCAGCGGGGCTACCCCGCTGGTGGGTTCAGGCGCGTTCGCCGAAACTCATGTGCACGGCGCGCTTGCCACCTGGTGCAAAGACATCGAGATCCACCTGGACCGGCCGCTGCGCCATGCGACGGGTGCGGGCCGATAGCGCCAGTACGACACCGAGCAGATCGCTCACTGAGCGTTTGCGTGGCAGCATGCGGCCGGTCATTCCGGCCAAGGCGCGATTGCGGATCGCCATATCTGGCGAGGCCAGACTGGAGCGGCCGACAAAACTGGCAAGCTCCTGAAGGGCGTTACGTTCACTCATTGGGCTACTCCAAACACAGGCACCAATGCTTCCCTTACTGGCCGGCAGCCCATGGGCCCCGGCTCATTTTTGTTGTGCCTAACCCTGCATGGCCAGGCAGCTCAAATTTTGTTCCTTGAGCTGATTGCAGACAGCGCTGGCATCGTCACGGTCACCGAAGCCGACGAAACGGGCTCGATAGAAGGTCTGGCCGTTCTTCTCAAACCGTTCCACATAGGAGCGGAAATCGTTTAGATTGCCGACCTTGCCGGCAGCGTCCGAAAGCATGGCGCGGGCACTATCCTCTGAGGGCCCGGCACCGATCTGCACTACCCAGCCCCCGACCGCGCCGGCAGCAGCGGTGTCGTTTGCTGCCTGGCCGGTCGAATTGGTCGGACTGAAATCGAGGGGCGCCGAAGGGGTGGTCTGGCCGAGCGCGGATGGGGGCGCACCGAGCTTGTAGCTGTCGCTGAGCCAGGCGCCGATCACGTCGGCATTGGGGTACTCTACCTGCGGCGACTGCGAAGGTGCGGCGAGTACGGTAGCGGCTTCCACCGCGGAGGCTGCCGGTGGCGTCACCGGAACCGGTGCCGCGCTGGCGACCATCACTTCGGGCATGGGCTGGGCCGGAGAAGTCTGCGGACGAGCGCCATTGGCAGCAACCAGTTCGGCCAGGCGCCAGCCGGGCAGGGGCTTGGGCATGACGAAGACAGGCTGCGGCTGCGCAAACGCCACCTGCACATTGCCCTGGCGACCGGGCTGCGGCACCAGCGCTGCCTGTAGGTAATCGCCGCGACGCCCCTTGCTGAAGTAGTTGGAAACCAGCTGCCGCACCTTTTCGTCACGTGCCGCTGCAGAATTGAAGCCAAAGGCAACCACGATGACGTGGCGGCCGTCACTGCGGGCGGCGGTCAGCAGGTTGGAGCCGGCGGCGTTGATGTAGCCGGTCTTGATGCCGTCCACGATACCCTTATAGCCCAACACGCGGTTGTGGTTTCCGTAGGTCTTCTTGCCGTAGCTGAAGCTCTTGGTCTGGAACAGGTCGTAGTAGTTGGGGAAGTGCTGGTAGATGGCAGCTCCGAGGATCGCCTGGTCGCGAACCGTGGTGATCTGGCCGCCATCGGGCAGGCCCGAAGCGTTGCGGTAGGTGGTCGAGCGCATGCCCATGGCGCGGGCCGTGGCGGTCATGCGTTCGGCAAATCTGGATTCGCTGCCGGAAATGTGTTCGGCAATCACGCGGGCCATATCGTTGGCCGAGAGCGTCACCAGCGACTTCATTGCGTCTTCAACGGTGATGGTCGAGCCAGCGCGCAAGCCCAGCTTTGTGGGCACCGCGGACGCCGCATGCTTGGAAACCGTCATCTTGGTAGAAAGCTTGAGGTTGCCCGCACTCAATTCCTGGAAGACGACATAGAGCGTCATCACCTTGGCGACAGACGCCGGATAGCGGCGGGAGTCGGCGTGCTCCTCGTAGAGGACCTGACCCGACTTGGCATCAACGACGATGCCCGCATATTTTCTAAGGTTTTCGATCGCTTGGGCGGGTGCCACCATCGGGGTGGACACTGCCAAGGTTACGAGGACTGCGGCCAGGGCGCGGAAGAGGACGACGCGCCACGGGGTTTTCGCCTGAGAAGCCACCCGGAACTCCAACTCTTTTTACCTGTCACTGCTGTGACTGGTTACTAAACACACGGTTGCTGGTCGCGGCGCGCCCCCGCCGCCAAGCCAAGCTCGATCATGCTGAACCTATGACCCCGCCGTTACCATTCCGTAAAATGCAGTCGAATTAGGCGAGGGTGTGGAAGCTAAGTCACGGCTTGGTGATGTCGTGGTTAACAAAAGAGTTCGGGCGAACGAAATCCACAATGCGGGCATTGCAGCTCAGCAGGCAACCGAGAGGGCACAACGGTGATGACGCATCGCACGAGCAAACCGTTGTCGGCTCCAGATTACCCTGCTCTTGAACTTGGCTACGTTTGCACCAATCTAAGGATCAACACCGGCCGCCGCGAGGCAGCATGCCAAGCCGGTTTTTCTCAAACACCCTCCTCACAATATTGGGAATCCACTCAGCTTAAAACCGGGCTGGATTTGCCTACATAATGGGTCCACCATGCTGCTTCGTCCGATCCACGACAGTTGCCCGAAGATGACCACCGAACTTCTCTCAAAGACCACCACCGCAGCCGATTTCCTCCACATCGTGGAGCGAGTTCCCCTGGTTGATGGTCCCAACGATGATGATGGCGGGAAGCGCGGCGAGGGCAAGAGCGGCACCGAGACGGGCACCATCACCCGTACGCGGCCTAAGACCAAACGCCCGAACCTCTATCGGGTCCTGCTCCTCAATGACGACTACACCCCAATGGAGTTTGTCATTCTCGTCCTGCAAGACGTCTTCAACAAATCACGTGAAGAGGCCGTGCAGATCATGCTGCATGTTCACCAAAAGGGGGTGGGTGAATGTGGCGTCTACCCATACGAGGTCGCCGAAACCAAGGTGACCCGCGTCATGGACACAGCACGCAAGAACCAGCATCCGCTGCAATGCGTGATGGAAAAGCAATAGGAACATCATATGCCCTCATTTTCCCGCGGACTTGAAAAGGCTCTGCATCAGGCGATGAACCTGGCGCGTGAGCGCAACCACGAGTTCGCTACGCTCGAGCACCTCTTGCTGGCCCTGACCGACGACCGCGAAACGATCGCCGTGCTGACCGGCTGCGACGTCGACATCGACGCGCTCAAGAGCGACCTAGAAGATTTCATCAACGAAGAGCTGGACAGCCTCATCGTGGCCAATGGCCAGGATGCGCGCCCCACGGCCGCCTTCCAGCGCGTTATTCAGCGCGCCGTAATCCACGTCCAATCCTCGGGCCGCGAGGAAGTTACCGGTGCCAATGTACTGGTGGCGATCTTTGCGGAACGTGAAAGCCATGCCGCCTATTTCCTGGAACAGCAGGATATGAGCCGGCTCGATGCCGTCAATTTCATCAGCCACGGGATCACCAAGTCCGGTCCCAGCGAGGAGCGCAAGGTGCGTGGTGCCGAAGAGGGTGAAGGCGGTGCCGAAGGCGCCAGCGGTGACGGCAAGAAGAGCTCGGCACTGGCCGACTTCTGCGTCAACCTCAATGACAAGGCCCGCCAGGGCAAGATCGACCCGCTGATCGGCCGCGATGCCGAGCTGCGTCGTACGATCCAGGTGCTCTGCCGACGGTCCAAGAACAACCCGCTTTATGTGGGTGACGCTGGCGTCGGCAAGACCGCCATCGCCGAGGGCCTAGCCCGCAAGATCAACGAGGGCGATGTGCCCGAAGTGCTCAAGGAGGCGGTCATCTACGCCCTCGACATGGGTTCGCTCCTGGCTGGCACCCGCTATCGCGGTGACTTCGAAGAGCGCCTCAAGGCCGTCATGAAGGAACTCGAGAAGCAGCCCAATTCGGTGCTGTTCATCGACGAGATCCACACCATGATCGGCGCTGGTGCGACCTCGGGTGGGGCCCTCGATGCCTCGAACCTGCTGAAGCCGGCTCTCGCCTCTGGCGCGATCCGCTGCATTGGCTCGACCACCTACAAGGAATACCGCCAGTTCTTCGAGAAGGACCGGGCGCTGGTCCGTCGTTTCCAGAAGATCGACGTCAACGAGCCGTCCGTTCCCGATGCCATCGAGATAGTGCGGGGTCTGCGGCCCTATTTTGAAGAGTTCCATAAGATCCAGTACACCGATGACGCGCTGACCGCAGCGGTGGAACTGAGCGCGCGGTATATCAACGACCGCAAGCTGCCCGATAAGGCGATCGATGTGCTCGACGAGACGGGTGCCAGCCAGATGCTGGTGACCGAGGACAAGCGTAAAAAGATCATCGATGTCGAGGACATCGAGGCAACCATTGCCACCATTGCTCGCATACCGCCCAAATCGGTCAGCAAGTCTGATGCGGAACTGCTGAGCGGTCTTGAGAAAAGCTTGCGGACGGTGGTCTTCGGACAGGATCAGGCGATCACGGCGCTGTCTTCGGCAATCAAACTGGCCCGTGCCGGCCTGCGGGAACCAGAAAAGCCGATCGGTTCCTATCTCTTCACTGGCCCGACCGGTGTGGGCAAAACCGAGGTGGCCAAGCAACTCGCCGATACCCTGGGCGTGGAACTGCTGCGGTTCGACATGTCAGAGTATATGGAGCGGCATACCGTGTCGCGCCTGATCGGTGCCCCTCCGGGCTATGTCGGCTTCGACCAAGGCGGCCTGCTCACCGATGGCGTGGACCAGCATCCGCACTGCGTAGTGCTGCTCGACGAAATCGAGAAGGCGCATCCCGATCTCTACAACATCCTGTTGCAGGTGATGGACCACGGCAAGCTAACTGACCACAACGGCAAGTCGGTCGATTTCCGCAACGTCATCCTGATCATGACGTCCAATGTGGGTGCTGCAGAACTGGCCCGTTCGCCGATCGGCTTCGGCCGCAAGCGCGAGCAGGGGGATGACGAAGAGGCGATCAATCGCACCTTCACGCCCGAGTTCCGCAACCGGCTCGATGCGATCATCTCCTTCGCGCCGCTGCCGCAGGAGGTGGTTCGCCGCGTGGTCGAGAAGTTCGTTCTGCAGCTCGAGGGCCAGTTGGCCGAGCGGGGCGTTACCATCGATCTCACGCCGGAAGCTGCCGATTGGCTGGCCGAGCACGGCTATGACGAACGCATGGGAGCGCGCCCGCTGGGTCGCGTAATCCAGGAATACGTCAAGAAGCCGCTGGCTGACCAGGTGTTGTTCGGCGAACTCGTCAATGGCGGGCAGGTGACCGTCGCCGTGGTCGGCGAGGGGGCCGAGGCCAAGCTCGAGCTGATCGCGACGCCACCACGTCCTGCCAAGCCCAAGGCGCTGCCCAAGCCCAAAAAGCCCAAGGCAACTGCCGACAAGAACTAAGGAAAAGGCCGGGAGCGATCCCGGCCTTTTCGTTTCTGGCCAGGAAGCATTCGGCAAAATGCCGCTAAATCACTCATTAGCCCCGGAAAACCGGGAAAATGCTGATGGAAGGCTTGCAGCCTCCACTTTTCCAGTTCATTAACGGAATCGCACCGTCCGGCCTCGTAAAAACCCCGGAATTCCTTGCGTTCTGCGCAGAATCGACAAAGGGTGACCGCGTTTTCAAGGTCCCCCAGCGAGGGCGGGCATTCACTGTGAGGAAACGCTATGAACAAGAACGATCTGGTTGGCGTCGTTGCCGACAAGGCGACGATCACCAAGGCACAGGCCGCTGAAGCGGTTGACGCAGTGTTCGAGGCCATCACCAACTCCCTGAAGGCCGGCGAAGAAGTCCGCCTCGTTGGTTTCGGTACCTTTGCCGTGTCGCAGCGCAAGGCTTCCACTGGCCGCAACCCTGCCACTGGCGCCGAGATCAGCATCCCGGCCTCTAACCAGGCCAAATTTAAGCCCGGCAAGGGCCTGAAGGACGCGATCAACTAAGCTGGTCCATGATCGCATGGCGAGTGGCCCCGAGCGCTTTGCGCCGGGGCCACTTTGTTTTTGTCTGCCCGCTTGACGGATAGGAGCGGGGGCCCTATCAGGGCGCCATCCCAGCGGCGCTTCGCGCTGCGGCGGGCGATTAGCTCAGTTGGTAGAGCGCTTCGTTTACACCGAAGATGTCGGCGGTTCGAGCCCGTCATCGCCCACCATTCTTCCGCACATCAATGGGTACCCGTTTCCGCAGCACATTGCGCCTAAGTGCGGCAGTGGATGCTGTGAGGCGCAATTCTCATCCTTCGCTGCAGTTTTTCTCCGCAACAGCCTCAACATATGAGCTTTTCCACAGGCGGTTGTGGGAATTTTGAGAATCTCGCGACATTCCTGCTTTGGCCGCTTGACTTGCCCCCAGCCCCTCGGTAAACGGACCTCACGTTGCAGGAACGCCTCGCGTTCCAATGCTGCGGGAGTAGCTCAGTTGGTTAGAGCGCCGGCCTGTCACGCCGGAGGTCGCGGGTTCGAGCCCCGTCTCTCGCGCCAACGTTTTCAGGCCGTTAGCCGAAAACGTGGTGGTCAGCTGTCAACATCCTCTTCCAACTTGTTCTCGGCTTCTTGTCGTTGGTTGCGACCGATGTGTGTGGCTCTATCTCCTCCTTGCCGCATGGACGAGACGTCGCAGCGACCCGCAGGTTAGGGGGACGTAGCCCTTCCGCCCATCATGCGTTTTTCACTTTCTCCAAAGTGAATCCGCGGGTTCGTCATGAGCAATATCGGAGCAGCTCATTTTCTGGGCAGAGTGGTTCCCCTGCTTAGCAGGTGAACATTCGCTTGCAGCCTGCCACTTTTGGAGCTCTTATGAGTTCCGGTGCAGGAGAGTGGCGTGCCTCCATTCAATGAAATGCTATGTGCAGATGGCCGGGTCAGGGCTCCCTATGAACCTGTAAAGGCGTGGCTTGATCAGAAGACGCCGGCCGCGCTGGAGAAGAAGGCCCTGGATGCCGAGGGCGTGTTTCGGCGGACCGGGATCACCTTTGCAGTCTATGGCGAAGACGCGACTGCCGAGCGACTGATCCCCTTCGACATCGTGCCGCGGATCATCACGGGAAGTGAGTGGCGATATCTGTCACAGGGCATCGAGCAGCGTGTGATGGCGATCAATGCGTTTCTGGACGACATCTACCATCGCCAGGAGATCGTGCGGGCCGGGCGCATCCCCAAGCAACTGATTACGCAGAACGCGGCATTTCTGCCCGAGATGATCGGCTTCCGACCACCACAGAATGTCTACACCCACATCATCGGTGTCGATCTGGTGCGGACGGCCGAGAACCAGTTCTACGTGCTGGAAGACAATGCCCGCACCCCCTCGGGCGTGTCCTACATGGTAAGCGGTGTTCTGCGGCCACTTGGGCTCAGGGTCGAGGGAACTGAACGACGTTGTTGCCGCGCATGAAGGCGATGGCTCCTTCGCTGTTTAGAGCGGCTAAGGCAGCATCGCGCGCCTCGCTGTCGGTCTCGAACTGATTGGGAGGGCGCCTCGTTGCTGGTGGTTTCCGATTATGCCGCCAGAGCCAAGAGCGTCAATCGCCCAGCTTTGCAGCATAGTTCCACGGCAGCAGATCGTTGATGCGGCTCTGCTTGTAGTCGGCGATGATGGCGTGGAGTGTTGCGGCCAGCCAGGCATAGGGATCGACAGCGTTGAGCTTGCAGGTTTCGATCAACGAGGCGATGACAGCCCAGTTTTCAGCACCGGCATCATGGCCGGCGAAGAGCGCGTTCTTCCGGTTCAGCGCGATCGGGCGGATGGTCCGCTCAACGGTATTGTTGTCGAGCTCGATGCGGCCATCGGTGAGGAACAGCACTAACCCCGACCAGTATTTGGCGATGTAGCTCAAGGCCTCCCCAAGCGGCGCTTTCGCGGAGACGCGGGCGCGATGAAGGTCGAGCCAAGCCTTTGTCCGGGCGACGGCTGGTCCGGATCGTTCCTGGCGAGCAGCGAGACGCTGTTCGGGGCCCAGGCCTCGGATCTCGGCTTCGATGGTATAGAGCTCGCCGATGAGCCGCACACCCTCTTCCGCAATCGGGGCGGTGCCGGCGCGCGTGATCTCGATCAGCTTGCGACGGGCATGGGCCCAGCAATAGGCGAGTTGGATACCCGCGCCGACGCGGCCGGGCGCGATCAGTCGGTTGTAGCCGGCATAGCCATCCACCTGCAGGATGCCGCCAAAGCCCTGCAATATCTGTTCGGCATGAAGACCACCTCGGCCCGGGGCATAGGTGAAGGCAACACCGGGTGGTGCGGTGCCATTCCAGGGACGATCATCGCGGGCCAGGGCCCAGAAGTATCCGGTCTTGGTTTTGCGGGCACCGGGATCGAGCACTGGCGCGCGAGTTTCATCCATGAACAGCTTGGATGAGCGCTTCAGATCCGCCATTAGGGCAGCATAGACCGGACGCAACTCGAAGGCGGCCCGACCAACCCAGTCGGCCAGCGTTGAGCGGTCCAGATCAACACCCTGACGACTGAAGATCTGCGCCTGGCGATAGAGCGGGAGGTGGTCCGCATACTTGCTGACCAGGACATGGGCGACCGTGGCCTCGGTCGGCAGCCCGCCAGGGATCAGCCGAGCGGGCGCCGGCGCCTGCACCACGCCGTCGGTGCAGGACCGGCAGGCATATTTGGGGCGACGGGTCACGATCACGCGGAACTGGGCCGGGATCACGTCGAGCCGCTCGGAGACGTCCTCGCCGATGCAGTGCAGCCCGCCGCCACAGCCACAGACCAGGCTTTCGGGTTCGATGATCTCTTCGATCCGCGGCAGGTGTTTGGGGAGTGAACCACGATTGGTACTGCGCGGCTTGGCCGGACGTCGGGCCAGCCGGTCCTCGGCGTCCTCCGCGGCCTGGACAACCGCGATTGCCATTTCCAGATCCTCCAGCGCCAGCTCGAACTGGTCCGGGTCGCTCTTTTCCGATCGACGCCCGAAGGCCGCCTGCTTGAACGCGGCAACCAGCTTTTCCAGTTGAGCGATCCGCTCGTCCTTGCGCTGATCACGCACCTCCGCTGCGATCAGCATCGCCTTGAGGGCAGCAATGTCATCGGGAAGTTCGGCGGCATCGAGCATGGCCAGAATCTACCAGATCAGGCGCCGCCGATCCCGCAAAAAGACCAGCCCTGAGTCATCCTGCCGCAGTTATTCGACCGCTTCTGGTGCCCGCGCTTCTACCGCCCGAACCCGCCGCCAGTCGAGCCCAGAGAACAGCGCCTCGAACTGCGCGTGGCTCAACGTCATCAGGCCGTCCTTCACCGCAGGCCAGCTGAAGTTGTGCTCTTCGAGGCGCTTGTAGGCCATGACGAGACCCGTGCCATCCCAGTAGAGCAACTTCAGCCGATCGCTTTTGCGAGCACGGAACACGAAGACCGTGCCGGTGAACGGGTCCTCGTGCAACACGTTCTTGACCAGCGCAGCCAGGCTGTCGTGACCTTTGCGGAAGTCGATCGGCTTGGTGGCTACCATGATCCGCACCCGGTTCGAGGGGAAGATCATGTGATCGCCGTCAGTGCACGAACGACCGAAGCAATCCGGCGCGCGGAGGCACCTGGCTCCAGCCGGATGACCACCGATCCCAGCACGATCTCCGGCCCGACCGCCGCCACTGGTTCCGCCGCCGTTACATCCTCAACGACTGGAGCGACCATCAACGTCGCGAACTCCATCTGGTCCTTTGGCGCCGGTAGCACCAGCTTCCCGTTTCTAGCCATCGTCCGCCACGAGGAGACATGGTTGGCCTTCAGACCATGCCGCAGCGCGACCTCGCCCACCGTGGTCCCAGGTCGAAGTGTCTCGGCGACAATCCGAGCCTTCTCATCATCGGGCCATTGCCGGTTGCGGCGGCGCCTACCGCCACTTGTGAGAAACTCCAATGGAGCGTCCATGGAGAACCTCCCGCACCAACTTCAATCCGTGCGGAATCTCATGGCTGACAAAAGAACGGAAGGTGGGGCGGGAACACCGCTTACCCTACATGCTGGAAAACCGCGAGACTATGTTGCAGCTCTTTCCTGAGCTGTTTCAGCAGGTCAAAGTGCACCAGGTTGAGAATTATCCCCAATTGCTTCGGCAGTCGCTCGCTGCCGTAGCCCCGTCCGACAGAGAGGCCGAACGGCCTACCATCGCCGTCCTTACGCCCGGCATTCACAACTCCGCCTACTTCGAACATGCGTTCCTGGCCGATCAGATGGGCGTGGAACTGGTGGAAGGGAGTGACCTTAAGGTGGCTGATGGGCGTATCGCCATGCGCACCACTCAAGGCTACCGACCCATCGACGTTCTTTATCGCCGGGTGGATGACGCGTTCCTTGATCCACTGATGTTCCAACCAGATTCGGCGCTCGGCATCGCCGGCATCATGGATGTCTATCGAGCCGGCCGCATCACGATCGCCAATGCTCCTGGCACCGGCATCGCCGATGACAAGGCGATCTATTCCTACATGCCCGAGATCATCGAGTTCTACACGGGGCGTCGGGCTATTCTCGAGAACGTCCCCACCTATAGGTGCGCCGAGGAGGACAGCCTCAAATACGTGCTGGAGCATCTAGATGAATTGGTCGTCAAGGAGGTGCACGGTTCGGGCGGCTATGGCATGCTGGTCGGACCAGCGGCATCGCGTCAGGAGTTGGCGTCGTTCTCGGACAAGCTGCGAGCACGACCCGGAAACTACATCGCCCAGCCCACACTCGCCCTGTCGACCTCGCCGATCCTGACGAATGCCGGTCTGGCGCCGCGGCATGTGGACCTGAGGCCCTTCGTGCTCGTTTCTGATCGGATACGCATCACTCCGGGAGGATTGACCCGGGTGGCTCTAACCGAGGGGTCGCTGGTTGTAAACTCCAGCCAAGGCGGGGGCACCAAAGACACGTGGGTTTTGGATGACTAGGAGCGGGGGGAAGCGCTAGCACATGCTGTTGGGAAGAACTGCAAGCGGCCTCTTCTGGATGCACCGGTATATCGAACGTGCCGAGAACATGGCGCGCATAGTCGACGCTGGATTGCGCATGGCACTGACCCGCACATCCAATGCGTCGGAAGAGTGGTCTTCTGTAGTCCTTTCTGCTGGATGCATGGAGACGTTTTGCAACAAGCACAGTCACTTCTCGGCAGCTAACGTCTCCGATTTCCTGCTTCGTGATCCGGACAATGCCTCGAGCGTCATATCGTGTATGGAAGCCGCGCGCTTCAATGCTCGCATGGTGAGAACCGCGCTGACGAGGGATGCCTGGGAGGCTGTGAACGAGGCCTGGATGGCCCTCAAGAGCTCGCTATGCGCGCCTGTACCCGAGAGCGAGTTGCCGCCGCTGCTCGATCATATCAAGCGCGAAACCTCGTTGATCCGAGGCGCCTTCCACGGCACCATGCTGCGCAACGAGATCTTCAACTTCTCCCGGATTGGCACATTTATCGAACGCGCGGACAACACGTCCCGTATCCTCGACGTCAAGTACTACGTTCTGCTGCCGGCGATGTCCTATGTCGGCGGCACGATGGATAACCATCAATGGGAATCCATCCTGCGCTCCGTCTCCGCCCACCGTTCGTATCGGTGGGTTTACGACACGCAGTACAGTCCTACCCATATCGCCGAGTATCTCATCCTCAATGGTCGAATGCCGCGATCGCTACACTTCTGCTATCGCAATATCGTAGAAAATCTGAACTATCTGGCGGAAGATTACGAACTTCGGCTGTCCTGCCACGACATAGCTGCCAAGACGCTCACCTCGCTGCGCGGCAAGCATATTGAAGCTGTCTTCGATTCCGGGCTGCACGAATTCCTCACCGACTTCATCTATCAAAACAACAGGCTCGGTGCTGATATTGCACGCGCCTACAACTTCGATTGATCGCCCCGTGCTGCTTTCCATCAGTCACACCTCGACCTACCGCTACGATCAGCCTGTGGACTATGCCGTGCAGAGGCTGCGGCTTTGGCCGCGGAGTTCGTCCGTCCAGACTGTCCTGGACTGGAAGCTTGATATCGTGGGTGCTTCCTCGGAGCTCTCTTATGACGATGCCTTCGCCAATCGGACCGAACTACTTCGGTCGCAGCCGCACACCTCCGAGATCGTCATTCAGGCGATTGGGCAAGTTGAAACCAACGATACTGCCGGCGTTTTTGGAACCGGACTGGGCGTTGCACCCCTGTGGGTCTGCCTACGGCAGACGACGCTGACGGCCCCGGGAGAAGCGGTAAGAGATCTTGCCGGACCCCTGGCGAGTATGACCAGCCGGCTCGACCTGCTGCATATACTATCTGCGGAGATCACCAAGCGGGTCGCATACATTCCCGATAGTACCGACGTCACGACCCCAGCGGAAGTCGCGTTGGCTAGCGGCAGGGGCGTATGCCAGGATCATGCTCATGTCTTCATCGCAGCGGCGCGCCACTTGGGAGTGCCTGCCCGCTACGTCTCGGGGTATCTGCTCATGGAGGGCAGGACCGAACAGACCGCCACCCATGCCTGGGCCGAGGGCTATGTCGAGGATCTGGGCTGGGTAGGCTTTGATGCGGCCAACGGGGTCGCGCCGGACGAAAAATATGTTCGGATCGCGTGCGGGCTGGACTACGGCCAGGCTGCGCCGATCACTGGATTACGTAGGGGGGCTTCGGTGGAGTCGCTTGCCGTAGCCCTCAATGTAGAGCAGTAAGCGCTGCTCTCTGCTTTGTCTGGAAGATGTTATGACCTACTGCGTCGGTTTGAAGACGGATTATGGGCTGGTCTTCATGTCCGACACCCGGACGAATGCTGGTCTCGACAATATCTCTACCTTCTCCAAAATGCGTACTTGGGAAGTGCCCGGCGAACGCGTCATCGTCCTCTTGTCAGCGGGCAATCTCGCGACCACCCAGGCAGTTACCAGCATCTTGGACGAACGCTCCAAGGCGCCTGACGAACGCCGTCCGACGCTTCTGGACACTCCCTCGATGTTCCAGACCGCGCGTCTGATCGGGAACGTGGTCAAAGAGGTCATCAGTGCTGCTGCCACTGCCGGTCAAACAGCTGATGCATTTGCGGCCTCCTTCATCCTTGGTGGTCAGATCAAGGGCGGCGAGCCGCGCCTCTTCTACATTTATCCAGAGGGCAACTTCATTGAGTCCTCTTCGGATACGCCCTTCTTCCAGGTTGGTGAGCACAAATATGGCAAGCCGATCCTGATCCGGGCTTACGACCCGGTGATGAGCTTTGAGGACGCCATCAAGCTCTTGCTTGTCTCGTTCGACTCCACCTTGAAATCCAATCTGTCCGTCGGCCTGCCGCTGGACCTCCAAGTATACGAGAGTGGAAGCCTGCAGCTTGGCCCCAGCAGAAGGTTCGAGCGGGATGATCCTTACTATCTCGCCATCTCGGAGGGATGGTCTGACGCATTGAAGGCGGCGTTCAACAGCCTACCACCGCTAAGCTAGCGGGCTGAGTCGGAAATCCCGTACTCGCCCAAGAGCCAGATACTTGACCTAAGCGCCTCTTCCGTGAGCAAAGCGCTAGGCGGTTGACCTAATTTGTAGGCACTCGGTTTCATTGGCGTCTTCTTAGGCAGTTTTCAGTTGCATCGTGTTTTTTCATGGGGTTCTCTCTTGGGAAATAAACCTGGGGATCTCACCATGCTCACCCGCAGACACTTCGCTGCTTCGATGGCGCTTGCCGCCGGCCTCAGCCTTAGTGGCATCGCTGCACTACCAGCTTTTGCTCAGACCGCCGTCAAACTCACGCTGGACTGGCGCTTCGAAGGGCCCGCTGCCGGCTTTCTGCTAGCGCAGGACCGGGGCTACTTTGCCGACGAAGGACTCGATGTCACCATCGACACGGGCAATGGGTCGGTGGAGGCTATTCCGCGTGTTGCTACCGGTGCCTACCAGTTTGGCTTTGGCGACATCAATTCGCTGATCAAGTTCCTCGACGAAGACCCGAGTCAGCCGGTCAAGGCCGTGATGATGGTCTATGACAAGCCGGTGTTCGCCGTCGTCGGCCGCGAGTCATTGGGCATTACCGACGATCCAAAATCGCTCGAGGGTAAGAAACTCGGGGCGCCGCCACCTGACGGGGCCTTTGCTCAATGGCCGGCATTTGTCGAGGCTGCCGACATTGACACCTCCGGCATCACCCTTGAATCGATTGGATTCCCGGTCCGCGAGCCGATGCTCGCTTCCGGCGATGTCGATGGCGTATTCGGCTTTGCCTTCTCCGTCATCCTCAATCTTAAGGCCAATGGCGTGCCGGACGAGGATATCTCCACCATCCTTTTTGCCGATCATGGGCTTAATCTCTATGGCAATGCCATCCTGGTCAACGAAGCCTTCGCCGAAGAAAACCCAGAAGCGGTCACCGGCTTCCTCCGTGCGCTCGCCAAAGGCTTTGCCGATGCGGTGGCTGACCCTGTTGCCGGTGCAGAAGCTGTTTTGACGCGCAACGAGACGCTCAATCTTGAGACCGAGACCGAGCGGCTGGAAATGGCCAACGCCATGAACATCAAGACCCCTTATGTGGTCGAGAATGGTTTCGGCGGCATCGACGAAGCCCGCCTTGCCGCCTCCATTGACACTCTGAGAATCTCAATGGGACTGCAGGGAAACGTAGCTGCCGAGGACATCTTCGACGCCAGCTACTTGCCACCTGCTGAAGAGCGCATGCTGCCATAGGCTCTGGCTCTATCTCGGTCCGGGCTGACTCGCCCGGACCAACTCTCTTGGAAACGACGATGTCCCTAGTCTCGATTGAAAATGTCGACATGCGCTATGGCGGGCCTGACGGCACGCTGGCGGTCAGTGGCCTCAACATCAGGATCGAGCGGGGAGACTTCGTTGCTGTTGTCGGTCCTTCTGGATGCGGCAAGTCCACGCTGATGAAACTGGTGACGGGTCTGCACTTGCCGCAGAACGGCACAGTGATCGTCGCCGATGCTGAGGTGACCAAGCCCGTCTCCATTGTCGGCATGGCTTTTCAGAACCCAACGATGCTGCCTTGGCGGACAACGCTGGAGAATATTCTTCTCCCCCTCGAAATTGTGGAGCGCCACCGCCATCGCTTCCGCCGGCACAAGAAGGAATATGTCGAAAAAGCCGAGGCGCTGCTGGATACAGTGGGCCTGCAAGGCTTCGGCAACAAGTTTCCCTGGCAGCTATCCGGTGGCATGCAGCAGCGAGCTAATCTTTGCCGTGCGCTTATTCACGAACCTGAACTGCTCATGCTCGACGAACCCTTCGGTGCCCTGGACGCCTTCACGCGGGAGGAACTCTGGTGCGTCATCCGGGATCTCCATGCCAGCCAGAATGTCACCATCGTCCTCGTCACTCACGATCTCCGGGAGAGCGTGTTTCTGGCGGATAAAGTGGTGGTCATGAGCGCTCGGCCGGGGAAGGTGCTCGCTGAGCATCCCGTAGCGTTCGAGCGGCCTCGTGACCTTTCCATCATGTATAGCGCTGGGTTTAACGACATGGTGCAGGCGCTCCACGGCGAAATTGCCAACGCGCGGGTGGCGGCATGAGCATCGTCACGGAGAACACGGCTGTCGCCGCTACACCGCCTAGGCCTGGCTTCCGGATAAACTGGATCCGTCTGGCCCCCATTCTTTATACGATTGGATTGTTCGTCCTGTGGGAGCTGGGTGCACGGGCATCGGGCCTGCCGCATACCATCCTGCCGGCACCCTCGAGGGTGTTCGAGGCCATCGTGCAGTACTGGTCGCCCATTTGGAAGAACTCGCTCCAGACGCTTTATACAACCACGGTTGGCTTCTTGATCGCCGTTGCCGCCGGATTAGGCATCGGGCTCTTCATCGGCTGGTCCAAGACCATCTATGCTGGACTCTACCCGATCATGATCGGCTTCAATGCCATTCCCAAGGTCGCGCTCGTGCCGATCCTCGTGATCTGGTTCGGCATTGGCACGGTGCCGGCTGTGCTGACGGCCTTCCTGATCTCGTTCTTTCCTATCGTGGTCAATGTTGCCACCGGCTTGGCGACTATCGAGCCCGAGACGGAAGACGTGTTGCGGGCGCTCGGTGCCAAGAAGCTCGACATCATGCTCAAGGTCGGCGTGCCCCGTTCGATGCCGTATTTCTTCGGCTCTTTGAAGGTCGCCATCACCTTGGCCTTTGTTGGATCAGTCGTGAGCGAAACGGTCGCTTCCAACAGCGGCTTGGGCAACATGATGGCCTCGGCTCAATCCAACTTCAACGTGCCGCTCGTTTTTGCCGGCCTGTTGATGCTCGCTGTCGAGGGCATCGCCATGTACGCGCTGATGGCCTGGATTGAGAAGCGCATGACCGGCTGGGCACATCGCTCGACAATGTCTAACTGATATCAGAAGGGTCAGGTCACCGAAGTCTCAGCAATGTACCTCTGATCCGCGACTCGCGGATGACACCTAGCTGTCAGGGTGATAAGTTGATGTTGATAATCAACTTAGAAGTGCCCTGTGTTTCACCCAAACATGCATTCGGTCGTCGAAGGGTTTTCGCCAAGCGGTGGACCGAGCTGGCGAAGCTGGAACGGCATGTTGGCCGATGTTTGGACTGTCCAAACGAGCCAGGGGGCGCAGGGGGAATATGTGTCGCCACATGCTCGCCTCTTCGTTGTACTTGAAGAAAGCGTCTCGGGCGCTATTTCCCTGAGCGCGCAGCAAAATCGCGCCGAAAAATCCATGGGGCAGGTGAGTTACATACCCGCTGGAATGCGAATCTGGTCCTTTGTGCCGGAGCGAGCGCATGTCCGTCACCTCGATCTGCACGTCAACATGGGCCTGTTGCAGAACCGGTTCGGAGATGCGATCCCGGCCAACCGCCTGCAGCAGCCGAAACTCATGTTCGACAATGCCCGCATCTCAACCTTAGCCCGGCTGCTTGCGGAAGACGTGGTAGGAGTGGGACTGCATGATCTCTACGGCGAGAGCTTGGCCCAGGCGATCTGGGTTGAGCTTTTCGAGGTGGAGCGAAGTCAGCGTAAACGACAGGGACAGCTTTCGCCGCGGCGACTCCGCCTGGCGACGCAGTATCTGGAAAAACATTGCCTCGAACTCGTGCGCCTCGATGACGTAGCCGACCTTGCGGGCCTTTCAACGTCATATTTCTGCTCGGTCTTCAAGGCCTCGACCGGTATGACACCGCACCAGTGGCAGATGCAGGCGAGGCTGGCGCAGGTGAAACTGCTGCTGGAGGCTCGCAGGGCGAGTCTCAGCGAGATTGCCACTGCCTGTGGCTTTGCCGATCAGGCCCATATGACTCGCGTCTTCAAACAATATGTCGGCGCCACACCGGCGGCCTGGGTGCGCAATCGATCGCAGACGAGTTGATCTCCGCCGTGAATTCCTTCAACCAACCGGAAGGACGAACAATCCCGCGCGGTAAAGATGAGCTAACTCACCATAATTTCATCAAAGCTGCGGCACATTTGTGACGCAGCCGCTGCAGGATCTAGGTTCATGGCCGCTTCCCGTCTCCTTCCACTTCTCCTCCTCGGTACTGCACTGGCCTCGATCGGGGGCGCACTGGCGCAGCCGGTGATCTCGCTAGGCGAAATCGTGGTCGAAGCAGATGCCGTAGGAGGGCAGGGCAGTGCTGCACTCCTCACGACGTCCGGTTCCAAGCTGGCAGTATCGGTGACCGAATTGCCGCAATCGGTGTCGCTGGTGACGCGCCAGCAATTGGACCAATATCCCGGCGCCAAGGCGGACGAGGCGCTGCGGTATAGTGCCGGTGTAAACCCTTCAACCTACGGCACAGACGCCGACACCGATTGGCTATACGTCCGTGGGTTCCAGGCCGATCAAACCGGTGTATTCCTCGACAATCTGCCCCTTTACCAGACCGCCTTCGGCACCTTTCTCATCGATCCCTTCTTGCTGGAGCGGGTCGAAATTCTAAAGGGGCCCGCATCGGTGCTTTACGGCGGGGCCAATGTTGGTGGGATCGTCAACTATGTGAGCAAGCGTCCGACCGGGGACCGGCTCGTCTACACCGAGACCGGGGTGAACAATTTCGGCAACGCCTATTTTGGCTTCGATCTGGGCGATGGCACGGAAGACGGCAATCTCGCCTACCGGCTCACCGCCAAGCTATCCGGTGGCGGTTGGCAAACCCAGGGTGCGGAAGATCTGCGCGGAGTGGTGCAGGGCAGTGCCACCTTGACGCCGAGCGCAAGTACTTCGCTCACGGTCTATGGCTCCTATCAGCAGATCGGACTTAATCATACCAGCACAGGATTCCTGCCTTATGTCGGCACGGCGGTCGAAGCGCCGGGCGGCTTCCACATTCCGCGGGACCTCAACTATGGTGAGCCGGGATATGACCTCTATGACCGCCAGCAGCTGATGATCGGCTATGAACTCGAGCATGACATCAATGGCGAATGGAGCGTGCGGCAGAATGCGCGCTATGCCAAGGTCGACCTCGATGAAGCTTATGTCTATTCCGGCGGCATTCTGACCGGTTCGGTGCTCAATCGCTTTGCCTTCGGCCACAACTCGGACGTTGGCACCATTAGCGTCGACAACCAGCTGGAGGGGCATGTGATAACCGGACCCTTGGAGCACAAGCTGCTGTTTGGTGCGGACTACAAGTATTACTCGATCGATGAGCGCCAGGGCTTCGCATCCGTCGCGGGCCTGGACGTCTTGGACACTGTCTATGGTGCGGCTGTACCCCCGCTGTTCTATTACCGCGACAATGTCATCACCATGCACCAGGCTGGCTTCTATGCTCAGGACCAAGTCCGTCTCGAAGACTGGATTCTCACCCTCAATGGCCGCTACGACCAGGTCTGGACCAGTGTTGACAATGACCTGAGCGCCACATCGACGAGCCGCGAGGAAGGCAATTTCTCCGGCCGGGTTGGGCTCGGCTACCAGTTTGAGAACGGCATGACGCCCTATGTGAGCTATGCAACTTCGTTCAATCCGACGCTCTCCACCGATGCCGCGGGTAACCTCTTCCGGAGTGAGACTGGGGAGCAGTGGGAAGCCGGCATCAAATATGAGCCGACCTTCATTGATGGGCTGATCACCGCGTCCGCCTTTAGTATCAACCGCAACAATGTCGTGGGACCGGATCCGGCGAACCCGCTGGTCCAGGCTGCGGTCGGCCAGGTCAATGTTCGAGGCGCCGAGCTCGAAGGTCGGTTCAACGCCCAAGACTTCACCGTGACAGGTGCTTTGACCTATCTTGAGGCCGAAGTGCTGCAAGCGGCTGGATCCACACCAGTCGGCAACTCGCCAGTGCAAATTCCGACGCTGACAGCCTCGCTCGGGGTCGACTACACCTTTGCTGATGGGACCTTGGAAGGCGTCACCGTCGGTGCGGGCGTGCGGCACCTCGGCGAATCCTGGGCCGATGCTGACAACACCAGGAAGGTGTCCGCTACTACCTTGTTTGACGCGAGCCTGCGCTACGAGAAGGACGACTGGGGTGTTACTTTGACAGCGTCAAACATCTTCGACACCAGCTATGTCGCCAGCTGTCAGTCGCTCACCTCATGCGGCTATGGCGCGGGTCGCACCTTGACGCTGAGCGCACACAAGCGCTGGTGAAAGCAGACGAGCCACATAAGGCAGCGTCCAGCCGCCAAGTTGCGGCTGGATATCTGCCGAGAGTGACGGGTTGCGTTTCAGAGAGGTGACTGCGCTAGCGCAACGGGCAAGTCGCACGCTGCAGGCTAAGATGCTGAACTCTTCCGAACATACCGGTTCAGATCCAGTTCAGGTGAGAGGGGGCTTCATGCGTTTACCGGGCTAAGGCCCATCGCGTTGAGGAGACCCAAGATGCAAATCAAGAAGAACGTGCTTAAGGCGGGAATAGCTGGCGCAATCATGTTGGCGTCCGCTGGTATTGCCCTCGCTGCTCCCGCGGCAGCCACCACCAATGTCAATGTCCGCTCAGGGCCTGGCACTGGCTATGGCGTCGTCGATGCGCTCCGCCGGGGCGAGCGGGTTGAGGTCACTGGCTGCCGTGGTGGTTGGTGCTATGTCGAGAAGCGCGGTCCAGATGGTTGGGTTTCCGCCAACTACTTGCGGGCGTCCAGCCGCGGATACGGCGTGAAGCCTGGCTTCAGCTTCGAATTCAACTTCGGCACTCCGCCCATATATCAACAGCCACAACGTCCGCAGCGCCCCGGACATGGTAGTTGGGACGGCCGGGATCGGCATGATCGGTGGGATCGAGATGATCGCTGGGATCGGAATGGCCGGGATCGAGATGATCGTTGGGGTAGGGACCGGGATGACCGCTGGCCTCGCAGCGATAGGGACTGGTACCGCAACTAGCAGCTCGGGCTAACCGCAGTGAAGCCGCTCAGTCTCTTGAGCGGCTTTTTGCTGGGGGCCTCCTGCTCGCTACCCCTCCCGCCCGAACGGGATACATTTTTCGCATTGCTGCAGGTGCTCCGATCCGCGGCATGTGCCCGGCCTGCGAGGTCCAGGTGTAGGAGGCGCCCACGGCGACATCCAAGGTTAGTACAACAGGTGCGTGGTTGTGGGTGCCGATGATCACTCTACTCCGGCGAGCTGCCTCACACCGAAAGCTGGTATAACAAGACCCGCCGAAAAGCAGCGCCGCTGAGACAGGGATGTCATGAACATCCGTCCAGGCTGCCTCCAAAGGCGTCCAGCTCGATGATCGCCACCTCATCGTCCGGAACAATCGCCCGAAGCCGCCGTTGAGACTTCACGCGCCGTTGTCGCGTGAAACAAGGAGTTTGTTCTATGTCCAAGGTCGTATCAATTCCCCAGCAAACCCTTGTCGTTGTAGCCGATGGGCATCAAGCCATTCTGCTCCGTAGCCATGGTGTGAAGGATGCAATGAGACTTGCCGAGGAACGGCGCTTGACCCCAAAGAACTTGGCAGACGATGGTCCCTCCGGATCACGCCCAGAAGAGCAAACGCTGCGCCAAACAGACGAGGCGACTTTTGCCAAGCAATTGGCGAATGCCCTCTATGCCATGAAGCAGGCCAACAAATACGAGCATATGGTAGTCGCCGCGGATCCGCAGACGCTTGGTCAACTCCGTGACGCAATGCACGAGACCGTTTCGGGCAGCATTATCCTGTCGCTCAACAAGGCCCTGGTAAATCACAGCACCGGCGATATAGCCGATATCGTGCGAGAAGCCGCTGGCTAGGGCCGCGGCGTCGGCGCACAGTCACGATTTCGGGGGCGGGCACCAGGGGTGAAATGCGGACCCGAAATCTATGCTTTGCGGGGCATGCGTTCTAAGTGCCGCTACGCTTCCTGCATCTTCAGCAGAAAATCGCGCATCTGGTCGAGATACTCTTGTGATTGTTGATGCCAGGCATGGGCGTCGTCATAGCTCGCCTGCGCCGCTGCCAAAGAGGATGCGTAGTGCGCATCGATATCAAAGTCCCGCTGCCATAGCCGTGCATATTCCCGCTTGGTCGGAATGGTGTTGTCGGAGTAGTTCGTGACGTCGAGACCTCCGTGGTGATCCCATAGCGCAGACTCCATTTCTCGAGTCAGATAGTCGACGCGCCGTTGCCCGAACAGCTTCAGTTCGTCAGCTTTGTCCACTATAACGTTGAGATACTGCGCGCTACCATTCGACAACCTGGAAGTGCCATCAGTGTTGATCGTGGCTAGCAGCACGCCATTGCTTGAAAATGTCGTACGGACATCTGAAGTGGTATTAGGGCCGTTCGCCTGCACCAAGTCGAGTTGCTTCTGCGCCATCTTTAGTCGTTCGTGCCCGAAACCGGGATTGATGAAGCGATCAATCTGGAAGTCGAGCCACTTGTCAAACGGCACAATGGCCTTTTCCATCTGCTCCGCAGTGATCTGAATAGGTTCGCCAGCAAACACGTTTCTATCAGGAAGCCTGAAAACGAGGTCATCGGCGATCGGCTCGCGGGTTCTCCAGGCCGCCACCGCCTCTGCCTTCTGGTTCTCATAGTAGGCCTGGAGATGGGGACGCATCGTAGGATCGGAGAACGTGGCCGCTGTGATCTGCACTTGGAACCTCCAACAAAGCCGTCGCTTCTGGTCAAGCAAGAAGTAAGCCACGCTCACAGACGCCGGAACATGGGAGCTAGTACCGGTTTCGTGGGTCAATCCCCGCTCGCCTTGGGAAAAGAGTACCCAGTCGAGTGCGGTCCCCGGCAATTTATGCTGAGCGGACCGGCGGCTTTTGACCTGAAATTGGGAAAGTTGCCGTTGAAGGATTTGGCGAGATTGTCCACAAACGGTCGGATTACAGTGCCAACGCCGACGCTCGCCCAATCTTTAACGCGGTTTTGCTCGCTCGAAGCTCCTTCTTGAATAGCTCGAAGGCCGTAGTTCCGCTCCGATCGGGGTAATAGAGGTGATAGCCAGGGAACGGCTCGCGCCAATGCTCCAGCAGGCGGATAAGACGGCCGTCGCCAATCGGCGCCGCCACCAAATCTTGGATGATGTAGAGAATGCCGAAGCCCTCGACCGCGGCTGCCGCGAGTAGGTCGTGGAAGCGGCCAGCTGCAACCAGCCGGGCGATCCGAAGCTACTCGCCACATAGATCGTGGCACTTTGTTCGCAAGGAGAGGCGCCTTCGCGGCTGGTGTTCGGCGATGACGCCCGGCAATGGGTCGGAGCGAAGGTGGGCCAATTGCGGCAAGAGATCGCCCGGTCCGCCGATCGCGGTTGATACGACAGACCAAGGCCGGCTAGGGAGGTGATCCCTGCCCAGGTCGTCCGAACGACCGTCTGGGAGCACGGGTCGCCGGCTTGAATGAGGCGGTCGCCGCCGTTCAGATCATTTGCTCGGAATAGCAGCTATTCTACCTCTCGACACCAGAACCGTTCAGTTTGGTGTCGGCCCCCTTCTGCCATCAACCATGAAGGTCCGGAACTGCTGTAAGCCGTATCCTGCCCGAGAGCTCAGCCTCGCTCCACACAGAGCGCGATTCCCATCCCCCCGCCGATGCAGAGAGTGGCGATTCCCTTCTTGCCGTCCCGTCGGGCGAGTTCATGAAGGAGCGTGACCAGCACCCGGGCGCCTGAGGCGCCGATGGGGTGTCCGATCGCGATGGCGCCACCGTTGACGTTCACCTTCTCGGTGTCCCAGCCCAGGCCGCGGTTGACGGCGCATGCCTGGGCGGCGAAAGCTTCATTGGCCTCGATGAGGTCGAGGTTTGAGGCCGACCAGCCGGCTTTCTCGAGAGCTTTCTGGGAGGCGGGGATAGGGCCGGTACCCATCAGTGATGGATCTACGCCCGCCGTTGCCCAGGAGGCGATGCGCGCCAGCGGTGTGAGGCTGCGGCGGGATGCCTCGTCGGCATGCATAAGGACCAATGCGGCAGCACCATCGTTGAGCCCGGAAGCGTTGCCGGCGGTAACAGTGCCGGCCTTGTCGAACGCCGGGCGAAGCTTAGCGAAGCCTTCCGGTGAAGCGTCGGTGCGGATGTACTCGTCCTGACTGATCGCCAACTCGCCTTTGCGGGAAGTAATCGTCACAGAAGTGATTTCCGCCTCGAAGCGGCCTTGCGCTTTTGCCGCTGCTGCCTTCTGCTGAGAGGCGAGGGCAAAAGCATCCTGCTCCTCGCGGCTGATCTGAAACTTCCGGGCAACGTTTTCCGCCGTGATGCCCATGTGATAACCGCCAAAGGCGTCGGTCAGTCCATCAGACAACATGGTGTCGACCAGTGTTACGGGACCCATCTTGCTCGGCTGGCGCAGGTTCTGGCAGTGGGGCGAAAGAGACATGGACTCCTGTCCTCCCGCGACGATGATCCTGGCATCCCCTGACTGGATCTGCTGCATGCCGAGCGCCACCGCGCGCAGTCCCGAGCCGCAGACCTGGTTGATCCCCCAGGCGGTGGCACCTTCACCGACACCTGCCTTCATGGCGGCCTGGCGTGCCGGGTTCATGCCTTGGCCTGCCGTGAGCACCTGTCCCAGGATAACCTCGTCGACCTCAGCGGCATCGACCTGCGCTCGGGAGAGAGCGGCGGAGATGGCAGTAGCGCCAAGATCATGGGCGGGCACGCACGCCAGCGAGCCGAGAAAGCTGCCGACTGGCGTTCGTGCCGCGCCAACAATAACGATGTCGCTCATGCATATTGCCTTTCGATAAGGCCAACCTCGAACCGGGCGTCGGTCTTGGCGGTGATCTCGTCAACAGTAACGCCGTCGGCGAGTTCGATCAGCACCATCGTGGGGTCACCACGACGGGCAAGGGTAAATACACCAAGATCGGTGATCACCAGATCGGCGCAGCGTTGTCCGGTAAGGGGCAGGGTGCATTGCTTGAGGAGCTTGGGTTCGCCCTTGGCTTCGTGCTCCATGACGACCACAACGCGCTTGACGCCCGCGACCAGATCCATGGCGCCGCCCATGCCCTTCACCATCTTGCCGGGGATCATCCAATTAGCAAGGTCGCCATTTTCGGCCACCTGCATTGCCCCGAGGATGGAGAGATCAATGTGGCCCCCGCGAATCATGCCGAAGCTGTCCGCACTCGAGAAAAAGCTGGTTTGCGGCAGCTCGGTTATGGTCTGCTTGCCCGCGTTGATGAGGTCTGCGTCCTCCTCACCCTCATAGGGGAAGGGGCCCATGCCGAGCATACCGTTCTCGCTTTGAAGCGTGACGTTAATGCCGTCTGGTATGTAGTTGGCAACCAAGGTGGGAATGCCGATGCCGAGGTTGACGTAAAAGCCGTCCTCCAGTTCCTGCGCGGCACGGGCGGCCATTTGCTCGCGGTTCCAAGCCATTAGACGGTCTCCTCGACGCGGGGACGGGTGGTGCGCTTCTCGATGTGTTTGACAGGCTCCGGCACGTGGACAAGGCGCGACACGAAAATGCCCGGCGTATGAACGTGATCTGGATGGATTTTTCCGGTTTCGACGAGCTCCTCCACCTCCGCAATGGTGACCTTGCCAGCAGTCGCCATCATCGGATTAAAGTTGCGGGCAGTCTTGCGGTAGACGAGGTTGCCTTCGTGATCGCCCTGCCAGGCGTGCACCAGGGAGATATCGGCGACGAGCCTGCGCTCCATCACATACATCTCGCCATCGAACTCCTGAACGGGCTTGCCCTCGGCGATAATGGTGCCGACGCCGGTCTTGGTAAAGAAGGCCGGGATGCCGGCGCCACCAGCGCGGATGCGCTCGGCGAGCGTGCCCTGAGGATTGAACTCGAGTTCAAGTTCGCCCGAGAGATACTGTTCGGCGAAGAGCTTGTTCTCCCCAACGTAGGACGAGATCATCTTGCTGACCTGCCGCGTCTCGAGCAGCGTGCCGAGGCCGATGCCGTCGACCCCCGCATTGTTGGAGATGACGGTGAGGTCACGCACGCCAGAGAGGCGCACGCCCTCGATCAAAGCCTGTGGGATGCCGCAGAGACCGAACCCGCCCGACATGATAGTCATGCCGTCGCGCAGCAACCCTGCCAGCGCCTCGGAAACGGTTGGATAGACTTTTTGCACCGAACTCTCCTCCGGACGACCTACAGGGGTTTTTTGATCCAGCGCGAGATGACGCCCACGATGCCCTCACGGAACAGCAGCACGCTGATGACGAAAATGACGCCCTGCAGCACCGTCACCCAGGCGCCAAAACCGGCGAAGTAGTTCTGCATGGTGACAATCACGGCTGCACCAACCAACGGGCCGAAGATGGTGCCCATGCCGCCCAGCAGCGTCATCAGGACGACCTCACCAGACATGCTCCAGTGCACATCGGTAAGTGAGGCCAACTGGAACACCAGGGCCTTGGTGGCGCCTGCCAGACCGGCAATTGCGGCGGACATTACAAAGACCGCCAGCTTGTACCGGTTGACCTTGTAGCCGAGCGAGGTTGAACGCGGCTCGTTCTCTCGGATGGCCTTGAGCACCTGACCAAATGGGGAGTGGATGATGCGGTAGATCGCGAGCATACCGGCGGCGGCGATCCCCAGCACGACGAAGTAGAAGGTGCGGTCGTTGGCGAGATCGATGAGGCCGAACAGATTGCCACGCGGCACGGCCTGGATGCCATCCTCGCCACCAGTGAAGGGCGCCTGCACCGAGAAGAAATAGACCATCTGTGCAAAAGCGAGGGTCACCATTGCGAAATAGATGCCTTGCCGGCGAATAGCCAGCGCACCGATGGCGAGGCCCAGTACCGCAGCGGCTGAGGTCCCCAGAAGTATGGAGAGCTCCGGCGTCAGACCCCAAACCTTTGCTGCATGTGCCGACACATAAGCGGCAGCACCAAAATAGGCCGCATGCCCGAATGAAAGCAGGCCGCCAAAGCCGAGCAGCAGGTTGAGAGCGCTGGCAAAGAGCGCGAAGCACAGCACCTTCATTAGGAAGACAGGGTAGAGAACGAACGGCGCAATCAACATCAAGCCGAGGAGCACGGCAAAGATCAGCACATGGTGGCGCGGCGTGCCTACAGCGGTGGTACCGACTATTGCAGGTTGGGTGTCGACGGTCATTACGCAGTCCTCCCGAACAGGCCGGCAGGTTTGACCAGCAGGACCAGGGCCATGATTACGAAAACGGCAACTGCGGAAGCTTCGGGATAAAAGACCTTTACCAGGCCCTCCACAATGCCCAGCCCAAAGCCGGTGAGGATAGCACCCAGAATGGAGCCCATGCCGCCAATCACCACCACGGCGAAGACCACAATAATGAGGTCGGCACCCATGTTTGGATTAACCGAGTAGATAGGCGCTGCCAGCACGCCAGCGAGTGCGGCCAAAGCGACGCCGAAGCCATAGGTAAGGGTGATCATGCGGGGCACATTGATGCCGAAGGCGCCCACAAGCGATGGATTTTCGGTGGCTGCACGGAGGTAGGCACCCAGCCGCGTCCGCTCGATAGCGAACCAGGTGCCGAAGCATACGACCAGTGAGGCGACCACCACCCAGCCGCGATAGGTGGGCAGGAACATGAAGCCCAGATTGGTGCCGCCCGAGAGTTCAGCAGGAATGGAGTAGGGCAGGCCCGATACACCATAGTAGTTGCGGAAGAGACCCTGGATGATGAGGGCCAGCCCGAAGGTCAGGAGCAAACCATAAAGGTGATCAAGGTGATAGAGACGCGAGATCATCAAGCGCTCGAGCACTATCCCGGTGGCGCCGACCATCAGGGGGACCAGCAAGAGCGACCACCAATAATTGACGCCCAGATAGGTCAGCAGCATCCAGGCGACGAAAGCGCCCATCATGTACTGAGCGCCATGGGCGAAATTGATGATGTTGAGCAGCCCGAAGATCACCGCGAGGCCAAGGCTGAGAAGGGCGTAGAACGACCCGTTGATCAGCCCCAGCAGAAGCTGACCGAAAAGGGCCTGCGGCGGAATGCCGAGGAGCTCGAACATGGCTTATCCTTGTGAGGCGTGGTGGAATGTGCGCTCCAGCGGGAGCGCACATTCAGGGCGTGTTACTGCTGTGCGACGAGTTCGCAGCCACCTTCTTCCAGCGGCCGGAAAGCTTCTTCCCCCGGAATGGTGGCGAGCAGCTCGTAGTAGTCCCAGGCGCCAGTGGACTCGTCCGGGCTCTTGACCTGGAACAAATACATGTCGTGGATCTTGCGCCCGTCCTCACGCACCCGGCCTTCGCCGAGCAGTGGATCGTCCGTCGGCATTTCCTTCATGGTCGACATCAGGTCGCTTGTAACCTTGCCTTCAGTGGCTTCGACAGCCTTGAGGTAGTGCAGGACGCCCGAATAGACACCCGCATGAACCATCGTCGGCATCTTGCCGTCGTTTTGTTCAGCGAAGCGCTCCGACCATTCACGGGTCTCATCATTGAGGTCCCAGTAGAAGCTCTCCGTCAGCACCAGATCCTGAGCGGCTTCGAGCCCGAGCGCGTTGACGTCGGTAATGAAGATCAGAAGACCTGCCAGGTTCTGGCCGGCTTGCGTAATCCCGAACTCGGCGGCCTGTTTGATGGCGTTGACCGTGTCGCCACCGGCATTGGCAAGGCCAATCACGTCGGCGCCCGAGGCCTGAGCCTGGAGCAGGTAGGACGAGAAATCGGTGCCGGGGAAGGGGTGCCGCGCCGTGCCCATGACCTGTCCACCGGCAGCTTCGACCACCTTAGAGGTCTCTTCCTCAAGCGAGTGGCCAAAGGCGTAGTCAGCCGTGATGAAGAACCAGTCGGTGTTGCCCTGGTCCACCATGGCTCCGCCAGTGCCCTGGGCCAAGGCGTAGGTGTCGTAGGTCCAGTGGATGGTATTGGGCGAGCACTGTTCACCGGTGAGCGCCGTAGAGCCGGCGCCGGAGTTGATGAAGACCTTGTCCTTTTCCCGGGTGACTTCCGAGACCGCCAGGGCGGCCGAGGACGTTGGCACGTCCACGATCAGGTCGACGCCGTCCTGGTCGTACCACTGACGGGCAATGTTGGAGGCCACGTCTGGCTTGTTCTGATGGTCGGCCGAGATGATCTCGACGTTGATCCCCTTTTCGGCTGCGTTGAAATCCTCCACGGCCATGCGGGCGGCGATGACCGAGCCTTCGCCGGAAAGGTCGGCATAAACGCCGGACCGATCGTTGAGCACGCCAATCTTGATGTCCGTTGCCATGGCCGTGCCGGCCATGAGGGTGGTGGCAAAGGCTGCCAGTAGAAGTTTGGTCGTCATAATCGTTTCTCCTCCCGATTACTTCTGGCCCGTTGCGGGCAATCACTTACACGCCGAGATAGGCGTGAAGCTTGGCTGTGTTGGCCGTCAGGTCGGCATTGGGTATCATGTCGATCACCCGCCCCTGCTCGACCACGTAGTGCCGATCCGCGACCGAAGCCGCGAAGCGGAAATTCTGCTCCACCAGAACGATGGTGAAGCCCTGCGCCTTGAGCGTTGCCAAGGTGCGTCCGATCTGCTGAACGATGACGGGCGCAAGGCCTTCGGTTGGTTCATCGAGCAGCAGGAACTTGGCGCCGGTGCGCAGAATTCGACCGATGGCCAACATCTGCTGCTCTCCCCCCGAGAGCTTGGTGCCCTGACCGGTGAGGCGCTCCCGCAGGTTGGGGAACATGTCGAGCACTTCGGCGCGGGTGAGGCCGCCCGGGCGCACCGTGGGCGGCAGCATCAGGTTTTCGTCGACTGAAAGCGATGAGAAGATGCCGCGCTCCTCGGGACAAAAGGCGATGCCGGCGCGGGCTATCTGGCGCGGGGGCAGGCTGATCAGTTCGCGACCTTCGAACTGCACGGAACCCTCGCGTCGAGGCAGCAGGCCCATGATGGCCCGCAGCGTGCTGGTCTTGCCGGCGCCGTTGCGGCCAAGCAGCGTCACTACTTCGCCCGGCTGCACATCAAAACTGATGCCGTGCAGCACGTGGCTTTCGCCGTACCAACCTTGGAGATCCCGCACCGCCAGTTGCGGGGCCAACGTGTCCATGTGCAGAGCCTCACTCATGGCCGCCTCCAATATAGGCTTCCACCACCTGCGGGTCTTTCGAAACCTCGTCGTAGCTACCCTCTGCAAGGACCTCGCCGCGCGCGAGCACGGTAATGCGGTCGGACAAATCCGCCACAACGGAGAGGTTGTGCTCGACCATCAGGATGGTTCGCTTCGCCGAGATCCGGCGGATGAGAGCCGAAATGCGGGTGACGTCTTCCTGAGCCATGCCAGCCATTGGCTCGTCGAGCAGCATCATTTCGGGTTCCAGAGCCAAAGTGGTGGCGATCTCAAGCGCCCGCTTGCGGCCATAGGAGAGATCGCCCGCCTGGCTGGTGGCATAGTCAACAAGACCAACCTCTTCGACCCGGTGCAGAGCGTCGCCATCGAGTTCCGCCAGCACTTTCTCGGAGCGCCAGAAGTCGAAGCTGTCACCGCGTTGCCGGCGCTGCAGCGCAACCCTGACATTTTCCAGCACGGTCAGCTGCGGGAACACTGCCGAAATCTGGAAGGAGCGGATGACGCCCATGTGGGCAATCGCGGCGGGCGACATGCGAGTGATGTCGCGACCGTTGAAACGAATGCAGCCGGCGCTGGGCTGGAGGAACTTGGTTAGAAGATTGAAACAGGTGGTCTTGCCGGCGCCGTTCGGCCCGATCAGCGCGTGAATGGAGCCGCGGCGGACATCGAGATTGACGCCATTAACGGCGACGAACCCAGCGAAACGCTTGGTCAGTCCTTGAGCCGAAAGGATCACGTCATTTGCTGGTGAGGTCATTTGGCAGTCCACCCGCCGTCGATGGAAATGGTTGTACCGGTTATAGAGCGCGCCCAGTCCGAGCAGAGATAGGCAGCGAGTTCGGCGATTTCTTCAGGCTGGACGAATTTGCGCGTGGGCTGCGGCGCCAACATGATTTGGCGGACAACTTCGTCTTCGCTGAGATTGTGCACCTTGGCCTGGTCCGTCACCTGTTTGGCCACGAGTGGTGTCCAGACATAACCGGGGCAGATGGCATTGACCGTGATACCCTTTTCAGCGACCTCCAAGGCAACAGTCTTGGTGAGACCGACCACGCCGTGCTTGGTGGCAACATAGGCTGACTTGAACGGCGAGGCTCGTAGGCCGTGCGCGGACGCGACATTGATGATACGCCCCCAGCCGCGCTGCGCCATTCCGGGCACGGCGCCGCGCGTGGTATGGAAAGCGGAATCGAGACTGACCGCAATGATGCGGTCCCAGTCGGCGGGCGGGAATTCCTCCACCGCAGCGACCTTTTGAACGCCGGCATTGTTGACCAGCACATCGAGCGTGCCGAAATCGGCAATCACCCGCTCGACTAGAGCATGGCTCGCTGTCCCGTCCGCGAGGTCCGCTCGGTAATAGCCGATGCGGCCGCTGGCGCAGCCCCGCAAGCCTGCAATTAAATGGGCAATTTCGGCTTCCGCCTCGAAGCTGTTGACCGCTACGTCATAGCCGAGTTCAGCGAACTTCCTGGCAATGGCCAGGCCAATGCCACTGGTCGAACCCGTGACCAATGCGGTGCGCTTTGGCTCGCTCACTCCGTCTCCATCCCCTTTGTCGCGGACCTTTGCGGCCCGATCTAGTTGGAGAAGGTATTGCAGCTTTCGTGCCAAAGCCGAAGTTAAGCGTTTGCGGGAGTATTGGCTGGAACAAAGTGTCCGAACGACCGGACAGGTCCGGACTCCGTCCGGCTTGCCGGACAATCAGATCGCGTGGCGCTTGAGCTTTTCGTAGAACTGGGATCGGGATACACCCAGCCGCCGCGCCGCCGCCGACTTGCTGCCGTTGCTGGCAGCGATGGCGTCGATCAGCGCCTGCCGTTCCGTGGCCGCCAGGGTGGTCGATAGACCGCCGGATCTGAAGGTAGCGGGAGAAGCGGCGCGTTTGGGCAGGGCGCGGGTCACAAGGCCGGAATCGATAACTTCGCTTGGAGCTATGGCGGCGGCGCGTTCTAGAACGTTGCGCAGTTCGCGCACATTGCCTGGCCAATCGTACCTCACCAGCGCCTGGACAGCGTCGACCTGGAGGATCCAGCCGCGCTGATCCTGCGCTCGGGGTATCTGCTCAAGCAGGGCCTCGGCGATGGGGCCGACATCCTCAAGCCGGTCGCGGAGGGGCGGCACCTGGATGGTGAGAACGGCAATCCGGTAATAGAGGTCGGCGCGAAACGACTTCTCGGCGAGCCGGGTCTGGAGATCCTGCGAGGTGGCGGCGATGATGCGCACATCCACCTTTTTCACCGTATTGGAGCCCAGCGGTTCGATCTCGCCTTCCTGGAGCGCCCGCAACAGCTTGGCTTGGAGCGGGGCGGGCATGTCGCCGATCTCGTCAAGAAACAGCGTGCCGCCATGAGCGAGCTCGAACTTGCCTTTGCGCGGCTTGCGATCGGCTCCGGTAAAGGCGCCGGGCGCCACCCCGAAGAACTCGGCCTCGAGCAGAGAATCTGGGATGGCGGCCACGTTCACCGCCACGAAGGGGCCATCCGCGCGGTCCGATTGCTGGTGCATGGCATGGGCGAGGAGTTCTTTGCCGGTGCCGGTCTCCCCCTCGATCAGGGCAGCGCCATCGCGCAACGCAAAGCGACGCACCATGGCCTTGAGTTCGCGCACGCTGTCGCTAACGCCCACGAAACTCGAGAGCGTATATTTGGTCTGCCGCTCTCGCGTCAGCGCCGCCTGCGCACGGGTGAGCTGCTTTTGAAGCGAGGCGAACTTCTCGAGAATGGGCGCGAGATAATCGACATTGTCATAAAAGACAAAGCCGACGGCGCCCTCCACCTGCCCATCGTCGTCCTTGAGGGGAATGCGGCACACCACAAACTGGCGGTCGTCGAAGTCCATGATGTCGAGCAGAATGGGGCGGCCGGTTTCCACCACGCGGCGCAGCAGGGAATGGGGGATTACGTCTTCAACAGGCAGGCCCAGCGGGTTGAATGCCGGATCGAGCTTGAGCAACTCGCGATAGCGAGTGTCCATCCAGGTGATGCGCGTTTGTGCATCGACGATGATGGCGCCTTCAAAGAAGTCCCGTAAGAGGCTGAAGGCGTCGACCGCCTGCTCTATGCTGGCAAGGCGGTGTGTTGGTTCATAGCTGCGGATCGAGCTGGACATGGCGGCCACACCGAAATTAGAGGCATGTTCCACCCTAGTGGTGTCCGGCCTTCCGGGCAATGTTTGGCGCAGAGCTTGACGCCGACAATGCCTGCAGTGCGCCCGCGTCCTTGCTGATCAGGTTCGGGAAGCTACCGGTCTGCTACGCGGGCAGCCATGTCTCGGTTGGAGTGGAATCCCGGCATTCACCAGCCGCGCTCTGACGGTGAGTGACGCTACCTGTCAGAAACTCGCCAATTTGAATTGATCCACGGCTCTGCATTTTCCCGAGGAAGAGGCGTGCGGCCGAGGATGTGATCGGAGGCCTTTTCGCCTACCATGATCGATGGCGCGTTGAGGTTGCCATTGGTGATGCGCGGGAAAATCGAGGAATCGGCGACACGGAGGCCATCAACGCCGATTACCCGGCATTGGGGATCGACCACCGACATCGGGTCGTCGTAACGTCCCATCCTGCAGGTGCCGCACGGATGGTAAGCACTCTCTGCGTGATCGCGGATGTGGGCATCAAGGTCTTCGTCGCTCTGCACAGCCGCGCCCGGCAGGATCTCCTTGCCCCGGTAGGGATCGAACGCCGCTTGCCCAAAGATCTCTCGGGTGAGGCGTATGCAGTGCCTGAAGTCGACCCAATCCTGCGGGTCGGACATGTAGTTGAACAAGATTTTCGGGGCGATCTTGGGGTCAGCCGACCCGAGCGTCACCGCGCCTCGCGACTTTGAACGCATAGGACCCACATGCGCCTGGAAGCCATGGCCCTCGGCGGCGGCCTGCCCGTCATACCGAACGGCTATCGGCAGAAAGTGGTACTGAATGTCGGGATATTCGACGCCGGCGCGAGACCGGACGAAGGCGGCACTCTCGAACTGGTTAGAAGCGCCTGGACCGCTCTTGAAGAACAGCCATTGCGCGCCCGCCATCGCCTTGCCGAACAAATTCCAATGTTTGTAGAGGGTGATTGGCTGCGTGCAAGCCTGCTGGATGTAGAGCTCCAGGTGATCCTGAAGGTTCTGTCCAACGCCAGTGCGGTCGGCGATAACCTCGACACCATGCTCCCGCAGATGAGCGCCGGGGCCGATGCCTGAAAGCATCAGCAGCTTGGGAGAGTTGATCGAAGATGCCGCCACGATCACCTCGTGGTTCGCATGGACGATCTCGATCCTGCCGCCACGCTCGATCTCGACACCAACCGCACGGCCATTTTCGATGACGATGCGACGCGCGAAGCAACGCACCAGTTCGAGGTTGTCGCGCTTGAGGGCAGGGCGCAGGTACGCGTTGGCGGCAGACCAGCGCCGTCCCCGCCAGACGGTCTGCTCCATGGGGCCAAAGCCCTCCTGCTTGTGCCCATTGTAGTCGTCCGTTGCTTCGAACCCTGCCTCTTTGCCGGCTTGGACGAACGTCTCGAACAGCGGGTTGTCGCGCTGGCCCCGGGTCACATGAAGGGGACCATCTTTGCCGCGCCACTCGGGATCGCCACCGTGGCCGCCCGCATGCCAGTGCTCCATGCGCTTGAAATAGGGGAGCACATCGGCGTAGCTCCAGCCGCTGGCACCAGTTTCTGCCCAGTGGTCATAGTCGTGAGCATGCCCGCGCACATACACCATGCCGTTGATTGAGGAAGATCCGCCGACGACCTTTCCCCGAGGCGTGACAAGACGGCGGCCACCCAGACCGGGTTCAGGCTCGGACATGAACCCCCAGTCATAGCGCTTCATGTTCATGGGATAGCTCAGGGCGCCCGGCATCTGGATGAACGGACCAATGTCCGTTCCACCATATTCAAGCACCAGGACCTTGTTTCGTCCGTCTTCGCTCAGTCGGTATGCCATGGCCGAGCCAGCCGAGCCCGAGCCGATGATGACGAAATCTGCACGCATGGGTTTGGCTCCTTAGAATGGGGCCTCGACATCGCTCATGGCGACATAGACGGACTTGATCTGCGTGTAGTGCTCGATGGCCGCACGCGCGTTCTCTCGCCCGACACCGGAATGCTTGACGCCACCAAAGGGAACCTCGACGGGGGTGAGGTTGTAGGTGTTGATCCAGCAGGTGCCCGCTTCCAGTGCCGCAACGGTGCGGTGCGCGCGGGTGATGTCCTGCGTGAAGACACCAGCCGATAGACCGAACTCGGTTCCGTTTGCCCGGGCAATTACCTCTGCTTCGGTTTTGAAGGAGAGCACCGACAGCACCGGTCCGAAGATTTCCTCCCGCGCGATCCGCATCTCGTCGGTAACACCGGTGAACAGCGTCGGCTCGATATAAAAGCCGTTGTCGTATCCAGCCGGAATTGCGCCGCCAAACACCAGTTGCGCGCCTTCCGCCTTGCCAATCTCGATGTAGGACAGCACCTTGTCGCGCTGTGCGGCCGAGATAAGCGGCCCAATTTGTGTGTTCTCGTCGAGCGGGTCGCCGATAACGGCCCTTGCCGTTCGCTCCGCGACACGGGCAATGAATGCCTTCTGCACCGCCTCATGCACGAACACCCGCGTGCCGTTCGAGCAGATCTGGCCACTGGAGTAGAAATTGGCGTTGATGGCTGCACTCACTGCATTGTCGAGATCGGCGTCCTCAAAGATGATCAGCGGTGATTTGCCGCCCAGTTCCATGGTCACGTGCCGCACGCCATCGGCAGCGGCGGCATAGACCTTGCGCCCGGTGGCCACCGAGCCGGTGAGCGAGACCTTGGCGGTGCGCGGATCGGTCGCCAGCGCCGCCCCAACGTCGCCATAGCCCTGGACAACATTGAAGAGGCCGGCCGGCGCGCCCGCCTCAATGAAGATCTCGGCTAGCTTGAGAGCGCAAAGGGGGGTCAGTTCGGATGGCTTGAATACCATCGCATTGCCACAGGCTAGCGCGGGCGCCGCCTTCCAGCAAGCAATCTGGGTGGGGTAGTTCCACGCACCAATACCCACGCACACGCCCAGTGGCTCGCGCCGGGTATAAGCGAAGTCAGCGCCCAGCGGCATCATCTCGCCATTGATTGTCGGCGCAATCCCACCAAAGAACTCCAGCGCCTGCGCACCGGAGGTCGCGTCCGCCACCAGGGTTTCCTGCAGCGGCTTACCCGTGTCGCGGGTTTCGAGCTCGCTCAATTCACGGTTTCGCGCAATGATGATTTCTGCCGCCCTGCGGAGGACGCGACCGCGTTCCACCGGCGCCAGCGCCGCCCATTGCTTCTGTGCACGCAGAGCTGAGTCCAACGCCTGGTGGATGACCGCCGGGGTTGCGGAATGCACTTGGGCGATCACCTCGCCAGTCGCCGGATAGTTGCATTCGATAATGCGTCCGGCACTGTCTTCGACATACTGGCCATCGATGAAATGGCTGGCTTGAGGCTGTAGGTTGATCATGTCTATTCGCCGCGGGGAAAGCGTTGATTGGTCTCAAGGACGTTAAGGTCCATGTGATTGCGCATGTAGCGCTCGGATGCGCGCCTCAGCGGCTCGAAGTCCCAGGGGAAGAACGAGCCGTTCCGGAGGGCCTCGTAAACGATGTGGCGGCGCGCTTGGCTCTCACGAATTTCGGCATCATAAGCCTGGAGGTCCCAATAATCGCACGCGCGCGCCCTGAGGCGCGTGAGCGTCTCGGCATACGCCGGATCGACGGCGAGGTTAGTTAGCTCGTGCGGATCTGCCTTGAGGTCGAACAAAAGTTCCGGATCGAGCGCGCATCTAATGTATTTCCAGCGACCTTCAACGATCGCCACCAATGGCGCATAGGAAGCCTCGGCAGCGTATTCCATTCGCACCGGGGTCGTGCGTGTGCCGCCCTTGGCCAGTTCCACAAGCGATTCACCATCGGTCCATGGGGACACTTCGCCCAGGTCGATGCCGACGAGTTCTGCAAGGGTGGAATTGACGTCGAGCGTCGATACCGGAGTTTCGACCAAGCGCGGCTCGAGACGTGGCGCAGAGATCATCAGCGGCACGCGAGACGAGCCGTCGAAGAAGCTCATCTTGAACCAAAGGCCCTTCTCGCCCAGCATGTCGCCGTGATCCGAAACAAAAAGAATGATGGTGTTTTCCGCCTGCCGGGTGGTCTGCAACGCCTCGAGGATCTCACCGATCCTCTCGTCGATGTAGGAAATGTTGGCAAAGTATGCCCTCCGCGAGCGCCTGATCTGGGTTTCGCTGAGTTCGAAGGCACGCCAATCATTGGCGTCAAAGATGCGCTGGGAATGCGGATCCATTTCCTCATAGGGGAGAGCTGCTACCTGGGGCTCCAGGTGCTCGCAATCCTCATAGACGTCCCAATATTTGCGTCGGGCGACATAGGGGTCGTGTGGATGGGTGAAGCTGGCGGTCAGCATCCAGGGGCGGTCGTCTCGGCCGCGCGAATTGTCGTAGATCTTCGCCTTGGCGTGGAAAGCCACCTCGTCATCGTATTCCAGCTGGTTAGTAATCTCGGCGACCCCTGCACCGGTGACCGAACTCAGATTGTGGTACCACCACGCGATGCGCTCGCCGGGCTTGCGATAGTCCGGCGTCCAGCCGAAATCGGCAGGGTAGACATCCGTCGTCAGCCGCTCTTCAAACCCATGCAGCTGATCGGGACCGACAAAGTGCATCTTGCCCGAAAGCGCCGTGCGATATCCGGCGCGCCGCAGATGATGCGCGTAGGTTGGGATGTCTGAGGCGAACTCCGCGGCGTTGTCGTACACCCCGGTTCGACGGGGCAATTGGCCCGACATGTAGCTCGCACGGCCCGGCGCACACAAAGGCGACGCCGTGTAGGTGTTGGCAAAGCGTACCGACCTACATGCCAGTGCCTTGAGGTTGGGCGCGTGCAGCCAGTCGGCCGGACCATCTGGGAACAAGGTCCCATTGAGCTGGTCGACCATGAGGACAAGAATGTTGGGGCGAGAGGTCAAGCGCGTTCTTTTCGTTCGAGCCAGAGATCGAGATAGCCTTTGACCATCTCCCGGGTACCGGCGCGGTCGGGCACGCCGTCTTGTAGGGCATGGCGGATGTAGAACCCGTCGATCAGCGAGGCGAGACCTTGAGCCACTTGCTGCGCGGTTGCTTCATCGAAAAGCTGGCGCAAGTTGAAGACGAGGTTGGAGTGCAGGCGGCGGGCATAAACCTGCAGCAGTCTGCGAGTCTCTCGGGATTGCAGCGCCCGCACGTAGAAGGCCAGCCAGGCCGCGACAATTTCCCGTTCGAACTGGCTCGGTTCAAAGCTCGCATCAATGATGGCGCGGATGCGCTGCTCGGGCCCGTGGGCGGTTTTTAGTCGAGTAGACACGGCGAGCCTGAAAGTCTCCAAGACGTGGCGCATCGCCGCCAAGAATATCTGGTCTTTCGAGCCGAAATAATGGTGAGCAAGCGCGGAAGACATCCCGGCACGCTTGGCAATCTGGCTGACAGTTACGTCAAGGGAGCCGGCCTCGCCGATCTCTGCGATTGTTGCCAGGATCAGCGCCTTTCGGCGCAAAATCGGCATGCCCTTGCTGGCCATATTTTCCACCATTGTCGAAAAACTGGTTTACATCTCCACATATTTTGTTTTTGATTGACCAGTCAATCGACAATTTTCGACCTTCCAGCCCAAGGAGATGGCTATGATCAAACACGCCGCTACGCTGACCAGCGCGCTCGCGCTGTCGCTGGTCTCGAGCGCTGCGTTCGCTCAGGCTCAGTGCACAACGGTTTCTTTTTCGGACGTCGGCTGGACGGACATCACCACCACGACCTCGGCCACCAAGCAGGTGCTGCAGGCGCTGGGTTATGACGTCAATGTCAAGGTGTTGTCGGTCCCCGTGACGTTCGCATCGCTCGAAAGCGACGATGTGGATATCTTCCTGGGCAACTGGATGCCCTCGCAGGAAGCTGCAATTCGCCCCTATCTCGATAGCGGCGAAATCCAATCAGTCGGCGCCAATCTCCAGGGCACCAAATACAACCTCGCCGTTCCTGCATACACCTATGACAAGGGTCTGCAGACCTATGAGGACATCGCTGATTTCTCCGATGAACTCGAGTCGACAATTTACGGCATCGAGCCGGGCAACGAGGGCAACTCCTACCTTGTTGGGCTGATCGACGCCGACGAGTATAATCTTGGCGACTTCCGCGTCCGCGAAAGCTCAGAGCAGGGCATGCTGTCGGAGGTCCAGCGCCACGTCGATCGCAAGGAGGACATCCTGTTCCTCGGCTGGGAACCACATCCGATGAACGCCAATTTCGACATGCGCTATGTTGAAGGTGGCGAGGACTTCTTCGGCGGCGAAGGCGAAGTTTACACAGTCACCCGCAGCGGTTTTGTCGAAGAATGCCCCAATGTCGGTGCGTTCCTGCAGAACCTCAACTTCACGCTCCCTATGGAAAACGAGATCATGGGCAAGATCCTCGACGACGGCATGGATGCCGATGATGCGTCGCTGGAGTGGATGCAGGCCAATCCCGATCTGCCGCTGAGCTGGGTTGATGGCGTCACCACCGTGGACGGCGGAGACGCCACTGCCGCAGTAAACGAACTGCTCGCTCGCTAAGATCCTATCAGCCTGGCCCCCGGTCAGGCTGATCCACCTTTTTCTGCAACGACCAAAGGGGCAGGCCATTGGAGTGGCTGACGGACAACAAGATTCCCGTGGGAGACTGGGCGAGCAATTTCTTCAACTGGCTCAAGGACAATTTCTCCGGTGTCATCGACACGCTGGCCGAAGGTGCCGAATGGCTTATTGAAGGCTTGTTATGGGTCCTGCAAACGCCACACCCGCTGATCATCATCGCTGTCTTTGTCGGCCTTACCTGGTTGCTGCAGCGCAATTGGAAGCCGTGCCTTCTCGTAGCGCTCGGTCTTCTCTTCATTCTTAATCAGGGCTACTGGCGCGAGACCACCGAGAGCCTGACGCTCGTCATGTCCGCCTGCATTGTCTGCATGGCGATCGGCGTGCCCATCGGCATCGCTGCTGCGCACCGGCCCAATCTCTATCGAGTATTGCAGCCCGTCCTCGATCTCATGCAGACGCTGCCCACTTTCGTGTACCTCATCCCCGCCATCGTTTTCTTCGGTATCGGTATGGTGCCGGGGCTGATTGCTGCGGTAATTTTTGTGGTGCCTGCGCCCATCCGGTTGACTTATCTGGGCATC